>CAZJDB010000250.1:0-134257 GCA_964544695.1 uncultured Chitinophagaceae bacterium
AACGGCGTAGGAGCCGTTGGTCCCGTAGGCATACAGCAGCAGGTTCCCCACCAGCGCGCTGTTGATATAGTTGACGATGTTGTTGTAGTGAGAATAGTTCCCGTCCACGCTCACGGTCCAGTTCTTACTCTTGTAGGCGACTACACCCAACTTGCTTTCAATGCCCCTGTTGGAGACTTCTCCGGAGTTGAGGAGGAAGCTGGTGAAACCGCTCGTGATGGAGATCGTGGCTGGGATCGTTTGGTTCGTGGTGTGCGTGCTGTAATAAGTGATGCCACCCGTAACGCGATTGTTGAAGAGGCCGAATTCACCTCCGAACTCGTAGCCCTGTGTAATTTCAGGCAGCAGCGGGTTTTGAACCACGGTGTTGTTCTCGGTATAGCCGGGAACGCCCTGGTAGGGGAAACCAAGCTGTTGGCTGAAGGTAGTCATCAGCGAGTAGGCCCCGAACGTAGTGGAGTTCGGATCGCTGGTCAGGTTCACCTGTCCTACCTTAGACCACGTGCCGCGGAGCTTCAGGTAATCCAGGTTTTTGATGCTCTTCAGAGCCTTGATGGCGTCGCTCGCGAGGAAAGACAAGCCAACCGAAGGATAGAAGAAGCTGTTGTTGGGCGGATTCAGGATGGAAACCCAGTCGTTACGACCGGTAGCCTCCAGGAAGAGGTAATTCCGGAACCCAATCTTCAAGTCCCCATAAAGACCCACCAGGCGGGCGTTATAGGTGCCGTTGCTGGCGGTCGGGGAGTTGGGTGAGTTGCTCAGGTTGAAGAGGCCCGGCGTATTCAGACCCGTAACGGAGGCCGAAGTAGAATTCGACACGTTGTTGTGCAGCGAAGTACCGCCCACGAGGTTGAAGGTGAAGTCCTTCACGTTCTTCTTGAAGGTTACGTAGAAGTCGGAAGTCAACCTTGTATAATAGTCATTCGTGGAAGTGACCGATCCGGGGATGTTCGACTTCGAACCGCCGCTGGCTACAATGGCGAATTGGGTATAGGTAAATTTGTTCGTGGTGGTCAGATCGGAGATATTATCCGTAGTGACCCCCAGACGGTAGGTAAGGTTCAACCAGGAAACGGGGTTCCAATCCAATTGGGCGTTCCCGATTAAGTAGTCATTGCGGGTCAGCTCCCTATCGTTGGATGCCTCGAAATAAGGGTTCTGATACCAGGGATTCTCATACCCGTTCGGATTGGCGAACTTGTTGTTCTGCCAATCCTTGTAGCTCGTGATAGGCACATTCCCGGGAATGTTAATCAGGTTATTGAAAATGTCCCCGCCATTCCAGGTAATGTTATACCGGTTCTGGGTATAGCCGATGGAGTAAGTGGCATTTACGTGATTGACCAGCTTCTGGGTCCCGTTCAAACGGAAGGTTGCCCTATTGTATGAATCCCCGGGCATGATGCCGGTGATGCTTGCGTACTGGGCTGCCAGGTAAACTGTTGAAACGTCATTACCCGTGGTGAGGTTGAAGTCCGTTTGGTTGGTGGCGCCGGTATTCCAGAATTTCCACCTGGAATCATTATAGGAGTAGGGCACCATTTGTTGGGAACCGTCTGCCAGGGGATTTCCGAGAGGGACTATCTGGCCATTGAATTTAGGACCGTAAGATTCATTTTCCAGGTCGGAAAATACTGGAGTACCATCCGGATTCACACCGTACCCGTTACCACCGCCGCCATATGACTTCTGTAATTTGGGGTAGAAAGCGATGTTCTGATAGGTTTGGGTCTGCGAGATACCCACCGAGGTGGCGCCCTTGCGACCCTTCTTGGTGGTGACCACCAAGGCTCCGTTGGAGGCGTCCGAACCATACAAGGCAACGGCACTCGCACCGTTCAGGACTTCGATGTTTTCGATGTCACCGGGGTTGAGGTTCCCCAATACTGCATTGGGAACGACGGAACCGTCGAGTACGATCAGTGCCTGGTTATTCCCCAACAACGAACGCTGACCGCGAAGGACCAGGCGATAGTTGGGGTTCACACCTCCGCTGACGTCGCTCACGATCAGACCGGCTACCTTACCGGCAAGGGCTGCTTCTACATCAACGGGTTTCGTAGCTACGAGATCATCACCCTTCAGGTCGGTAGCATTGTAGCTTTGTTCTTTTTTTCTTGCTTTTAAACCACCTGCCGTTACCACCACTTCATCCATGGTGCTGACATTCTGTGTGAGGACAACAGAATAATGATCCTGAGAGGAAACGACGACAATTTTGGTGGGACTGAAGGCAATCGCGGAGATCACAAGGGTGGCGCCGTCCTTGGCGACAATCTTGAACTCTCCTCGTACGTTAGTGACCGTCCCGGCGTGGGACCCTTGAATGCGAATTGACGCACCTTCGATGGGTTGGCCGTCATTGCTCGCAATCTTGCCGGTGATAGTCCTTGTCTGGGCTAATGCCGTAATAGAATACAGCATTAACACCGATAAGAGTGTAATTAATTTTCTCATGTCTGTGGTTTTTAAATTGTCTTGAACGGCAAATTATCATAAAATCCGGCTTTAACAAAAAAATATGTTTTGTTTCCGGGCAATTTAAAACCCTTGACGAAAATGTGATATTTACTATATATATATATTCGGAAATATTCAATCCCTTGCCGATCCAATACCCATTGATTTGCAACGTCGAATTCCCTTAAACCGATCTAGTAGTCAAATGAATATGCGTATCTGGCCTAAATATATTAAAAAATAGAAATGTTAATAAAAATCAGGGTCAAGGCCCTTTTTTGGAGATTTGGTCACAAAAAAACACCTGTGACCCATGAAATATATCATTTTGGTCGAATAGAAATTTGTTAATGCCCTCAAAAACGTTGGAAAAAGGGAGGAAATCGCGAAGAAAATGGGCGGAACTAAGTTATCCTGAGGCGTGAAAAAAAGTTACCGTGAAAGCCCGGGGACCCGGTGGGCAATGTATCGTAAGGATCACGCCTGGCCATAAACTTTCCACACGGGTTCGCGTAAGGGCGCCCCTCCTTCCGTACAAATGAAATAGAAAATATTCGCAAGCTGCGCGGGCGATACCCAGGTGCTGGGATCCGCATCGGGCATGCTTTTCCGGTTGGCCGGCGTATCTATGGTAGAAGGCGCGACGACGTGAGTGACGACATCCTTACCCTTGGCTTCGGCATTGAGTATATCTGCAAGATGAAACAACAGCCCCTTGGTCAGGGCATAGGCCACGGCATGTTTGCCCTGCGCCGGAACGAGGGCCGGTCTTGCCCCAATCAGGATGATCCTGCCTTTCCCTTTTTCCATCATGTGCGCAAACAGAGGTTTTGCCACATGGAAGGCCGTAAGGAAATTCAGGTGGAACATTTTCTCCAGGTCGGCGCTCTTGGTATCGATCACTTCTCCGGGCATGAATCCCCCTACGAGCAGCAGCGCGGAATCTATGGTTTGGTAGGACCGGAGGGTATCGGAAATATAAGCTCCTGCCTCCCCTTCATCGGTCAGGTCGACGTCCTGTTCTTCGGGAGCGATCACGCGGAATCCCTTTTCCAGAAACAGCGCGGCCACGGTCTTTCCCAAGCCCCCGCTCGCCCCCGTGATGATTATAGTACGCTCTGTCAAGTGGCTGAATTTTTGTTCTGTTAAAAGTACCACATTTGTATCCAAAACCGCTATCGTGACTTTTAAAGACATAACATTACCGGAAATAGACGAAACGCTTAAACGAGCGTCGGACGCTTTTTTCAGCTTCAAAAATCTTTCCCTCGCAGCGCGTAGGGATATCCTTCATTCGATCGCAACCGGTCTCGAGGCGCACGCGGACGACCTGGTGGCTACCGCCGCCTCGGAAACGCACCTGGGAAATGACCGCCTGAAAGGTGAACTTGGCCGCACCTGCTTTCAACTGCGCAGTTACGCCGACGCGGCAGCAGCGGGCCATCACCTGGAACCGCGCATAGACCACGCCATGCCTGATCGAAAGCCCGCGCCCAGGGCTGATATCCGAAAGGTCATGGTCCCACTGGGGCCTGTCGTCGTCTTCGGCTCCAGTAATTTTCCTTTTGCCTATTCCACAGCCGGCGGAGACACGGCTTGCGCCCTGGCTGCAGGTTGCCCGGTAATCGTCAAGGCGCATCCTGCCCATGCGGGCACTTCTGAAAAAGTAGCCAACATCGTATTGGCCACACCAGGGTTGCCCCGGGGGGCCTTTGCCCACGTGCACGGGATGGCCTTCGAAGTCGGTAAGGCCCTGGTCACGCACCCTCTCGTGAAAGCCGTTGGTTTCACCGGTTCCACTTCGGGTGGAAGGGCACTCTTCGATTGGGCCGCCTCCAGACCGGATCCCATTCCCGTCTTTTCCGAAATGGGGAGCATCAATCCCGTTTTCCTGTTACCGGAACGCCTGGCTGTGGCGGCCCTCGATGTCGCCACTCAATACGCCGCCAGCATAACCCTGGGGGTAGGACAGTTCTGTACGAACCCCGGCCTACTGGTCGGTATCCGGGGGTCCGGCCTTGACGCATTCCAATCAGCGCTTTCTGCCCAAATGGCCAAGGTTCCCGCCGCGCCCATGTTGCACCCGGGCATTGCCAGGGCATACGCGGATCGCCGACAAACGGCGTTGTCTCAGTCAGGCGTAGATACCCTGGCGAGCGGCGAAGGCACCGAGGGAGTCCCCACCCTGGCCAGAACCAAAGCAACCGAATTCTTGTCCAATCCCGTATTGCATGCGGAAGTCTTCGGACCTTATTCCCTCCTCGTCGAGTGCTCGGATGCCAAAGAAATGTTGAAAGTTGCGCTCCACTTAGAGGGACAACTGACCAGCACGCTGATAGCCACCGAAAACGAATTTCAAAGCAACGGAGAATTGGTGGAAATCATCCAGCAGCGCTGTGGACGCTTTGTCTGGAACGGCGTGCCCACGGGCGTGGAGGTCGTGGCCGCCATGCAACACGGAGGACCTTACCCCGCCACGACGGACAGTCGTTTCACTTCGGTGGGAGAGGACGGCATTCGACGTTTTATGCGGCCCCTGTGTTATCAGAATGTTCCGGACGCGATGTTGCCGGATGCGCTGAAGGAATCCAACCCCCTGGGGATATGGCGCCTCGTCGACGGCGAATGGCTCCGCTAGCCCAGGTCGAACGACTGGTGGCGCTCAGGTATTTCGACGTTGGTGAACCCTTTTTCCGCGAGGTGTCCCTGGAATCCCTGCTGGACGGGATATTCTCCATGAACGACAAAAACCTTTTTAACTTTCGTGGTGTCCTGCCCGGCCAGGAAGTGCAGTAGGTCTTCATAGTCCCCGTGGGCGCTCATGCTACGCATTACTCCTACTTCGGCCTGAACGTCGTATTCCTCTCCGTAGATGTGTACCTTTTTGGCTCCCCCCATGAGTTGTCCCCCCAGGGAATGGGGTTCGCAATAGCCCACGATGAGGATGGTATTTTTGGCGTCCCCGATATTATTGGCAATGTGATGCTTCACCCTCCCGGCATCGGCCATCCCGCTGGCCGAAATGATCACTATGGGATCTTTCCGACCGTTCAGCGCCTTGGACGAATCGACGTCTTTGATATACGTCAACCTTTTGAAATCGAAAGGGTCGCTGTCCACCTTGAGGATTTCCTGGATATGGGCATTGAAGTTTTCCGGGTGGTGCTCAACCACCTGGGTAGCCTCGAAACTCAGGGGACTATCCACATAATAATCCAGGTCGGGCAGCGTATGGTTCAATTCCATTTGATTGAGCATGAAAAGCAACTCCTGGGTGCGCCCCACACTGAAGGCCGGAATGACGAGTTTCCCTTTTTTCTGGATGCACGTTTTGGTGATCCAATCCAAAAGTGTCTGTTGCGTATTGGTCAGGGGTTGGTGGAGGCTGTTGCCGTACGTCGACTCGATCAGGATGTAATCCGCCTGGGGTATGGGCTGGGGACTGACCAGTATTAGATCCTGGTACCGGCCAACGTCTCCGCTAAACGTAAGGTGGGTCACCTTTTCTCCCGAGGTAATGGTCAAATGGACCGACGCCGCACCGACGATATGACCCGCATCCAGGTACAACAAATCGAGGCCTTTTTCGATCGTATAAGACTGCCCGTAGGGGACCTCCACGAATAAACCCATGGCCTTCTTCATGTCTTCAATTCCGTAAAGAGGCTCGATAGGTGGTAAGTGCCGCGCCGCCCGCTTCTTGTTTTCGTAGTGCGTGTCATCCCTTTGAATGGTCGCGGAATCTTCCAGCAAAACGTTGCAAAGTTCCCTGGTTCCGGGCGTGGCGAAGATTTTGCCTGTAAAACCATCTTTCACCAATTTCGGCACGAGCCCGGAGTGATCGATGTGCGCGTGCGAAAGAACGAGGTAGGCTATCTCCTTCGCGTCGAATCCGAAGTCCATGTTCCAGGCTTCCCCGTCTTTTCCGAGGCCCTGGAACATACCGCAATCGAGCAATACTTTTTTTCCGTTATCGAGGGTAAGTAAGTGTTTGGAGCCGGTGACGGTACGGGCAGCTCCATGGAAAGCAATCGTCATTTTATGTTTTTGATTTGAAAGACCAGGTAATCCAGAACTCGGCGACGGCCTCCCCATCCTTATTGATACCTACGGTATATACTTTGCAGGTTTGGGGCTGACCTTTGCCAACGGCATATTGGATAGCAGCCTGGATCAGGCGCCCGTCCTTGGAGAGGAAGCGCGTCAATCCCCGGGCTTTCTTGTGATATTTTGCCTCCATTTCCACGATGAGCATGGATATCTTTCGCTCCGAACCACACACGTGAAACATGGCGAGGGCCCCCGTGGACATCTCGGCAGCCATGGCCAGGCAGGCGAAATAGGTAGACTTGAAGGGATTCCGGGAAGCCCAGCGATAGGGCACCGAAACGAGGCATTCTTCTTCGTTCATGGATCGGATACGTACACCCGAAAAAAAAGCGCTAGGCAAATTCCTCAGGAGGAATGCATAATACGACCAGCGATGGGTCGTCATTCGGATAAAGCGCTCTTTGGAGGTACTGTGGTTGCTCATGATTAGTATGAGGCCGGGTCCAATGCCCTGGGCGACCAATCGTTAAGGAAAGATATGATCTTTTCTTTGTTATATCCCTTCCCTTGCTCCAGGTATTCCGAGTTCTGGATATGGACCGGGGCTCCCTTGTCATTCAGGATCACGAATACCGGGAAACCGAATCTTTGGGGATACCCCAACAGGGTCATCAGGGCGAGGTTTTCATTCTCCTTGCTGAAATTGAGATGGTAAACGATAAAATTTGCGTTAAATGCCGAATCGATCTGCCGGTCCTGGCGGCTCAATTCATAAAAGCGTGCACACCAGATACACCAGTTCCCACCGATTTCCAGAAAAACGTTCTTGTGGTTGGCGGCGGCTGTTTTGATCGCCTTCTGAACGCCTGCTACCGCATCCTCTTCGGGATGATAGGCGTGAAACGTGGACAAGTCCTGAGCCCCGCAAGCGAGCCCCACCCTAAGAAAAGCCACCAATAAAAAAATCGTTTTCATATGCTTTCGTCGATCTGGCCCCGCAAGAGGTCCTCGAATACTTCCCTTTTCCGGATCAGCCTGGGCTTGCCTTCCAAGAGGAGCACTTCCGCGGGTTTCAAACGGGAATTGAAATTCGATGACATTTGAAATCCATACGCTCCCGCGTTATAAAATACGAGAAGGTCCCCCTCCCGAACTTCATTCAGCTTGCGGTCCCAGGCAAAGGTATCGGTTTCGCAGATATTCCCGACTACGGTATAAATCCGCTCGGGACCTCCGGGGTTGGAAAGGTTTTCGATCCGGTGGAAAGAATCGTAAAACATGGGGCGGATCAGGTGATTGAAGCCCGAATTCACTCCAACGAACACGGTTGCGGTGGTTTGCTTGATGATGTTGGCCTTCACGACGAAGTAACCGGCTTCACTGACCAGGTATTTACCCGGTTCGAACCAAACCTCCAGGGGGCGGCCATATTCTTTGATGAAGGCGTTGAATGCCGAGCAAACGCTTTTCCCCAGCGCTTCCACATCCGTTTCGGGTTCTCCCTCCTGGTACGGCACCTTGAACCCGCTGCCCAGGTCAATGAATTCCAGGCGATCGAAATGGCGGGCGTCCTCGAACATGATCTCCAATCCCTGGATGAACACGTTGACGTCCTTGATATCGCTGCCCGTGTGCATGTGCAGGCCGTTCACGTGTATCTTGAAGGTCTTGACGATCCTTTCGATGTGCCGGATCTGGTGAATGGAAATCCCGAATTTACTGTCCATGTGACCCGTGGAAGTCTTGTAATTCCCGCCTGCCATGATGTGGGGATTGAGGCGGATGCAGATCGGATAGGAATCGCCGAAACGGTTCCCGAATTGCTCCAGGGTGGAAATATTGTCAATGTTGAGGAGCACGCCCAGGTCCTTGGCTTGTATGATTTCTTCCAGGTCCACTCCGTTGGGGGTGAACAGGATATTGCGGGGTTCGAAACCCGCGAGCATGCCCAGTTTGACCTCATAGATGCTCACGCAGTCCAGTCCAGCACCCAGGGATCTGATATAGCGGAGAACGTTGATGTTGGACAAGGCCTTGCAGGCGTAGAAAAAACGCGTAGAACATCCCGAAAAAGCTTTTTGCAGCTTCTGGTATTGCTCTTTTATTTTATCCGCGTGATAAATGTATACCGGCGTCCCGAATTCACGGGCTATCTGTATCAGCTGTTCGGAATCTGGGGACATAATATATCTTTTGTGTTGGCGCGCCTCCGGCGCGTCTATTATTCGGTGGCTTCGCCCGACCAGTCGATTTCGCCTTGTGGATCCGGCCTGTCCGTTTCCACCGGGTTATCCCCGGTCATTACGTAGGGCTCGATAGGCTGATCCATCAGGACTTCGTTGATACTGGGCAGCTCTCCCGGAGAATTCAAACCAAAATAATCCATGAAGGTCCGGGAGGTACAATAGACCAGGGGTTTGCCCGGCATTTCCTCATTCCGGCCGGAAATGATGATTAGTTCCTTTTCGAGCAGCTTTTGCACCGAGTAATCACTGTTGACACCCCGGATTGCTTCTATCTCACCCTTAGTTATGGGCTGTTTATAGGCAATGATGGCCAGGGTTTCCAGGGCTGCCGCGCTGAGGCGCTTCAGGAACTTGTCTCCTACCAGGAGGGCCACCGTCTTGTGGTATTCCTTTTTGGTGAGGAATTGCCAACCGCCTCCGCTTTCCCTTACCTCGAAGGGATAAAACTCGGTATTGTATTTTTCCCGGATCGCGTCTACCGCCGCGCTGATTTGTTCGGGCACTGCCCTGTCCTCGATGAAGCCCAGGGCATTATTCACCAGTTCCAGGAGCTCCGGATTGGTCAGGGGCCGGTCACTGGCAAAGATTAATGCTTCGATATGCGGGATGATCTGGCTAAGCTCCATATTGCATCAGCCTTGTAGTGCGGCCGCCCCACTGACGATCTCGGTGAGTTCCGTAGTAATGGCTGCCTGACGGGCGCGATTATAAGAAATTTTCAGGGTGCGCAGGAGTTCGTTGGCATTTTCTGTTGCTTTATCCATGGCCGTCATCCTCGCTCCGTGCTCGGAGGCATTGGCATCCAGTACGGATTTGAATAGTTGCGTATTGAGGATTTTCGGCATCAATTCTGAAATCAGCTCCTCCCTGGAAGGATCGAATATGAAATCGGCCTTTTTGGCGCCCGGCTTTTTTTCCACTTTCGCGATGGGCAGGAAAGATTCCACCTTAAACACCTGGGTCGCTGCGTTCCGGAATTCACTATACACGATTTCCACCGCATCGAATTCCTTGTTCATGAATGCCTTGATGGCGGCCTGGGCCGCTTCCTGCACGCGTGCGAATTTCAGATCCAGGAAGATATCTTTATAGGTGGCGCTGACCTTAAACCCGTTACGCTCGAAATATTCGTACCCCTTTTTACCGATGGCCCAGACGGTGATTTGTTTGGCAGCCAGCGGGCCGGGATATTTTTCCTTCATGGACTGGCGGGCCAGCTTTTGGATGTTCGAATTATAACTTCCGCAGGCTCCGCGGTCGGAGGTAATGACGAAATAAAGGACCTTTTCTACCGGACGTGGTGTGGCGAGATTCGTTCCCAGGTCTCCATCCGAATTACTTACGATGTCGGAGAGGACTTCCTGGAGTTTCCTGGCGTATGGGCGCATTTGAAGAATGGCATCCTGGGCACGCCTCAGCTTGGCCGCACTGACCATTTTCAGGGCCTTGGTGATTTGCTGGGTTCCCTGGATAGACTTGATACGAAGGCGTACTTCTTTTAACTGGCCACTCATTACACTATAAATTGGCTGCAAATGTACGGCAAATTACGATTCCAGGAGCACCGCCACCGCAGCGATCGAGATCATGCCCAGTCCCGACCAGCAAACGCCCACCCAGCCCCAGGCATCCCAGGCCAGGCTACCCAGGGTGGAGCCCAGGGTACCGCCTATGAAATACGAAGTCATATATATGGTGTTCAAACGGGTACGCGCTTCCGGGAGGAGCGCGTAATTCCGCGCCAGGTTGGGGATGTGCGCGCATTGTACCCCAATATCCAACAATAAGACCCCCGCAATCACCACCCCGACATTCCAATCCGCCTTGAAAAGCACGCAATAGCCCAGGGCCATCAAGCCTATGCCTATGCGAATGGGTACCAGGGCGCTCTTCCTGTCGGCCAGCCTGCCCACCAGTGGACTCGTCAGGGCCCCCGCTGCGCCCACCGCCCCGAACAGACCGATGGTCGAGACATTGTAGCGGTAAGGGGGCGCTTCAAGGAAAAATGCCAGGGTTGCCCAAAAGGCGGACACGGCCCCAAACAACGAGGCCCCGATCAGGGAGCTCCGCCTTATGACCGGCTGGGTGCGGAACAGTTGCCATAAAGTACCCATCAACTGAGCGTAAGTCCCCTTGTAAGAGGGCATCTCCGCCGGCAACGCCACGGAAAGGATCAGGGCCATCAGAACCATTAGGCCCGCACCCACATAATACACCCCTCTCCAGCCAAGCTCCTGTGCTACGAACCCGCTGAGGGTCCTGGACAACAATATACCCGTCAAGAGGCCTCCCATCATGGAGCCTACCACCTTTCCCCTTTCATCATCGCGCGCAAGGTGGGCCGCAAAAGGAATGAACACCTGGCACGCCGTCGTGGAAACGCCTACTAATAACGAAGCTCCCTTCAGCCATCCCATCCCGGGAGCTAAGGCCACCCCCAGCATCGCCAGCGCGGCAAACCAATGCATTCTAATAATGAGCTTGTTCCGGCTGACCATATCCCCCATGGGGACTATAAAAAAAAGTCCAAGTAGATATCCCGCCTGGGTAGCGACATTGACAAAGCCCGCGGACCGTTTGTCAACCCCGAAGCTGCGGGCCATTTCACCCAACAGGGGCTGGCAGTAGTAAATATTTCCCACCAGGATGGCGCATCCGATGGCCATCGTATAACGTAGTCTTGTCGTCAGCATGGGCGCAAAGATACAACGACGCTCATGATCTCGACCTACGGTCCGCCGCTGGCGCGGCCCGCTCCGTCGCTTCAGCCCCCGGGCACGAACACCCCGTCCTTCGGCTTCACCGTTTTCTGCACCCCTTTGAACTTTTGGAATTTATACGCAAAGCTGATCAGCGCGTAGCGGTTCAACACGCTGGTTTGCATGTCCGAGATGTAGGTTCCCGTCGCAGTGCGCGTAATGCTGGCATTTTCGTCGAACAGATCGTTGACGCCGAGACGGATGACGCCCTTGCGCTTCATCACCCTTTTTTCCAGCCACACGTTCAGCAGCGCGATATTCTTTCCGATCCCTTGTTCCAGGCCCGTATTGATATTATACCGGAACTCGTAGTTGAAGCTGAAGGTTTTCCAAAAATCGACGCGTCCCGTTTGGGTAAATCCCCAGGTACTGAAGATTCTCGCCCCCATCGTGTCCTGGGTATAGTGCGTAGAATTAATGTTATACGTGACGCCCGCCGACAACTCCAGCCATTGCTTCTGGTAGAATTCCAGGGTAGCGCTCTGAAAGACCACCCAGTTGTGTCCCGTGCTCGTCAGGCTGCTGTCGAAATCGGAGGAGACCAGGCCATTTTGCACCAGGCTGACGTCATTGGTATAGGTGGCGCTTCCGATCAGCGTCAGCACATACGTCCGATGTTTGAACGGGCGGGAGAAAACGTAAAGGCCATTGACCGTATAATACCCATCCAGGTTCTGGGGTCGGTTGGCCTGTCCCAGGGTGGGCAAGATGATCGTATTGTTTACGATGCGATCCTGGATCAGGCTCCCGTTGAGAAAAAGGAAAAGCATTTTCCCGGTGCCCAGGTTGAATTGGTTATAGTTGGCGCCCAGGGTATGGATATATTGAGGTCTCAGGTTGGGGTTCCCATATGATATAAAAAGGGGATTGCTATAATCCGGGATGGGCTGGAGTTGGGTTATGCCCGGTTGAGAAATGGACGTCGTATACCTGAACGTGAAAATCTTTGTCCTGGCGAAATTATAATTGAAAGTAGCCTGGGGTAGAAAATTCACCCGGTTTTGGCTGGTCGGGGGCAGAGAATCCTTGTACTGTGTATTTCCCGTAAGAGACGTGGGCTGCAAGCCGAAGCCAAGGGTAAAATTGTACATTTTTTTCGACTCCCTGAAGTTGATCCCTCCCTGGTGAGTGATGAAATGGGAAACGTAATTGTTGCTGAGTTGGGGAGCGAAGACGGGAACGGTATCCAAGAGGTAGGTACGCTTATCGTTCGTGCTCGTCGCGTTGTTGTACAGGTAGCTGACTTCGATGGCCTTGTCCCTGGACAAGGGTTCGGTGTAAGAAAGCCTGAACCCGTTGTTGCTGTTATGTGTATTGATTTTGTACTGCTGGTTCAGGGAGTCGGGCGGGGCGTACGTGAAATTGTTATCGGATTCCGTGGTGCTGTTCGTACCCAGGTTCACGTTCGCTGAAAAGGTACGTCCCCGTTTCCCGAAGCGATGCCGGAATAATAGGGTGCCACTGATATTGGGGCTGCTGTTCTTTCCCTGGTAATTCTGGGCCCCGTTACTCGTCGTGATTTTTTGGTAATCCTGCGCGTTGAAAGTATTCTCGCTCGTCTGATCCATAGTTGCCCAAGTCAGGGTAGGGCTGATCTTCATGGAGTTCGCCGAATCGATGGTATACTCCATGTTCAGGTAAAGCCGGTGGTTCTGCTGGATGGTATGGATTTGGTTCGATTGGTTACGGAAATAGGTCGAGTCTGGCAGGAAATATTGCTGGGCGGTCAATTGGGTCATATCCGTAGCACCGTAACCATAAAGATAGCTCCCGTACACACTGACTTTGGGCCCCCATTGGTCGACGTAATTTATCCCTCCCGAATGCGCGGTGGTGACGCCCGTCTGGTTGCTGTTCCCCCCCGCCGAGGTGAACCCCTGGTCCCCGTTGTTGGCCATATTCGTAAAGGAATTGGCCCCTCCCGTATTGGACATGGTGTTCATATAATTGCTGATGAATCCGCCCATGCCCAGGGAAAGACCTGGCGTATTGAAGGAAAAAAGGTTGCTGTTGGTATTGTTGGAATTGCCTATGATCGAAACCTGCTGGTCGTTGTTGAAGCGATTGGCCGTCAGGGTACCCTGGTAACGGTCATCCGTACCGATCCCCGCGGTCGCGCGCGCGAAATAGCCCCCGTTGACCCCTTTCTTGAGGGTAATGTTGATCACCTTGGTGCGCTGCCCGTCATCGAAGCCCGAAAACTTGGCCTGGTCGCTCTTATCGTCGATCACCTGGACCTTGTCCACGATATTGGCCGGCAGATTATTGGCGGCCAATTTGGGATCACCCCCGAAAAAGTCCTTCCCGTTAACCCTGATCTTGGTGACGGTCTGTCCTCCCGCGGTGACCGATCCATCGCTATTGACCTGGACACCCGGTAGTTTTTTGAAAAGGTCCCCCACGGTAGCGTCTTCCTTGACCGTATAGGCGCTGGCCCTGTACTCGATGGTATCTGTCTTCAATACGATGGGTGGAGACTCGATGACGATTTCCTTCATGATCAGCACGTAGGGCGCCATATCGATCACCCCTACGTCCGTTTGCATGGACGAAGGATAGCGGTAGCCCCGCGTCTGATATCCCACATAACTGAAGATCAGTATAAAGTCCCCGTCCACGGTCCGGTCGATCCGGAACGTTCCCCTGGCGTCCGTCAGGAAACGCGCAGTGTCCGTCTTTCCCACCTCAACGAAGGAGACTACGGCACCCTGTAAGGGTGTACTCAGGCTGGAATCCCTGACCATGCCGGATAGATTGGGACGTTGAGCCCGGGCCAGGGCGCTGCATATTAGGAAAGTGGCGGCAAGGATAATTCGAGGTTGCATCACACAGTTAGTCTCCCGGACCAGGGCTTTGTTACAAAGTTAACGCCGCTTCTGCAATTTCCAGGTAAAGGATAGAAGAAAGAACCGACTCATGACCGTATTGAAATCATCCTCGGTAAATCCGTCCCCCACTTGATGACTATACCCTATATTATTGTTGAATAAGTCATTAACGGACAGGGCGAGAATTCCATTTTCCTTCAGAATCCGTTTTTCCAGCACCAGGCTCAGCAGGGTCACCTGCTTGCCTACCGTGGAAGGAACCCCCTCGTGCAGTGTGTAGTCAAATGTGTACCTCAGAGAAAAATCTCCGGGCAAGTCCGCCCTTCCCTCTTGTATTGCCTCCCAGGTGCTCACCCGGTCGGACATGCCGGGTTCGAGACTAAAGGTGCTGCTGTTGAAGGTATAATTAATGTTTGCACTCAGGTCCAGCCATTTTCCGCGGTTATAGGCCAACCTCAGACCCTGCCGTCCTCCCCAGGTGCGCCCGATATTTTTGGCGCCGGAGTCCAAACTCACATTGTTGTTGAAGGACACGGATCCGGATAAGGAAAGCAGGAACATTTTTTGAAGAAAGGGAACCGAATAATCGTAGTAGGAGGAGGCGCTGTAGTTTCCCCCGATATTGACGGGCTGTATGATTTCCCTGCCACCCGGCAACTGGATAGTATTATTTACGATGGCATTTTCTTTCAGGTAAACCCACCCCCGAAGGAAAAAGGATCGGCCCGTTTCCCGGTTGATGTCGTTATAGTCCACCCGGAAGGCATGGTTGAAGCTCGGCTGGAGTTTGGGGTTACCCTCGGCAATATAAAGCGGGTTGGAATAATCCGGAACGGGCTGCAATTGGCTGATGGCGGGTTGCTGGGTGTATCCGGTGTACAGGAAATGGATCCGTCGCTGGGGAGAGAATTGATAAGAAAAATTGGCCAGGGGCACCACCTGCAGAACGGGCCTGTAAAAATCGTGGGGCGTATCCAATTGTATCGACTTGCTGTCCATATACGTAGGCTGTAACCCCAATCCTATTTGATAACTATACTTTTGGTTTCCCTGTCTGAAATTCAAGCCCACGTTATGCGTGGTTAGAATATTGTCGAATGTGTTGCTCAAGCTGTCGTTGAAAGTCTTGTTGACGGCACTCACGTCGTAAACGTTTTTCCCCGAAATATTCTCGCTCCTGGAAAAGCGGTAGATCACCTGTAATACCTTATCCTTCCCGAGGGGTTCGGTATAGCTTATGCTCGCGTTGTATTGCTTGTTTTGGGTATGGATATTGCTCACCTGCCAGATCGTGTCCAGGGAACTGGGGGTATAGATATGATTCGTGGAAAAATTATTGTCTGTTTCCTTGACGGGCCCGGGTCCCGCGTAAGCATACACGGACAGCGTCCGGCCCGCCTCGCTGAAACGGTGCAGCCAGTTTATCGAACCCGCCAGATTCGGAGATTGACTGTTGGCCGAATAACTTTGGACACCCGAACTCGTGACGGCACCGGAAGCGTTCTGGAAGTTGAAGGAGTTGGCCGTAACCTGCTGGTGGGAATTGTAATCCATGTGGGGATTGAATATCAACGTATCGTTTTTCCCTGCTCCGTAGCCAACGGTAAGTTGCACATTGTGGTCGAATTGATTGCTCGACGTCTGTGCATTCTGGCTGTATACGTAGAAGGTGTCCTGGTAGTTCTGCCGGATTGATGTCATGTTGGTCACCATATGGTTCCCGTTGTAATTGTAACTGCCGTTCACGATCAGGTGGGGTGCCAGGTTGCTGGAAAAATTGACACCCGCGTTCCGGGCATCGTTTTCGGGCGGCCCCGAATTCGTGCTGCCTGAAGTGACATTGGCGCCGTTGGTATTGTCCGCCTCTCCCAGGACGGTCAGTTGCTGGCTCTTGTCAAACCGGAAAAGCCTGGCCGTGGCCAGGTAGCGTCCATCCGTCCCTGCCCCGGCGGTCACGTTTCCCAAATAGGAGTCCGTCCTCGACTTTTTGATCGTGATGTTGAGGACCATCTGCCGCTCTCCATCGTCGAAACCGGTGAGCTTTGCCTGGTCGCTTTTATCCTCGATGACCTGGATTTTTTCAATGATATCCGCGGGCAAATTCTGGGAAGCCAACTTGGGATCGTTCAGAAAAAAGTCCTTCCCGTTAATCCGGATCTTCGTAATGGGACGCCCGTAAGCGAGAATGTTCCCGTTGATGTCTATCTGGATCCCGGGCATTTTCCTGAGGAGGTCCTCGAGGACCCCGTCCTTTCGGACAGGAAATGCGTCCGCCCGATATTCCACCGTATCCGGTTTCAACTGTATGGCAGGTGCCTCGATCACGACTTCCTGCATCTCATGGGGTGCCGGGCTCATAGCTACGACCCCTCCCTTGAATAGAACGGTCCTGGTCTTGTATCCGATGTAACTGACGACGATCATCCCGCTGGCCACGAACTGGCCCAGGCTGTCGGTCAACACCTTTACCGAATCCCTTTCCCCCGGTACTCTCCACCCCACCACGGCTCTTTCCAGGGCCTTTCCGCTGACTGAATCCACCACCACGCCTTGCTCATGCACCTGCCCTGCCGCCCCCGTCACCCAGGCCAGCATAACCAGCAACATCACAAATCGTGTCTTCATAGAAAGCCCTCAACCAAATCTACAAACCCGCCTCCGCCCCCCCTTGGCGCTCCCCATCTTGCTCCCGATTTGGTAAGTATTTATCCGCTTTCCACAACTGCCCCGCTACGTTGTTAAATGGTGTTTCGGGGCGTGCAGCCCGGGGGCTGAGGAGGTATGTGTAGAGCGCCTGCGTGCCGCAGAAGCGCTCTACACATACCTCCTCAGCCCCCGGGCCCACCTCCCACCCCAATGGCGAGCTTCTTACTCGCCTCTTTCGCCTCACTGGCCCTTACTGGCCCTTACTGGTAAGTCATTCCGGGCCGTCGCGTGGAGGAGGGACGGTCGGCCATGCGCTTTGTATTGTGCGCATGGCCGACCGCCCCTCCTCCAACGCGACAGGATAAAAGGAACAAGACGCAAGCGGAAAAGAATTGGCCCAGCTTAAAAAAGCCAGGCCATCTCACTACTATCTATTTTATGAAAACAAAAAAACGCTACATTATAAGTCTGAGCTGGGTCCGCCGGGAGGCCCGCCGCCCATGCGACCGCCTCCACCGCCGCCGGGGCGCATCATGCGGAAGTTTCCGCCTCCGGGCATTTGCTGCGCGCCCTTGAACTTGGCGAACTTGTAGGTAAAGGTCAGCATGAAGAAACGCTGCAGGATGTTGGTCTGCGTCTGAGTATATACGCCATTGGACGTCCCGGCGTTGAAGCTGGCGTTCTGATTTAACAGGTCATTCACGCTCAGCCCGACGATCGCGTTTTGGTTCATGAAACGCGTTTCCAGGATGACGTTCAGCAGGGAAATCGGCCGTGATCCGATCGAGCCCACCAGCCCTTGGTTGATGGTATAAATGTAATCGTAACGGATCGAGAAAATCTTTAGGAAATCAATCCTGCTGGATTGCGCAAAGGTCCAACTGCTGGGGCTGGTGTTTTGAGTTTGTTCGAAGCCCTTCGTAACTGCCTGTTGGGGGACAATGAAAACGTTGGAGTTCAGGTTATAGCTGGCCCCGCCGATGATTTCCAGCCAATCCCCTTTATCCCATTCGAATCGCACCGTTCCCGTCGGCTGCCAGTTCCGTTCGATTTCCTTGATGCTGTCTTCATAGGAAATGTTGTTGGCGTATGCCAATTTTCCGATCAGCGTAAGGATGAATTCCCGGTTGTGGAATGGCTGGGAAAGGTTGGCATATCCGGAATAGGTATAATATCCGCTCGTATTGACCGGGACAATGTAGTGGACATTATTGGCCTCATACATCGTATTGCTCGTAATGTAGTTACTGATGTAATTCCCGTTGATGTTGAAGAAAAAGGACCGCCCGGAAACGTTGCTGAAATTGTTGTAATTGATGACCAGGTGGTTGTTGAACGCCGGCTTCAGCAAAGGGTTGCCGTAGTTGATCGTTTGCTGGTTCGTATAGTCGGGCACGGGTTGCAACTGGCTGGGAGACGGTTGCTGCGAAGTGCCCGTATAAAAGATGCGTAAACGCTTGGTCGTACTGAAGGTATAAGCCAGCTGACCTATCGGGACAACGATAAACTCGTGCCTGGTGTAAATGGAATCCACCGGGCTATTGGGAAACATTGTCTTGCTGTACAGTTCGGTGGGCTGTGCCGCCACACCAATCTGGTAATTGAACTTACGCTCTTTTTCCCGGAACGTGAGGCCGATTTTATTCGTGATCAGGTAATTGTCCAGGTTGTTGCTAAGGCTGTCCACATAGGTCTGCGCAAGCTTGGGATACAGACTATAAACATTTTTGGAACTTACGTTCTCGCTGTTGCTGTATGAATAGCTCAGCTCGATTCCTGTTTTCCTGCTGAGGGGCTCGGTATAGGACAACCGGGCACTGTAGGTATAGTTGTTGGTGTTGAAGAAAGACAACTGGTGAATGGTATCGGACGGGACCGGACCGGTCAGGTACGTCTGGGCGGAATAATTGGTGTCGATCTCACGTTGCGGCGTCGGATTGTCCGTCACGGTAATGGATAATGTCCTGCCCGCCTTATTGAACTTGTGCATCCAGAGTGCCGTCCCATTGATGCTGGGAGACGTATTGTATCCCGCATAATTCTGATAGATGTTGTCGATCGGGTTTTGCAGGCTGTCCTCGTAGGTAGTCGTCGATATCGCCCGCTGGCTGTTCGAGGTATACGTGAATGAAGGCCTCAGCAGCAGGGAGTCGTGCTTGGAGAAGCCCCACCCGAAGTTCAGGTATGCGCTGTGCTTTTGTTGAATGGTATACGTGTTCGAATAGGCGTTGCTATAGGGCTCGGTATTTCCCGGGACGTCTCCCAGGTATTGGGAGTAGGTCGATGTAATGATGGTCGATTTCGTCTGGGAATATTGATAACTTCCAAATAGGGTTAGGTGGGGTGTAAAATCATTGGCGTAGTTGGCGCCGATGACCTTGGCGTCGTTATATCCCGTTTGATAGGGATTGCCGGAGGTCAGGTTGCTGGACGGGCTGGTGGAACCACCTCCCCCACCTCCGCCGCGTCCCCCGCCACCCTGGAAGCTCGCGCCACCCTGGGTAAAGGTGTTCAGGTTGATATTATTGGCATTGCCCAGGATGGCCATTTGCTCGTTGTTGTTAAACCGGAAGGCCCGCACGAATCCTTCGTAGCGGTTCGCGTCCGAACCCGTGTTTGGCCCGGTCTCGGTGTTTCCCGTGCCGGTAGAAGTGCCCGCGGTCTGATCAGATCCGGCCGAGGTCGTACCGGCGCCAACCGTGGCGCTCCCGAAAATCCCCTGGTTGCGGTCCTTTTTGATCGTAATGTTGATGATTTTGGTGCGGTCACCGTCGTCGAATCCTGAGAATTTAGCCTGGTCGCTCTGGTCATCGATGACCTGGATCTTGTCGATGGCGTCTGCGGGAATATTCTTCGAGGCCATTTTGGGATCCCCTCCGAAGAAGTCCTTCCCGTTGACCCGGATTTTGGTCACCGTTTGCCCGTGTGCCGTAATATTTCCCTGGTTGTCTACTTCGACCCCGGGCAGCTTTTTGAACACGTCTTCCGCGACGGCGTCCTTACGCACGGGGAAGGCGTTCGCACGGTATTCCACCGTGTCCTGCAAGACCTTGATGGGGGGAGCCTCGATGACGATTTCTCCCAGTTCCCTGATCTTTTCACCGAGGTACACGATGCCCAGTTCTCCGGCCATCGAAGCGGGATACCTAATCCCCCTCGTCTGAAATCCTACGTTACTGACTATCAATATAAATTCCCCCACAGGGGCTTTGTCAATACTAAACCGGCCCTGGGCATTCGTCAGGTAACGCGCGGTGTCCGTCTGGCCCAGCTCTACATAGGATACGACCGCCCTGTCCAGGGGTCGGTTGCTTATAGAATCCCGGATGGTTCCGCTGATCGGCTTGGGTCCTGATGTGGAGTCTACCTGAGCCTGTACCACAGCCGACACCCAGAACAATCCAATAAATAGTAGTAAAGTTTTTGTCATAAGTATCACAAAAGTAGGCCAAAGCCCGCGCCCCTACTGGCTAAATTGATGAACGGGCCAACCCTTTTTAAGGGGGGGTGAGCGCCCGAAAGAATTCGGTGGGCATGCAGGGCCGGCCACCGGCCGGCCGGCCGAAGGCCCATAATTAGCGAAGTGGCGCCAGCGGCATAATTTTTCCTGTTTTATGCCGCTGGCGCCACTTATCTTTGTCCTCCTGTCATTATGACTGACGAGCCAAATCAGCATCATATTTGACGGTTTTAACTACACTATTCGATTCTATATGTTAGGTTTTATAGCTAAACTCTTTGGTGGTAATAAAAGTGAGCGCGATACCCGGGAGCTCCTACCCATTGCGGACCAGATTAATGAATATTATTCTCAATATCAATCACTTACAAATGATGAGCTGAGGGCTAAATCGGCGGATTTCAAGGAGCGCATCAAGGCGCACCTGGCCGGGATCGACGCGGAAATCGCGGGCCTGAACCAACAGGCGGAGGAGTTGCCCATTGAGGACATACACGGCAGGGATCAGATCTACCGGGACGTCGATGAGCTCAAGGACAAGCGTAATGATCAGTTGGAAGAGGTGCTCAAAGAGATCCTCCCTGAATCCTTCGCAGTAATGAAGGAAACGGCTCGCCGCTTCTCATCGGGCTCTCCTCTCGAAGCCACAGCCACCGAATTGGACAGGGAGTTGAGTGTAAAGAAGGAATACATCCACCTCGACGGAGACAAGGTGACCTTTGATAACGGATGGAATGCCGCCGGAAGTCCTATCGTATGGAACATGATCCATTATGACGTCCAATTGGTCGGAGGGATGGTGCTTCATTCCGGGAAAATTGCCGAAATGGCGACGGGGGAAGGAAAGACCCTGGTGTCTACCCTGCCCGCCTACCTGAATGCACTGGCCGGGGCAGGGGTGCATATCGTCACGGTGAACGATTATCTCGCACGACGGGACAGCGAATGGAACGGCCCCTTGTTCGAATTCCTGGGTCTAACTGTTGATTGCATCGACAAGCATACCCCCCATACGCCGGAAAGGAGGAAGGCCTATCTGGCCGACATTACCTACGGCACCAATAACGAATTCGGTTTCGACTACCTGAGGGACAACATGGTCCAGTCCCCCGACGAAATGGTGCAAAGGAAACACCATTACGCCATGGTGGATGAAGTGGACAGCGTATTGATCGATGATGCGCGGACCCCTCTGATTATCGCGGGCCCTGTCCCCCGGGGAGACGAGCAGGAATACCATATCCTCAAGCCCAGGGTTGACCGTTTGGTGGAAGCCCAGCGCCGGGTGGTGAACCAATTCCTGAACGAAGCCAAGAAAAAGATTACCGATGGAGATGAGGATCCCAAGTCCGGAGGCCTGGCCCTGATGAGGGCTTACCGGGGCCTCCCCAAATACAGCCCCCTGATCAAATTCCTCAGCGAACCCGGCATAAAGGTCAAGCTCCAGAAATCCGAAAACTACTACCTGGCCGATCAATCCAAGGAAATGCCCAAGGTGGACGCGGAGTTGTATTTCAGCATCGATGAAAAGAACAACGGCGTGGACCTGACCGACAAGGGCATTCAGATGATCACCCAATCCGGGGAAGATCCTGAATTCTTTATCCTCCCCGATATAGGATCCGAGCTGGCGGACATAGAAAAGGCCGGCTTTTCTCCCGAGGAAACGTTGCAGAAGAAGGAAAGCATGCTCAACGACTACGCCTCCAAGGCCGACCGGATCCACACAGTGCAGCAGCTCCTCAAGGCCTACACCCTCTTCGAAAAGGACGACGAATACGTGGTGATCGACGGGCAGGTGAAGATCGTGGATGAACAAACGGGTCGTATCATGGAAGGGCGCCGCTACAGCGACGGCCTGCACCAGGCCATCGAAGCCAAGGAAAACGTAAAGATCGAGGCCGCAACGCAAACCTATGCCACCATTACCCTCCAGAACTACTTCAGGATGTACCATAAGCTGGCGGGCATGACGGGTACCGCTGAAACCGAGGCTGCCGAGCTTTGGGATATCTATAAGCTGGATGTCGTCAATATCCCCACCAACGTCGCCGTCATCCGGAAGGATGGCGAGGACCTGGTATACAGGACCAAGCGTGAAAAGTACAAAGCGGTGATCGACGAAATCGAGCAAATGCGGAAGGAAGGGCGTTCGGTCCTGGTGGGCACCACCTCCGTGGAGGTCTCCGAGCTCCTCAGCCGTATGCTCAAGCAAAAAACGATTCCACATAATGTCCTGAACGCAAAACAGCACGCCCGGGAAGCCCAGGTTGTTGCCGAAGCGGGTCTGTCGGGAAATGTCACGATCGCTACCAATATGGCCGGCCGCGGTACGGATATCAAACTGGGACCCGGCGTAAAGGATGCCGGAGGTCTTGCCATCCTCGGCACCGAGCGGCACGAAAGCCGGCGCGTGGACAGGCAGCTCCGCGGGCGTTCCGGACGCCAGGGCGATCCCGGATCCTCGCAGTTCTTCGTTTCCCTGGAGGACGACCTGATGCGCATGTTCGGGTCCGACCGTATCGCCGGTTTCATGGACAAGCTGGGCTACAAGGAGGGTGAGGTGATCCAGCATAGCATGATCACCCGGTCCATCGAACGCGCCCAGAAAAAAGTGGAAGAAAACAACTTTGGCATCCGCAAACGCCTGCTGGAATATGACGACGTCATGAACAAGCAGCGGAATGTCATCTATACCCGTCGCAGCCATGCCCTGTTCGGGGAAAGACTGGCCCTGGATTTGGACAATGCCTTTTATTTCTGTGCCGAGGGGTTGGTCAATTCCTTCAAGGAAAACAACGATTTCGAAAACTTCAAGCTGGGCGCCATCGTCGATTTTGCCATCGCGACGCAGATCAGCAAGGAAGACTTCGACCGTCTGGATCACGCCAGGCTCACTGAAATGCTGTACGAGGAAGCCAGGAGCGCATACCAGGTCAAGTGCACCGAACTCGCTAAGCAGGCCCTGCCGGTGTTCCAATCCATCCGTCAGCGCCAGGGTCCTCATATTGAGCAGATCTTCGTTCCGTTTACGGATGGGAAAAGGGCGTTGCAAGTCATGTCTCCCATGCAAAAGAACCTGGATACCGGGGGAAGGGAGTTGGTCAATTCGGTGGAAAAAACAATTACCCTGTCGATGATCGACGAGGCCTGGAAGGAACACCTGCGGGCCATGGACGATCTGAAACAAAGCGTTCAAAGCGCCGTCTACGAGCAAAAGGACCCCTTGGTCATCTATAAGGTGGAGGCGTTCAACCTCTTTAAACAAATGGATACGGAACTGAATAAGAATATCGTATCCTTCCTGTGTCACGCCGCTATCGTTACCGAAAATCAACAACAAAGGACCCCCCAGGTCAGGGAGCCGGCCCGCGTAGACCTGAGCAAACTCCGTCAAAGGAAAGACGAGCTCGTCCCCGCCGGACCTCCCGATCAGGCGCCGGAATACATCGACCCGACGCCCCAGCGCCAGGAGCCTATCAAAGCCGGGCCCAAGGTGGGACGCAACGATCCTTGTCCCTGCGGGAGTGGAAAGAAGTATAAGAACTGCCACGGGAAAGAGGCATGAACCTGGCGCAATACATCGATCACACCTCCTTAAAACCCACACTGGCACAATCAGAAGTGGAGCGTCTTTGTGAGGAAGCGAAAGGGTATGGCTTCGCAGCGGTCTGCATCCCCCCACCCTTTGTTCAAAAAACGAAAGCCCTTTTAGAAGGCTCCGGAGTGAAAACCGCCACCGTCATCGGCTTCCCCTTCGGCTATTCCGCCATCGAAGCCAAGCTGTCGGAAAGTCTCCTGGCTATCGTGGATGGAGTAGACGAACTTGATATGGTGATCAACCTCATAGCTTTGAAGAACAACGACTGGGAATACCTGGCCAGCGAAATAGGAACAATCCTACCCGTGGTTCATGCCCGGGGAAAAATCCTGAAGGTTATTGTCGAAAGCGGGGTACTGACCGAAGAAGAGCTGGCCAGGTGCTGCACCTTGTATGGCGCCGCGGGGGTGGATTTTCTGAAAACGTCAACAGGGTACGCTGAAACCGGGGCCACGGTGGAAGCCGTGGAGTTTATGAGAAAACATTTACCTTCAACGATACAAATCAAAGCCTCGGGGGGAATCCGTAGTTTTGCCCAGGCCAAGGCCCTGATAGACGCCGGAGCAGCCCGTATCGGGACGAGCTCCGGGGTCTCCATTGTCAAACAATGAGCTTATGCGCCTACTTTTCCTTCTCTTATTACCCTTCGCCGTCCGCGCCCAAAGCGTAAAGACGGATACGGTGGGGAATATCACGGTGACCCGGGACAGCCGCTACGACCTCCTCGTGAGGAAGCAGGCCGAATATAATGAGAAGGTCAACCTCACGCGAAAATTCTCCCACGGCTTCCGGATACAGGTCCTCAACACCGGCGACCGGAACCAGGCTACGGCGGTCAAAACCAAATTGCTCCAGACCTTTCCCCAGGAAAAGGTGTATTTGTTCTACCAAGAGCCCAATTTTAAAGTACGCTTCGGAAATTTCCGGACCCAAAACGACGCCGAAGAGTTCCTCAAAAAGATCGACCAACTATATCCGGGTTCCTTCGTGATCCCATCGCCCATCGAGCCCAAACCCGAGTGGTTCAGGGAAGCCTCCGATCTGTAAATTTATTTAATGCTACGAGAGACCATTCACGACTTAGCCAGGCAATACGCAGACGAATTCATCGACATCCGGCACCACCTGCACGCCCATCCTGAACTCAGTTACCAGGAATATAAAACCTCGGCATTCGTACAGGAAAAACTCAAAGGTTGGGGTATACCATACCAGGTAGTGGCTGGTACCGGCGTGGTTGGTTTGATCCAGGGTAAGCCAGGCAGCAGGGTCATTGCCTTAAGGGCGGATATGGATGCTCTCCCAATTATGGAAGCCAACGACGTGAATTACGCTTCCCGAAACCCGGGCGTCATGCATGCCTGTGGACACGACGTACACACCACCTGCCTCCTGGGGGCCGCAAAAATCTTAAACGAAACGCGGCAAAAATGGGAAGGCACGGTAAAGCTGATTTTTCAGCCCGGAGAAGAAAAGAACCCGGGTGGTGCCAGCCTCATGATCAAAGAGAGGGCCCTGGAAAACCCAAAACCGCAGGGCATCATCGCCCTCCATGTGCATCCCGCTCTTGAGGTGGGAAAACTGAGTTTTCGACCGGGCATGGTCATGGCCAGTGCCGATGAAATCTACATGACCATCCGCGGCAAAGGGGGACACGCCGCTACGCCCCACCTCACCATCGATACTATTCTCATTGCTTCCCACCTCGTGGTAAGCCTGCAGCAGATCATCAGCCGGAACCGGAACCCCTTCTCCCCTTCCGTGTTGTCCATTTGCTCCATAAACGGGGGTCATACTACCAATGTCATTCCCTCCGAAGTGAAACTGATGGGAACCTTCCGCGCCATGGACGAGGACTGGCGCTTCAGGGCCCACGAACTGATTCGCAAACAGGCAACCGAGCTGGTCCATAGCATGGGCGGGGAAATAGACCTGCACATCGACGTGGGCTATCCCGTTCTATACAATCAGGAAACTTTCAGCAAAAAGAACCGGAAGCTGGCCGAGGCATACCTGGATCCCGAACACTTGGAAACCACGGAACTGCGAATGGCCTCAGAAGACTTCTCCTACTATACCCACGTCATTCCCGGTTGCTTTTTCCGCCTGGGCACGCGCAATGAAACCCTGGGCCTCACCAGCGGGGTGCACACCCCTACCTTCAACATCGATGAAAACGCCATAGAACTGGGCATCGGCGCCATGGCGTGGTTGGGCGCACAGGCTGAAGTTTAACCCCTTTCTTTCCGGAACCAGGCGAAGTCCGCGTACCCAAAGAGCAGGAAGAAACCGAAATAATACAGGGAGTAATATTCGTGCTTCAGCAGGCCGTACGATTTTGCGCCATTGCGCATGAAGCTCAGCGCCGAGTAGGAATAAGGGAAATACACCACCTTATCCCATGGGATCATCATCAATCCCCCGATGATCAGGGCCAGACCAATCCCAACCGCACCAATGAAATTCTTAAAGCGCAGCGAAATGCAATACTGGATCGTCGTCATACCCAATATAGCCACGTAGGACTTCAGGTCCAACAACAGGATGTGGTCCAAATGCAGGGGCGAGGAGGTGAAGTGGAAATCCGGCTCGAATACCTGCGTGGACAGGGCTGAAATGAGCATCCAGGCATCGAACAGGAAATAGCTGGCGATGATCATGCATTGGATGACTATGAACTTGGTGAAATACACATCGCCGACGCGTAAAGGAGACGCCATTACCTGCTTCCAGGTATTGTTCCGGTATTCGATCTGGGTGACCAGGCTAGCCACCAGGATGATGGACATGGGCCAAAGGAAAAAGGAAGCCGCCTGGAACCCCATATTTACGTGACCGAACCAGGGATCATGTCCGAAACGGGCCATGAACTCTTTCGGCTTGGTCGTATAGATGATAAACTGAATGATCGGAAGGAAAGCGCCCGCTATGAGCACCAACCATAAAGCGGAGGAACGGCGGATTTTCAAAAACTCGGCCTTGAGGCTGATCAGGAATGTTTTCATGATGCGTGGCTGTTTGTCAGTTCCATAAATAAGGTTTCCAAATTATTTTGCCGGGCGTAAAACTGGTATACGGGTATACCCGCCAGTACCAGGATTCGGTTGGCTTCCGCGGCCTCTTCCTGGCGGTGAATGCCCAGGGACAGTCCGTTTTCGCCCTCGACAGCCGCTTGGAAGCGGCCGCGCAAGACTTCGGCCGCTGCCAGCGGGTCCGACGTCTCCAGGGTCCACCCCATGGGTCCGGTTGCCTTGAGTGTTTGAAGTCCGGCCAGGGTGCCCTGGAAGACGAGTTTGCCCTGGTTGATGATCCCGATGTGCGTGACGAGTTTCTCTACTTCGGCCAGCAGATGGCTGGATATCAAGACCGTTACTCCCGATTCCTTGTTCAGGCGCAGCAGTAATTCCCGCATGTCGACGATCCCTGAAGGATCGAGTCCGTTGGCTGGCTCGTCAAGGATGAGGAGTTCCGGCTTGGGCAGCAGGGCGATGGCCAGCGCCAGGCGTTGTTTCATGCCCAGGGAATACTTTCCCGCTTTCTTCTCCGCGGCGGCGCCATTTAATCCCACGAGGTGCAGGACTTCATCTATGCGCGACACCGAAGCCTGGTATATCCCACGATAGATTTGCAGGTTCTGGCGTCCGCTGAGGTGTCCGTACAGGGAAGGCTGCTCGATCAATGAGCCAACCCTGGACAAAATCCCGATGCGATCCTGGGACAGCTCCTCTCCAAAGAAACGGACCGAACCGTGTTGCCTGCGCAGCAAGCCCAGGACCAAACGTAGGGTCGTCGTTTTCCCCGCGCCGTTGGGACCCAGGAAGCCGAAAATGCTGCCCTTTGGAACCCTCAGGGCTACTTCCTTCAGGATGGGCTGAGCCCCGAAATGGTGGCTCAGCCCTTTGGTTTCCAGTATATACTTTTCCATGGCTGTATTATTTTTTAAGCGACCCGATCAGGTCTTGTTCCGCGTGAAAATTGGTGGTGCTGTCCAGCAATAGCAGTCCGCACTTGCTGTTGCTCAGCGATATTTCCCCGTGCCCCCTTATGCTAAGGCTGCCCACGTCCAGGGTATCCAGGTGCATAGAAAAACCATCCGTGGCGTAAACGGCCAGTGACTCCCCGTTGAATCCGGTTACATCGCAATTCCCGCTCCCCTTCAACTCGACCTCGTTCAAATGGCTCATCCCGATGGTTATGTCCTGCGGATTACCGATGAGTTCGAGTGTATCCCCGATAACCCTGTAGTTAAATCCGGTGCCGTGCGGAGGAAACCAGATCGAATCTTCCAGCGTACGATTGACAGTGATACCGGCGAAGCCATTGACATGTATCCGGGTAATGTGACCAAGGGGCTTTGCCACGTCATGGGAGACCTCGTCGCCGGTTATTTTCCGCGTGTACAAGTGATGGTCTATCCTGTATCTTAGGTTCAGCGCCAACGAAGTTGCCGTCACCAGCATCAGCAAGGCGAAGCCCAGGAGTATCTTATTGCTTGTCCTCATACTGTCTTGTATTGTTTGATGAACTTTTGATAAACGTCCTTCAATTCATCCCATTGCAGGCCCAACAAATAAACGTTTCGGAAAACCAGGGGCAGGTCCTTTTCCATGAATTCCTTTTTTTTCTGGACCAGGGCGTGCTGCAAACCGTCGGGGGCTACGAAGTAGCCGATCCCCCGCTGATTATAGATGATGCCGGCCTGCTGCAGCCACTCATAAGTGCGCATCACCGTATTGGGATTCACCTCTAGTTGCACCGCAAGATCCCGGACGGAGGGTATCTTATGCTCTGCCTTCCATTCCTTGAGCAGTATCCTCTCGCACACGTAGTCGGCGATCTGCAGGTATATCGATTGTGTCGGATTGAATTCCATAACTATTCCTTTAAATCTCCTTTTCTTTCAACCTGAAATAGGCGACGACCCAGAACAGAGGCGCCCATATATATTCAAAAACAAATTTCAAAACCTCCAATAATCCTTTTGGAAAGGAATACACATATCCTCCGTTTTCGTCGAAAACCCGGAATCCATCACCAGCTACAAACCCAATGCGCTCGGGCAGGATGGGAAAAACGACGTACCTGAAGAAAAAGAAGAATGCCACCAGGACCAGGGCGCTCCATAGCGTCGTTTTGACGAAGGAAAAGCGCTTGAAGTACACAGAGCCCAACAGGTATAAGGCCTGAACCGCCGGATACGCAACGGAAAAGCCAAGGATAAAATCCGGCATGTTGGGGGCATAGGGCATGTGCTGCAAGTGGATCGAGGGGTACATGGACATGATCCCGAAGGCCGTAGTGCGGATCAGGTAAAAAATAACGAGGTAAGCAACGTTAAAAATCACCTGGCTGTATAGGATCCCGCACACCAGTTTTTCCGCAGCCGTGGCCGGGATCGCCAGGTAGTGCATGCCGGTGGTGGGTTGAGCCAGGTCCGAAAAAGTTCTGCCCGCGAACAGGGCCCCTCCTATGTATAAGCCTATGAAGAAGAAAATATAGGAAACTTCGATCCAAACGGTCCCCTCCTTGGTAATCCCCCAAAGGAAAAACGTGATGGCCAGGAGTCCGGCGATGGCCCCGAGGGACAACAGGTATAGGCGTCCCTGGTCAGCCCATTGTTTTCGGATCAGCAAACCCAGCCGGTAAAAACTGAACGTATTCTGCATAACAGTCATCAATTGAAGGCCGAGAGCACTCCCGGGCGGTTAAGGATTATAGCTTTATAGAGGAGTTCCAGGTCCACTTTACTTTCTTCACCCGGGGTATTCCGCACAACCAGGGCATTCCCTTTCAGAGAATTTTCACTGTAAATGGCGCCCCTGGCTTCCTCGGCATCGAAAGATATCCTGAAGCTGAGTTTGGATTGGATCGCATCCATGGTTTGATCGAACAGTATCTTCCCCGCGTCGATCACGGTGATCCGGTCGATCAGGTTTTCCAGGTCCTTGACCTGGTGGGTGCTGATGACGATGCATTTATTTTCATCGGCCGTAGCGGCGAGCACTTTTCGGAACTGGCTTTTGCTAATAATGTCCAGTCCGTTGGTAGGCTCGTCCATGAGGATGACCTTAGCCCCCGAGGCCAGCGCAAAACTGATCAGGGCCTTTTTCTTTTGTCCGTAGCTCATCTGTTGGAGGGAGCGATCCATGGGAATCTCGAACTCCAAAAGGTACCGCGTGAAGCGCTCCTTGTCGAAGCGGGGATAGAAGGGTGCGTGGATATCCATGAAACGTGAGGCACGCACGGGTGGAACATAAAACTCCTCGGGAACGAGGAACACCTCACTCAGGAAAGCCGGTTGGCGTTTGCCTGGGATATAATCCATGACCCGCACCGAACCGCCATCCGGAAACAGCAGTCCTGCGATATTGCGGAGCAGGGTCGATTTCCCCGTTCCGTTCTTTCCCAACAGCCCGTAGATATGTCCCGCCTTCAATTGAAGACTGAGCCCGTCGAAGACCTTTCCCCGACCATACCCGAAATGCAGCTCTTGAATATCAATCATCGTTCTTGTTTTAGTGTACTATTGTACTAGTACAGTACAAATGTAATACACTTTTCCGAATTTCCAAATGCTTATTTTGCATCCCTATGCAGAATAATGAGCTAAGGCGCCAGCAGGCCCTGGAATACCACTCCAAGGGCCGCCCTGGAAAGATCGAAGTAGTACCAACCAAAGGAACGAAAACCCAACGCGATCTTTCCCTTGCTTATTCCCCGGGTGTGGCCGAGCCAAGCAAGGAAATCCATCAGAATCCCGAAAACGTTTATAAATACACCGCCAAAGGGAACCTCGTCGCCGTCATCACTAATGGCACCGCCGTCCTCGGTTTGGGCAATATCGGGCCGGAGGCTTCCAAACCCGTCATGGAAGGAAAAGGCGTATTATTCAAGATCTTCGCCGACATCGATGTGTTCGACATAGAGATCAACGAACTGGACCCTGAAAAATTTGTTCAAATCGTCAAATCCCTGGAACCAACCTTCGGAGGCATCAACCTGGAAGACATCAAGGCGCCCGAATGCTTCGTCATCGAAAGGCGCCTCAGGGAGGAACTGCGCATACCCGTGATGCACGACGACCAGCACGGAACCGCGATAATCAGCGGGGCGGCCCTCCTGAATGCCCTGGAACTGCAAAAGAAAAAAATTGACAAGGTCCGGTTCGTGATCAACGGGGCAGGCGCCGCGGCCATGGCCTGTGTCCAATTATATATATCCCTGGGCGCCAAATACGAGAATTTTGTCCTCTTCGATAAGGATGGCCCCCTTTGCCAAAGCCGGACCGATCTGAACGAGGTGCAACGCAAATTCGCGGTAAAGTCGGGGGAAACAAACCTGGCCGACGCCATGAAGGACGCCGATGTATTTATCGGGTTGAGCGTGGGCAATGTCGTGACCCAGGATATGGTCAAAAGCATGGCCAAAAACCCCATCGTCTTCGCGATGGCCAATCCCGATCCCGAAATACCTTACGAGTCCGCGGTAGAAGCGCGAAAGGACCTGATCATGGCCACCGGGCGAAGCGATTATCCCAACCAGGTCAATAATGTGCTGGGGTTCCCGTACATCTTCAGGGGAGCCCTGGACGTCCGGGCCACCGCCATCAACGAAGCCATGAAGCTGGCGGCCGTAAAAGCCCTGGCGGATTTGGCCAAAACTCCAGTACCCGACATCGTTAACCTGGCGTATAACGAACGCAACCTGGTTTTCGGTCCTACCTATATCATTCCCAAGCCCCTGGACCCCCGCCTTTTGTCCACGGTGGCCCCCGCCGTAGCCAAAGCCGCCATCGACAGCGGCGTAGCCCAATTCCCCATCCATAACTGGGAGGCCTACCGCCTGTCTTTGAATAAACGCCTGGGCCTGGACAACCACCTCCTTCGTATCCTGGGAAACAAAGCCAGGAAAGACCCGAAGCGTGTCGTCTTTGCCGAGGCCGACAATATCAAGATCCTCAAGGCCGCCCAGGCGGTGATGGACGAAGGCATCGCCTATCCGATCCTCCTAGGGGAAGAAAAGAAGATCCGCCAAATGGCCATCGCGGGTGGCATCGATATAGAAAGCATTCCCGTCATAGATCCCCGCAGCGAGGCCCTGAACGAAAAGCGGAAGGAATACGGAGAATTATTCTTTGCTAAGCGCCAGCGCAAGGGACTGAACCGGTACGAAGCCTTCAAGAGCATGAAAGACCGGATCCATTTCGGGTGCATGATGCTGGAAACGGGAGAGGCGGATGCCGTGATCTCCGGGCTCACCAAGAATTACCCCGAAACCATACGCCCGGCCCTGCAAACGATAGGGACAGAGCCCGGCGTTAAAAAGATCGCCGGGATGTACATCCTCCTGACCAAGAAGGGGCCTTTGTTCCTGGCGGATGCGACGGTCAATTTCAATCCGACCGCGGAAGAGTTATCCGACATTACCCTGATGGTGGCAAAGGAGGTGCGGACTTTCAACATGCGTCCGAGGGTGGCCATGCTTTCCTATTCCAATTTCGGGTCCAGCAATTCCCCCGAAGCCAACCTCGTCCGGGAAGCCCGGGCCCTGGTAAAGAAAAAGGATCCCACCTTGATCTGCGACGGGGAAATGCAGGGAATCCTGGCTTTCAATAAAGAAATTCTCAAGGAAAACTATCCTTTCTGCGAGCTTATAGATGTGGGGGATGTCAACACCCTCATCTTCCCCAACCTTTCCAGCGGGAACATCGCTTACAACCTGCTACAGGAAATCGGGGGCGCCGAAGCCATCGGCCCTATCCTACTGGGTATGAACAAACCGGTGCACGTCCTGCAATTGGGCAGTACGGTCCAATCCATCGTCAATATGGTCATTATTTCCGTCGTGGATGCCCAATTGAAGTGCCGGGATTGCAATGTCGCCGAGGAAGTCAGCCGCTCGAAATGGTGGAAGCCCTTCCAAAAGGTGGCGCACGACGTATAGGATTTAACCGCATCTTTGCACTATGGGATTTTTTGCGCATTTTGGCCGTTACTTACTGATGCTTAGAGGAATGTTCTCCAAACCGGAGAACGTCAAGATGTACTGGAAGGAGTTCATGCGCCAGTGTAACGATATAGGCATCGGTTCCCTGGGCATCGTCGCGATCATTGCCCTGTTCATGGGGGCGGTCTCTACCGTACAAACCGCCTATCAACTGGTCGCCCCCTATATTCCCCAATCCACCATCGCCCAGATCGTCCGTGATACCGTCATCCTGGAATTCGCGCCTACCCTGATGTGCATCGTTCTGGCGGGCGTGGTGGGGTCCAAGATCGCCAGCGAATTGGGGAATATGCGCGTTTCCGAACAAATCGACGCCTTGGAAATCATGGGGATCAATACCAAATCCTACCTGATCTTTCCAAAGATCGCCGGAGCCCTGGTGACGATCCCCATGCTCGTAATCGTGGCCGCGGTGTTGGGTATCCTCGGGGGACGGATCGTGGGTTCCCTGGCGGGGATCCTTTCCACGACGACCTATGACAAAGGGCTGCTCCAGAACTTTACTCCTTATAATGTTGTCGTGGCGATCGTCAAGGGATACGTCTTTGCCTTTGCCATTTCCTCCATATCCTCCTACTTCGGGTATTACGTGGAAGGGGGGGCGCTTGAAATCGGTAAGGCCAGCACGAGGGCCGTGATCGTGAGCTGCATCGCCCTGCTGGCCCTTGATTATTTAGTTTCGGCGATATTACTTCAGTAAACATGATCGAATTCAAGGACCTGAAAAAATCATTCGACGGACACCCGGTTATTGACGGTGTATCCGCCATCTTCAAAAGCGGCCAGTGCAACCTCATCATCGGCACCAGCGGCAGCGGGAAAACCGTCCTCATGAAATGCCTGGTGGGGCTGATCACGCCTGATGAGGGCCAAATCATTTACGAAGGCCAGAACTTCACCGACATGAATGAGGAACAGCGTAAAATGCTGCGGCAGAAGATCGGGATGCTGTTCCAGGGTTCGGCCCTGTTCGACAGCCAGACGGTCCAGCAAAACGTCATGTTTCCCCTCGACATGTTCACTACACAAACGTACAAGCAAAAACTTGCACGGGTCAACGAGGTACTGGAACGCGTCAACCTCCAGGGCGTGAACAAAAAATTCCCCGCCGAGATCAGCGGAGGGATGAAAAAGCGGGTGGGCATCGCCCGGGCTATCGTCCTGAACCCCAAATTCCTTTTTTGCGACGAGCCCAATTCGGGATTAGATCCCCAGACCAGCCTCCTCATCGACCACCTGATCCGCGAGATCACGCTGGAATATAAGATCACCACGGTGGTCAATACCCATGACATGAATTCCGTTATGGAAATCGGCGACCATATCCTCTATTTATATGAGGGAAAGAAAGAGTGGGAAGGGAACAATAAGGAGATCATCTACAGCAAGAACCAAAGGTTGAATGACTTCATTTTCGCCAGCGAATTCCTTCAGGACGCCAAGCAAATGCGTATGATCGAGATTGAAAAAGGCGAGAAGTGATTTTTCCCTATTTTTGCGCCCATGAGCGTCCTCGTCGGTAAAAACAGCAAGGTAATTGTTCAGGGATTTACGGGCACGGAAGGCACCTTCCACGCCACCCAAATGATCGAATACGGTACCAAAATCGTGGGGGGAGTCACTCCGCACAAGGGCGGCACCAGGCACCTGGACCGCCCGGTCTTTAATACGGTGGCGGATGCCGTTAGGGAAACCGGGGCCGACGTCAGCATCATCTTCGTTCCTCCCGCCGGCGCCGCGGACGCGATCATGGAAGCCGCCGAATCGGGCATAGGCCTGGTCGTTTGTATTACCGAGGGCATTCCCATTCAGGATATGGTCAAGGCCAGGCACTACCTGGAAGGCAAACCAACCCGCCTTATCGGGCCGAATTGCCCTGGAGTCATCAGCGCCGATGAATGTAAGGTAGGCATCATGCCCGGCTTCATTTTCAAAAAAGGCACCATAGGCATCGTTTCCAAATCGGGCACCCTGACGTACGAAGCGGCCGATCAGTTGGTCAAAGCAGGCTTAGGCCATACCACTGCCATAGGTATTGGCGGGGACCCCATCATCGGGACCACTACCAAAGAAGCCGTGGAGCTACTGATGAAAGACCCCGAAACCCGGGGCATCGTAATGATCGGGGAGATCGGGGGAGGCATGGAAGCCGAGGCCGCATATTGGATCAAGGAAAACGGCAACAAACCCGTTGTCGGTTTCATAGCCGGGCAAACCGCGCCTCCCGGTCGCCGCATGGGTCATGCGGGCGCCATCGTGGGAGGAGCGGACGATACCGCTGCCGCCAAAATGAAGATCCTGGCTTCCTGCGGGATCCACGTGGTCGCCAGTCCCGCCGACATCGGCAAGACCATGGCGCAGGTCATTAAGAAGGCTTAGTCCTTTTCCGCTTCATCCCGTAAATGCGAATGGTTTTCTCCACCTGCCGGATGAAATCGCTTTCCAGGTAGTTCTCGGGCTCCAGCCCCATGTTCGCCAGCGTCAGCACATCATTCCAATTGGCGCCCTGCGCATATTTCGATTCCCGGAGGATCATCCCATACAAGGCAACCGCCGTGGCGAAAGGATAAGATTTGGGCAGCCCGCCCAGCGCAGTATAATTACCGTTACAGGGAAACACCGCACTCAGTAGTGTGGAATCGCCGGGGAGCCGGTACGTGAGCTTGACGTCCGCCAGTTTTCCGTGACAGGCTTCCAGGTCGGTCTGGCCTTCCACTTCGAACATGGCCATCAGGGCGAATCCCGAGCCCACTTCGCCCCCATCGATTTCACTCGACGTATCCATCATGGCGTCCACCCGGTTCTCGAAACCGACCAGGCGGTAATCTTTGATGGCATCTTTGTCAAAGACCACCGAGGTATAAACGTCCCGGGCTATGGTATAGAGGTTCTGGCTGAGCTCTTTCACCAATACCTTTTCGGCCTCCTGCGTATTATCCAGGTAAGCGAAATCGCCGTTCCCCCTTTTGGCCAGGGCCTCCAATTTGGAATCCTTATAATTCCCCATCCCTACGCCCAGGCAGGTCAGGAAAATACCACTCTGCCGCTGGGCGCCGATCAGTTCCTCCAGCTCCTTTTCTCCCGTCTGGCCCACATTGAAATCCCCATCCGTGGCCAGGATCACGCGGTTGTTGCCCCCCCGGATGAAGTGCTGCTTGGCCACATCGTAGGCCAGCAGGATGCCGGCAGCGCCCGGCGTCGATCCGTTGGGCTCGAGGGCGTCTATGGCGTCCAGTATCTTTTGCCGGTTGGTCCCGGGGGTTGCCTGGAGGGCGGTGGTGACGACCTGTCCGTAGACGACGATGCTAACCGTATCGATGTCCCTGAGGTTGTTCGTCAGGGCTCTGAAGGCGGATTTGATCAGGGGCAGCTTATTGGGCATGTCCATGGACCCGCTGCAATCGAGCAAGAAGACAAAATTGCTGGGGGGCAACTGTCCCAGGTCGAGCTTCTGTCCGCAAATATGCAGTATCAGGAGCTTCCTCGCGGGATTCCAGGGGCAATCCGTGAGTTGAGGTTGCAGGGAAAAGGGAGCCGGAGGCACCGGAGGGTTATAATCCAGGTTGAAATAATTCAGCAATTCTTCGATACGTACGGCATCGGGCGGGACCTTCATTTGCAGATTGATGAAACGCCGGATATTGCTGTATGAAGCCTTGTCGATGTTCAGGGCGAAGCCCGTTTCCGGGGTCTGGTCGACGTTGACCAGGTCGTTTTCCTGGCGTCCCGCATACGATTCCCCCCGGGCCCATTGAGTGCGCGTCTGCTCATACGATTTCTTATCGACCAGGGAAAGCAATTTTGGCCTTCTTGCCTCAGCCGCTCCCGGCAGCAATTTCATGACGACCGTACTGAAGCGACTCCCCGGAAGGCGGATGTGCAGGGTTTCGTACCCCTCCATGGTGAAGACGATGCTGTCGGTGGAATAGGCGCTGGGAAATCCAAAGCTGCCCGAACTGCCCGTATGGAAAAATTGTTGGGCGGAGGGTTGGTATATCTCTACCCCCAGAAGGGGTGTATTGGTAGCATCCAATACCTGGCCTCGAATGTAGGACTGCGCCGAAACGGCCTCCCACAACAAGGGTAAGCAAAATAGCAAGCCTCTCCACTTCATAATCCTCACGTTATTGTTTTCCCCCGGAGGCTTCAACAAAATATAAGCCTCCGGGGGAAAACATTTAATGACTTTTCGGCCCTCCGGGCCGATGGGGTGCTTTCAGGCTAGTCCGCGCCCTGGGGGGCCAATTGGTATATCTCCCTCAAATTCCTGCCCAATCCATCATAATCCAATCCATACCCCAGGAGGAAAACATTCGGTACCGAAAACCCCAGATAGTCGATGTGAATCGGGTACAGGGTTGCTTCGGGCTTATGAAGCAAGGCGGCAATTTTCAGGGAGGCCGGCTGCTGGTGGTACAATTGCGGTAAGAACTCTGACAAGGTTTTCCCGGTATCCACGATATCCTCGATGATGATAACGTCTCTACCGAACAGGTCTGCATCCAGGCCGATCGAAGTGATGATATGGCCCGTGGATTTCATCCCCTTATAAGATGCTAATTTAATAAAACTAAGCTCTGCGTCAATAGTTAACTCCTTAAATAAATCGGCCGCGAACATAAACGACCCGTTCAATATGGATATGAACAAAGGGCGCTTGCCCCTGTAATCCCGGTTGATGTCGCCGGCTACGCGCTGAATGGCTTTTTCGATGTCCCCTGCGGCAAGGTAAGGTGTAAAGGATTTGTCGTGTACCCGGATCATTATCGTGTTTTGGCCTGAAGATACAAAGCGGTCCCAGGGGCCGGCTCGGTCCCTGCCTGGAGTAGGTTATACTCCATCAGGGCGCTCAGGCGTATACCCTCGGATTGCGCAATATCGTAAAGGGTCTCCCCGCCCTCCACCACGTGCACGTCTTTTCCCCCCACTTTCCTTTTCCGTTGCAAATAGACCAATTGGTCCTTTGGTAATTCGTTATTATCCTTCAGATCGTTGAAATCCACCAGGTAAGCCAGGGAGATATGGTATTGATCGGCCAGGGCCAGCAGGGAAGTTCCCGCGGGAACGAAGATTACCCTCGTTTCATTGATGTGGAATTCTCCCTGCGGATAAGCGGCTTTCTTTGGAGCGGCCACGGCGGCCGTTTCTACAGCGGGCGTTTGGACAGCGGGCGCCGGTGCGCTCACGCTCGCCGTGGACGTCGGCGCCTGAACCTCCGCCCCTGCAATCCCCGCCTGCGCGGTATCCTTAAACTTACCCAGGGCAACCAACGTATAATCGTTAAGATGATATTGCTCGATGTACTGGATCAGGATTTGCGCGTACTTTGGATTGGTGGCATAGCCCGCCCTGCGTAATCCCTGAGCCCAGGCCCGGTAATCCAGCGGATCCAGCTGGAACAGGAAGGAATAGCGGTCGCTGTTCTTGAGAAAGTCGGAATGGTCCTTGTACGAATCGGCGGCGCAGCCATACTTCCGAAAGCATTCTCCCCTGGCATCGTCGTCATGGTACACGGTTTCACCCGTCCAGGAGCTTTTGCACTTGATGCCGAAATGGTTATTGCTGGACTTCAGCAAGTCGCTATTCCCCCCCTCGGTTTCCAGAATTCCCTGAGCGAGCGTGATCGACGCGGGAACCCCGGTCCTTTGCATTTCGGCGATGGCCAGACCTTTGTAGGTGGCTACATATTGATCTACGGTCATATTCTGACCCAGGCCAAACATACCCAACCCCACGAAAAGGAGGCTCAAAGCATAGCGTAAGTAATTCATAATCAATCCAAGCTACTTTTTATAAATACACATTAATCCATCCCTAAGTGGGACTAATGCCTGAAAAACGCGCGCGTCATTATGGACGTGTTCATTGAAAGCCTGTATGGCCAGGGCGCTTTTCCCTTTAACGGGCTCCTCGAGTACCTGACCGTGAAAAAGCACGTTGTCCGCCAATATCACTCCTCCCCTCCTTACGTTTGGCATAACTGCTTCATAATAAGGAATATAGCCTACCTTATCCGCGTCAATGAAAACCAAGTCCCATGTTTCCCGCAAAGTTCCAATGATCTCTAACGCATTTCCCTCGTGTAATAATATGTCGCCCCTATGGGAAGATCGTTCAAAAAATGCCCGGGCTGTAGAAGCTTCTTCAGGCCTTAGCTCGATAGTGTGCAACTTTCCTCCTTCGCACAGGCCCTCGGCCAGCCGGAGGGCGCTGTACCCGGTAAAGGTGCCTATTTCCAAAATCCGTTTTGGCTGGAGCGCCCGGGAAAGAAAGGAGAGAAAGGCCCCTTGAGCCTGTCCGCTCAGCATATGCGCGTCTGCATGGTGCTGCCTCGTGTACAGGGCTATCTCCTCTAGGAGGGGCGATTCCGGGGAAGAAAACCGCTCCGCATAAGCGGCCCCCAATGGATGGATTACTTCCAATAAGGGATCAGTTTTAGCAAAAATAGAAATAAATCGCTTTAGAAATTAGGCTTTAACGGGTTCTTTGCGTAATAACTGACCATATAGTTGGCTACTTCGTCGGGGGTATCGAACAGGACGAACAGGTCCAGGTCTTCCGGTTTGATGTTGTGTTCGGAATCCAGCATGCTGGTCCGGATCCAATCCAGGAGCCCTGTCCAATAGGCTTTCCCCACCAACACCATGGGGGAACGGTCTATCTTTCCCGTTTGGATCAGGGTGGCCACTTCGAACATTTCATCCATGGTCCCGAATCCCCCGGGGAACATAACGAAGGCCTGCGCATATTTGGTAAACATCACCTTCCGGACAAAGAAATAGTCGAAGTGCATGGCTTTGTCCGAATCGATATAGGGATTGAATTTCTGCTCGAAAGGCAATTCGATGTTCAAGCCCACCGATTTCCCCCCTGCCAGTTGAGCGCCCTTGTTGGCCGCTTCCATGATGCCGGGGCCGCCCCCCGTGATAATGCCAAAACCTTCTTCGGATAAGCGCCTCGAGGTCTGCACGGCCAGTTCGTAATAGGGTGTCCCGGGTTTGGTCCGGGCGGACCCGAATACGGAAATGCAGGGACCAATTTTGTTCAACGTTTCAAAACCATCCACGAATTCCGCCATGATCTTGAAAATCTGCCAGGAGGAATGCGCTTCGGATTCCGTCCATTTCCTTTGCTGGGATATTTTCAACGTCTCATTCATATTTTCCTGGTTTCAGATACCATATATAAACCTGCAAAAGTAATGCATCCATTGATCACCAACAGCTCGATACCCAGCTTATATCCTCCCGTCAAAATAGGGCTGTACCGGCTCAGAAAATAGCAGATTACGGGGCTGAGTATGCAAACCAACGGCACTCCCCGGGGATATTTCAGGGTTCTCCGGGTAAGGATCCCAAAGGCAAACAAACCCAGGAGGGGCCCATACGTATAGGCTGCCATGTTGAGGATCACCTGGATGATGGATTTATTATTGATCCAATGGAAAACGAGGATGCATCCCAGGAACAACACGGCAATACACCCGTGTACGGTCATTCGGATGCGCTTTTTTTCCCTTTCAGTTCCGTTCCTTTCCTGCAGGTTCAGGATGTCGATACAAAAGCTTGAGGTCAGCGCCGTCATGGCCCCATCCGCACTTGGAAACAGGGCCGAAATCAAGGCTATGATGAATAATATGGAAAAAGCGGGTCCGAAGGTATGCAGCGCTATAGTAGGAAACAGGTCGTCTCCTGTCGCGGCCTGGTGAGGCACCAGGTACAAGAGACCGCCCAAAAGCAGGAAAAGGCCGCTGACCAGCACCATGACAATGCTGAACGTGAGCATATTCTTTTGTGATCCTCCCAGGGTCCGCACGCTGATATTCTTTTGCATCATTTCCTGATCCAAACCCGTCATGGTGATGGTGATAAAAGCGCCGCCCAGGATCTGTTTGACGAAAAAGGACGGACTTCGGACGTCGGTTGTGAAGATTTTCGTGTATCCCCGGCCCCGCATCGCCGTCCAGGCCGTGCCCAGGTCCAGGTGCAGGTAATGCAGGATACAAACGACCCCTGCCACCAGTCCGATCAGCATAAAGGTGGTCTGAAGCGTGTCCGTCCAGACAATGGTCTTCACGCCCCCTTCCAGGGTATACAGCAGGATCATGCCCAGGATGATCGCCGTCGTCACCACGAAGGGCACCCCGAGCGCGTCCAGTACGAAAAGTTGAAGCACATTGATGACCAGGTATAAGCGGGCGGTAGCGCCCATCGTCCTGGATAAAATAAAAAAGAGGGCGCCCGTGCGGTAAGACGAATTTCCGAGGCGTGCCTCCAGGAACCGGTAAATGGAGGTCAGGCGAAGCCGGTAGTACAAGGGAAGCAGGACCAGGGCAATGACGAAATATCCCAACAGGTACCCGATCACCACCTGGAAATACGCGAAACCCTGGGGAGGGGAACCCAGTCCCACCGTGCCCGGGACCGAAATAAAGGTAACGCCTGACAGGGAAGTGCCGATCATGCCAAAGGCCACCAGCAACCAATGAGAATTCCGGTTCCCTATGAAAAAGGTATCGTTGTCGGAATGCCTGGACGTGCGATAGGCAACTCCAAGCAGCAACAGGAAGTAAGCAAGAACAATGGACAAGAGCCAGGCAACCATATTTGTTTTATAGCCCTACATTGATGCCGAACCGGAAGACCGGCAGAATGTATCCTCCGGGACCATTGTAAGGAGAAAGCGTGCTCCCCCCTACGTCGAAAAGGACCGCCGCGAATCCCCAGGTCTTGGCGCCCGGAGCGCCGAAGCGGAGGCCACCCCCCACCAGGAAGCTGGTTTCGCCGTACGTACCATTGGAGGTCGTTTGTCCGTCGAGGGATTGTTTCCACCAAATGTCGTTGTATTCGGGCTGCACCTGAATGAAAAGCCAGTGAATGGGAAAAACGCGTGCGAAGACGCCTCCGCCCACGAGGGTATTGTGGTAAGTACCCCCTCCATATCCCAGCGCGTAGGAAGCGTTCGCATTTATGGAATAGTATTGGAAATTCCCAACTACACCTGCGTCGATCCAGGGGGCGATCATGTAGGCCACATAAGGATTACCCCCGACCAGGAACTCCCCGGCATCGAAGCCCAGCGAAATGGCTCCCCCCACTTCGAAATAGTGCTGCGGTGCTTCGTCATATTTTGCACGGTAATGATGCGGCGCGTTTTCCTGTTGGTACGGCTTCCAATTGGACGGAGGGGTAGTAGTATCGGTTTGAGCCATCACGAAAGAAGGCACGAAAGAGGCGGCTACTACAGTTAAAATCACCAAAAGTCTGTTCATAATTCACGGGTTATCAGGTATAAGATGGTTCCCTTTGAAGGGACCAAGACCTACAAAGTTTAAATAACGATCCCGGTTTATGAATATTTTATGAAAAAATCGCAAAAAATAATTTTTCGGCATTACGAATTTGGTCGTATATTCGTTTACGAACAAATTCGTAAACCGAAAAATGATACTGCCATGAAGATCCTCCTCGCAGCGTTGCTCCTTTTGACCTCCTCCACCCTTTACGCCCAAAAAGACAGCAGCCGCCCCTGCCCGGCTACGGATAACCTGGAACGTCTCCAGGGTCGATTAATCGAGATGCAAAGCAGGATGGAGGCAGCCCAAAGGCGCATGACGGAATCCATGTACAATGAAAATCGCGCCCTCGTCGAGCGTGAAGCCACCCGTTCCATGGAGTTAGCCCAGCGCCAGATCGAGCGCGCCCAGTCCGAGGTCGCCAGGAATCAGGAAAGGTTCGTCGAAAGAGCTGCGGAAATGCAGGAACGTTCCCTGCAGTTGCGCGCCCGCTCCCAGGAACTCCGCGAACGCGCTGAGGGCATGCGGAAAATGATCCACGAGATGACCACCGAAATGCTGAACGACCACCTCATTGAAAAGGGCAAGCCGGTCGATATAGAGGTCAGGGACGGTAAGATGCTCATCAATGGAAAAGAGCAACCGCCTGCCATTTACGAGAAATACAAGAAGTATTTCCACGACGGCGACTTGAAGCTCCATTGGGACCCCAATGAAGGTATAGCCATTTAAACGATAGTTTTTTCTCATGTCTGTGTGCGGGCGGGGTTTTTACCCCGCCCTCCGAATTTCCCCGTAAGTTCATCATATGAAAATAGCTTTAACCCTTCTACTGATCTCCCTGGCCTCGATCCAGGTAAAATCCCAATCCAGCGGATGGATCCCGTTCGAAATATCCAAAGGCCAAATCTGTCTCCCTGTCACGGTCAATGGCCACCAGGCCACCGGCAGGCTGATCAATTACGGTACCACCAGGTTGGATAAGGATCTCATCGGAATGATCGGTCTGGACACCGCCAAACCCATAGATGTCCAATTTGGCAAGTTGTCACTGCAAAAAGGCCTCGCCGTCACGTTCTACCGGCACGTTCCCGCCACCCCACCATACGATATCTTCCTGGGTGACGAGCCTTTCCAGCAATGCATCATAGACATCGACTTCCCCAACAAGAGGATCGCCTTCTTCCGTCCCGATGGGTTCACGCCCCCCGAGGGAGCCATTGCCCTGAACTTTAGCATGCACGGGGAGTCGCGCGCCATTCCCCTAAGTGTGGAAGGTGGAACCGAAATGTCCTACTGGGTATACCTGGGCGACCCCGCCCCGATTTCGGTGTATGAATCCTGGTTCAAACCCCGTGGCATGCTGCAGGACAGGGCCGCCTCCGTGCGCCTGGGCGGCGGCCGCAGGACCCCGCCGGAAGCCATTGCTACGGTTCACGAGGTCCGCCTGGCGGGCCAGGATTTCAAAGAGATTCCCGGTGTGTTCCCTGATGATTCGGTTACGGGCGACCATCCCGCCGAGGTGGCGGGTCATATCGGCCTGGGATTCCTTTCCCAAACCAGGGTCATCTTCGATTACGCACATGACCGCCTCTATTGGGTCCCGGCCAAGCCATTGAAAAAGGCCTTCCCAAAAGATTATACCGGATTGGTGCTGATCAAATCCCAGGACGATTATGTGGTGAAGTTCGTCAGCCCCCTCAGCCCCGCGATGAAGGCCGGTTTCAAGCCGGGGGATACCATCATCCAAATCAACCACCAGCCCGTCCTTGCCTTTCAGGGAATTGCCTGGCAGTCGCCGGCCTGGAGTACCGTGGTGGATTCTAAAAAGGGCGCCACTTATACCTTTACACTTAAAGACAGCAGCGTCCTAAAGTTAACGACGGCGGAATTTTTTTAGCGGCGGCCCCTGGGCCCGGGTCACTCCACCCGCAAGCTCTTCACAGGATTGGCGATGGCCGCGCGGATCGATTGGAAGCTGATCGTGAACAACGCCACGAGCAGCACGACCATCACCGAATACACGAACACCCACGCATTCACGGCCACGTGATAGGGATAGTTCTTGAGCCACGCGTGTGTCGCCCACCAGGCGCCCGGACACGCGATCAGCGCGGCGATGAGGACGAGGCGAACGAAATCGCTTGAAAGTCGGACCACGATGCCCTGTACGGAAGCCCCCAGGACTTTGCGGATACCGATTTCCTTTCGGCGTTTTTCGGCGGATAGGGTGGCTAATCCGAACAGGCCGATGCACGAAATGAAAATCGTGATGAGCGCCCCGGCGGTGACGATTTGTTTCCACTTGCGTTCGCTGTCGTATTGGGCCCGGTTATCGTCTTCCCTGAAAGTATACGAATACGGAACAGTAGGGAACAACGATGTAAAGGTCTTTTGGATGTAGTTCAGGACACCGGCGGATTCGCCTCCCCTGAGTTTGATGTAGAGGCTATTGTAGGGATACTGGGGGTTCATGCTGAGCAACAAGGACGGGAGTTTCTCGTTCAGGGCAACCCAATGGAAGTCCTTCACGACACCGATGACGGTATATTTTTTATTGTTGTAAAAGAAATCCACGACTTGGCCTATGGGATTTTTCCACCCCGCTTCCTTGACGAAGGTTTCATTGACCAGGACGTGCTCGGCGGAGTCCGAGACCATTTCCTTTGAGAAATTACGCCCCCTGACCACGGGAACGTGGAAAAGGGAAAGATAGTTTTCGTCGACGTGCCTGATATCGAATTGGAATTGCTGGTCCCCGTTAATATGCGCGATGGTGCTCCAGCGTCCGCCCTGGTCCTTGGTCAAACCCTGGACACCCGGGTTGGCCAGTAGCTCCGTTTCTAAGACGTTCAATTTCGACTTGTCTCCGAAACCCGCGTTGATTACGGCGACATTCTTATCGTTATACCCCAGGTCGAAATGCGTCAGGTAGCTGAACTGCGCATACACGATCAGGGCGGCGATGATCAGGAAAGTAGCCAGGGTGAACTGGAGGACGACGAGACCTTTGGCCAGGAAATTCCTTCCCCCCAGGCGCGCGCGTCCGTACAGGGATTGGACGGGATTGAAACCGGAAAGGACGAACGCGGGATAAAAGCCGGCCAGTACGCCCGTCAGAAGAAAAATAACTATGTATCCCAGGATCAACGGTGCATCGAAAAGGTAAGAAAAGGAAAGGGCTTTGCCGGACACCTCATTGAAAAAGGGAAGGATCGCCTTTACCAGGCCTATAGCCAGCATGAAGGCGACGAATTCGAGGATGAAGGATTCCCCGAGGAACTGGATCATCAATTGCTTGCGTTGCCCTCCCACGACTTTCCGGATACCCACCTCCCGCGCGCGCTTCAGGGAACGCGCCACCGTGAGGTTGATGAAATTGATGCACGCGATCAACAGGATGAACAGGGCTATGGCCGTCAAAATATACGAATACATGGGTTTGCTGGCGCCCTTGAGGCCGTTGTCCGGCGCATAGTCCGTACTCATGTGCATTTTCAGCAGGGGCTGAAGATGGTAGACGACTTTGTCCTTGAACCCGTATTTGTCGGCCATATCCTTGATCTGGCCGGCGGCATCCTCGTTGTACACATTCGCCATTTTCCTCTCCACCGCCACGGGATTTGACCCGGGAGTCAGGATTACGAACGTATTTTCGAAGAAATTCAGCCAACTGTCATCGATCTTACCGGACCCGAAAAAATTCTTGGGCACGAGCACCTCGGCCTGGATGGAAGAGTTGATGGGGAATTTCTTCATGATCCCTCTCACGACAAAGGGCTGGAACGTATCGTTGATCTTCAAATTCAATACCTGGCCCAGGGCATCCGCATTACCAAAAAATTTGATGGCGACGTCTTTGCTCAAGACGATCGAGTTGGGTTCCTTCAGCGCGGTGGCGGGGTTTCCTTCCAGCAGCGGGAAGGAAAACAGTTGGAAAAAGGTGCTGTCGACATCGAAAGCCTCCTGGTCGAATACCTCGCTGCCGCTCCTGATCGTGAAGCTATTTTGCTGAATACGGACGAAGTCCTTGATTTCGGGAATTTGCCTTTTGAAATTAGGACCGGGCACATCACCCGTACTGGTTAACCGCTGAATTGACCCGTCGGCTTTGATGAAATCCGCCGTGATATGGTAAAGCTGATCTCTATTTTTATGGAACCGGTCGAAGCTCAGTTCGTCCTTGGCGTATAGGAAAATGAGCATGCAGGCAGCTAGCCCGACGCCCAGACCCACGATGTTGATGATGGAAAAAGCTTTGTTCCGCCAAAGGTTTCTAACCGCGGTCTTGAGGTAACTTTTGAGCATAAGTTTGGTTGAAGCGAATTTAAAAGCCGGGGCACATGCTCTGTCGCCTGTTCCCGTTGTACTCATCATAATATCCTGTATAGATCGAGGAGAACTCATATGCCCCCCGGCCTCCATTATAATTTTTAAGGGTGGAAATCGTAATGTCGTAGGAGAAGGATAGCTTGATGTTCTTCAATTGGAATCCGATCATGACAATGGCCGCGTCTCCCGTCCGGAAGTAGAGTCCCGCGAGAAGCTGGTCAGACCCGTTCAAATTATATTGGGCGTTCATCCCCAGCATCAACTCCTGGGCGCCCGCATCCGTCGTATAGTAGATATTGGGATTGATGATCCACATATTGTCATTGGTCTTGAACCGGGCGTCCAGATCCACGATATACCGCCTGGGAATTTCCCCAAATCCCAGGTCGCTGGACTCGAAGAAGGTTTCCCGCGCATGGTTAATGTGCTGTACAGAAAACCCTACATTGACGTAGGTGCGCTCATTTGGAAAATAGGCATAATTCAAGCCCGCCTGCATGTCGAAATAGCTGGTTTGGGTATTGTCCAGGACGACGTTCGTAGGAATACCCGCATCAAAGAACTTGCCGTCGAACTGATCCGGGAACTTAAGGCGGGAAGGGTCGATCCGTTTCTGGGCCCATCCCGTATTGAAGCCCGCCGTAAGGAGGCTGGATAATCCCAACTCCTGGTGATAGGCGATGCTGGCATATACCTCGGTACTGGTCAGGCTCCCGCTGCCGGCCACATCCTTGAGGATGGCTCCACCCAATCCCAGCCAACCGTTCTCGATTTTATTCCTGAGGACCTGCGCATCCCCGAAAACGCTCATGGTTTGATAGGGCACTTCCATAATGGTGCTCCACTGGTTGCGGTAATTGGCGCCGAGCCGGTAGTCCGCGTCCGGCAAAAAGCCCGTATTGGCAGGGTTTACGAGCAGGGGAGCATTGAAATACTGGGAAAAATGCAGGTCCTGGGCACGCAATACCTGTGCAGGTCCCCCCAAGAAGACCAACCAAAGCAATCCCACCGCGATCTTTTTCATAAACATGGTTGTTATCTTAATAACGTAATATCCCCGGTCTTAGTTGTATGTACCCCATTGGAGAACGTAACGCTCAGCGAATAGGCATATACATCCATCGGTTGTAAAGTTCCTTTGTAGTTTCCATCCCAGCCCTGGTCCGGGTCCGTACTTTCGAAAACCAACTGGCCCCAGCGGTTGAATATTCTCCAATCCATTTTTTCAATGCCAAAGCCCCGCACCTTGACGATGCCGTCCGCCCCGAAACGTCCGGGGGTGAAGGCATTGGGTACGTCCAGTAAGGGCAGTACGATACTGGGAATGGGGCTGCAGGCGGTATCCGGGCAGCCGGCCGCATTAAAGGCGACCAAACACGCATTAAAAGTACCACTTCTCTGGTATTGATGCGTCACGGTGTCCAACGAAGTGGTTACCAGGGAATCCCCGTCTCCAAATAGCCATTCAAACCGGACGGCCCCCCCTGAAGAGTTGTTGGTAAACAGGGTCGGGGTATTTTCTTTGGAGGGGTTGGGGCTCCAGGCAAAGGCCGAGACCGGACTACCCACGATAGTGATCGTCTGGGTCGTGGAGTCCGCGATATTGCACGAATTGGAGTCGATGACCAATTCTTTGATCGCGTACACTCCGGGCGCAGGGTATAAGTGTGTGGGCATCACCTCGGTGGATCCTGTCCCATCTCCGAATGACCAGATGAAGTGTTGTCCCCCGTGAATGATGGTGGTGAATATGGCATCGTCGGGGGCGCAGGCGGGAGAAGGTACCGTAAAGCCCGCCTTTACCAGCGGGGAAATATTGAGGTTGAAGGTATCCGATTGAGGGTAATTGCAAAAGTTAGTATCCACCATGGTCAGCACCACGGTATAAGACCCCGCCGCGGGGAACCCGTGATCGATGGAATCCAAACCCGCGGTGACGGAAGGCGAGCCGTCCCCGAAATTCCAGGTGAACGAAGTGTTGGTAAAGGCTTGTCCCGCCGGGGCCTTAGACAGATTATAAAACCTGTAATTCAGGCTGTCGCAGGGCGGTAGCTTGAAAGGTAACCCATCCACCAGGGCCTCGTTGTTCCGGGCGAAGAGGGTAACGTATGATGTATCGGCGCCATTGCAGCTATTGGGGGCCAGGGAGATCAGCCGGGCCTGGTACACGCCCGTATTGGCATAGCCATGAGTGGTTTGAGGTGTCGACGTGGTAACGTCGGGAGACCCGTCCCCAAAGGACCATACGTATGAGGTGGCGTTTGCGATGGTATCCTGGAAATCCACCTGCATGGGAATGCAGGCGATATGGCTGAAGGCGGGACGGCCAACGATGGTGGCTTTGATCCCCGAACCTACGCCCGCGAGGTTGAATGCTATCTTGACACCCGCTTCATTACAACGTCCGTTGGAAAGGTTTTTCGTGGACCAGGCCCCCGCGGTCGTGGGGAAAATGGCTCCTCCTCCGCAGTTGGCGCAAATCCCCTGATAGATCACCCCGTTCTGGTCGTAGCGGCTGGTGCCGCCGTCCACGTGCTCCTGGAACTGGCCTCCGTTTTGTCCGAAGAAGCTGCCGTACAAAATGCCCAGGGCATTCTTTTGCATCACGAAGAAATAGAAATCGCTGCCATCGGTCGTCCGCTGGACGGGGTTGGGGGTAATGGGCAGTCCGGTGGTACCTGAGGACAGGTATCCTTCGATCTGGTTTACTTTTCCTCCCCAACCGGATACATACACATTCTCGCAGCGGTCCACCAGGAAAGCCACCGGAGAAATGTTGGGCTCGGCCGAAACCGTCCCCCAAATGGTGGAATATACAAAAGCGGACAAGTCGGGTTGCAGCTTGGCTATGAACTGGCGGCTTCCCGGGGTATTATACGGAGCGTTGATGATGGGCCAGGACCCTGTGGTGGTGCCCATTACATAGGGGAAACCCAGCTTGTCGAATTGCACCCCGTATACCTGATCTATGCCCGCCGTGCCGATATACGTCGCACGGTTTAAGGAAACGCTGTTTCCGTTGTCCACCAGCCAGGCCAGGAAACCGTCGCAGGTGCCTCCCGCATTGGTCGTCTGGAGCACGCCCGGAACAACGCCCGGAAAGTCTATGCTGCTCGTACCTCCGCCAACCAATATATTCCCGGGCATCGTGGGATTCAGTTCAATTACGTAAGCCGCATCATAGTCCGAGCCGCCCAGGAAAGTGCTCCAGATCACCGAATTGACGGCAGGATTGATTTTCATTACCACTCCGTCCTGCTTTCCACTCAGGGAAGTTTGAAAGCTACCGCCGGAAAGGGGAAAATCAGCGGACTGGGTGCACGACGCCAGGTAGACATTATTGGAACCATCCACATTCACCTCGCTTCGGGCATCGTCTCCATAGTTTTGTTTTAGAATATTCGTTCCCTGAACCGAATAATCCGCGATGTTCACCCCATCGGCCCCGGATCCTCCGATTTTCATGGAACCCAGCAATTGCGTTCCGTCCGCGCTGAGCCGGCAAACGACGATGTCCCAGCCTCCGTTCGGCCCTACAGGGGGGACCGTTTGGGGAAAATTCGGGGAGTTGCTCCTGCCCGCAATGATCAGTTCCCCGTTATGGTTTTCGATCAGGCTGTGGGGTTGGTCCTGGAGGGAGCCCCCGATATAGGTGGCCCAGATGCGCTTCGACCCATCGGGGCTGAGTTTCATGATGGCAATGTCTCCGGGGATTCCGGAGCCGTCTTCACCCCCGAAATTGACCTGGTAAGCACCCGGGGTGGTCGGGTATCCCGCGTCGGCGATGCCACCCAGGTACATGCTGCCATCCGCTCCCGGCGTAGCGGTAAAACCCCAGTTATCCGCAGGACTTCCCGTGAAGGAAGAGAAGATCAGTGTGGGATCGATGACGAGGGTGGTTCCGGGATCGTATCCACGAACCTCGAAAGTGACCGTGCTATCCCGCACCCTGTAGCGACAATCCACGGAAGTTCTCCCCGTATTGGACGGTTGATACGCCTCTGGAATGCCCTCCACAGCCTCCCCGACCGTCGTGGAAATGTGTAGTGAACCCGCGCGGACGGCCAGACCGCCGGCGTAACCGTATTTCAGACGCACCTTGGAAAGATCCGCACCGGGGTGCACGATGAGGTCGTATTTGAGGTGTCCCGACAGGGAATAATACCGCAGGTCGATCCCGGGATACACGTCCTGGTAGACAATTGATTGAAATACGCGGCAACGGGAGGCCCATTTGGAGGGGTCATTCCCGATGAAATAATTATTGAATCCTTCTACGGGTTTCTCTGGGATAATACGGGGTTGGGGATTGGCACCTGCAAAAGCCACCGTATAGGTATGCTGGTGAATTTTGAAAGAATCCGGGGAACTGGGCGCCACGCGATAGTGTCCGTGCATGATGGACAAGACCCGTTCGTAATCCTTAGGATCGTACAGCGTGGCCGAAAAACCGTTCCTGCCCAGGTAACAGCCGCTGCCCTGCATATCCACCCGGAAGACGACATCCGGATTCCACTGTCCCTTATTCTCAATGAATTGGAAGGTCCCACCCGATTGGGCAACCGCGGACATACCTACAGGCAGCATCCACCACAACCAAGCAATGAGGGCCTTCATTCCTATTAATTTACGCACGTCCTGGCACAACTCCTAGGCCCAATTATCTCAGGAGTGTAATATCTCCTGTTTTCCGGGCCTGCGTCCCATCACTGAACGTGACACTTAAGGTATACGCATACACATCCATGGGCTGCAACACACCCTTATAGTTTCCATCCCATCCATCATCCGGGCTGGTGGACTGGAACACCAATTGACCCCATCGGTTGTAAATCCTCCAATCCATCTTGGCAATTGCGAATCCCCGTACTTTGATCACGGCGTCCACCCCGAATCTTCCGGGAGTAAAGGCATTGGGTACGTCCAAATCCGGAACGACAATCACGGTCACGGGTTCGCACACCGTATCCGAGCAGCCGTTGGCGTTGAAGGCGACAAGGCAGGCATTATACGTAGTCGATGTATTGTATTGATGCGATACCGTATCTCTGCTGGTCGTCGCCAGCGTATCTCCGTCTCCAAAGAGCCATTTGAAGCTCACGGCATCAGGAGAGGACGTGTTGTTAAATACCGTCGGCGTATTGGTGATGGGCGGATTGGGGCCCCAGGTGAAGCCCGCGGTCGGTTTGGCCACCAGGGTGATCGTCCCGGTCGCGGTATCTACCTTGTTACAGGTAGAGGGATCCGTCACGATTTCCATGACCTGGTAGGTTCCCGGATTGGGGTAGTAGTGCACGGGGCTCTCGACCGTCGACCCCGATCCATCTCCAAAGGTCCAGGCCCATGTTTGACCTCCCTGGGACTGGTCTGTGAAAAGGACCGAATCCGGAGCGCAGCCCGTAGGCGGAGCCGTGAATTGGGCTTTCACATTGGCCGCCACATGGAGCAATTCGGAAACAGTATCGGGTGCGTTGCAATAATTCGTATCCGTAAGGATCAGTTGAACGGTATATACTCCTGCCGTTCCGTAGGCATGCGTTTCAGGTTGCGTGCCGGCAATCACGGCCGCGCTGTTGTCCCCGAAGTTCCAGGTGAAGGAACTGGCCGTGAAGGGATTGGCTCCCGCGGCGGGCACGGAGGTATTGGTAAACTGATACGCCAAATCGGTGCAAGGCGGGATTTTGAATTGGGTGAAGGCCAGGTGGGCGCTGTCATCGGCCGCGCGCACGATGGCATACGAGGTATCGGCAATATTACAACTTGCGGAGTCGATGGAGATCAGCATGATCTTGTACGTCCCCGTATTGGTATAAAGGTGGTTGGTAGTGGGCACTGTGGTAGTGACCAAGGGTGAACCGTCCCCGAAGTTCCAGACATAGGTTACCGCATTGCCGATCGTATCCCTGAAGTTTACATTCAGGGGAATGCATCCCAGGTTGGAAAAGGTTTTCCCGCTGATGCTGGCCTTGACACCGCTACCCACTCCTGCCAGATTGAAGGCTATCTTTACTCCGGCCTCGTTGCAGCCGCCTGGGTAGGGCGTGATCGATCCCGCAATCAGGGTCCCATTATAGGGTGCAAATACACCGGATGGTCCGCCCACGGGCGAGGTGGGGAAAACCGCTCCCCCATAGCAATTGGCGCAAATGGCTTCGTAGATCACCCCATTCTGGTCGTAACGGCTCGTCCCTCCATCCACGTGGTCCGCAAAATTTCCGCCCAGTTGACCGAAGAAGCTCCCATACAGTTGGGAAGCTGCATTTGCCTTCATGACGAAAAAGTAAAAATTGTTCCCATCCGTTTTACTTTGAGCGGGACTGGCTGTCAGGGGCAGACTCGTGGTTCCTGAGGAGGGATACCCCGCCCCGTGGTCCACGAGTCCTCCCCAGCCCGATACATACACGTTTTCACAACGGTCTACCAGGAAAGCTACGGGAGAAATGTTGGGACCCGCGGCAGCCGGCGTCGTTCCCCAGGTCGTGGAATAGACGTAGGCCGACAAGTCGGGCTGGAGTTTGCCGATGAATTGCTTGGCTCCGTTCACGAAGTAAGGAGCGTTTATATGCGGCCACGCGCCGTTGCTCAGGGTGGTCCCCATGATATAGGGAAATCCGAATTTGTCGAATTGAATGCCGTAAATCTGGTCGATGGCCCCCGTACCGATAAACGTGGACCTGACCAATGAAACCGAGGTGCCGTTATCCTGGAGCTGGGCAATCCAGCCATCTATGGCGCCTCCGAAACCAGGCTGGACGACCCCCGTTTTATTCCCGGGAAAGTCATTGCTTGCCGTTCCGCCGGCCACCAGCAACTCACCGTTGACGGGGCTAATATCCAATACGTACGCGGCATCATCGTTGGATCCTCCGATCAGGGTGCTCCACATCAGGGTATTGACCGCCGAATTGACCTTTATCACGACCCCATCCTGTCCACCCGCACTCGTCGTTTGAAAAGCACCCTGGGTGGGAAAACCCGAAGTGGTCGTGGGTCCGGTGGAACGCGTACAGGAGGCTACGTAAATATTATCGTTGGCATCCACGATGACCTCGCTCCTGGAATCATCCCCATAATTTTGCTTGAGGGACATAGCCCCGGGAGGGTCCTCGTACTGGTCCGTGATATTGCTTCCATCCTGCCCGCTGCCCCCGATCACCATGGAACCTATAAGTGTGGAACCATCATTGCTGATTTTGGAAATGAAAATGTCCCAGCCTCCCCCCGCGCCTATCGTTTTCCCCCCGTTTGCCGTTTTAGGAAAATCGGCCGACCGCGTGTGGCCAACGACGACCAGGTCCCCGTTGTGGTCTTCGATCATGCTCGTGGGCAGCTCGTCATCGTCCTTTCCGCCGAGATAGGTCGCCCATTCTTCCTTGGTCCCGTTTGGGCTCAGCTTGATGATTCCCACGTCGGGCGGGTAGGCGCTCAGGACCGAGGTCCCATTCCAGGTCGGATCGAAGGCATTTGCCGTTGTCAGGTACCCATTTTGGGTAATTCCTCCCAAATACATGCTGCCATCCGCTCCAAAAGTGGCGGTGAAGCCCCAGTTGTCCCCCTTGCTCCCGGTAAACGAACAAAACTGCAGGGTGGGGTCGATCACCAGGGTCTTGGAATGATCGTAGTCGTCGGCTTCAAAGGAAACCAGGTTACCCTTGACTTTATATCGCACGTTCACGCTGGTTCTTCCGGAATCATTAGGTTGAAAGGATTCGGGGTACAGTTCCAGCGATTCCCCGAAGGGAATGCCGACGTGCAGTTGGTTATTCTTCACATATAACTTAGTCGCATGCGTGTACAGGAGTTGCACCTGGGACAGGTCCGCACCCGGATGTACGATAAGGGTATACTTGAGCTTTCCTGCCTCTGAAAAATAGTGCACGTCTATTCCGGGATACATATCCTTGTAGAAGACCCCGAGATACGTCATACAATGACTGGCCCATTGGGATGGGTCGTTCCCCATAAAGTAATTTTTATATCCCCCCTCGCCTTTCTCCGGAATGATCGATACTCCGGGGTTCGATCCCTGGAAGGTCACCCCGTAGTTGTAGTAATTGATCTTCATCGAATCGTTGGGCTCCCTCAGGGTGCCGCCCTGCGGGGATGGATTTTTGATGAAGCTCAATTTTCCGTTCGAGGTTTGAGAAATGATTTGCTGGTTGTGGGGGTATATAGGTCCCGTAACCGTCCGGCCATAGCGGTCCACCACCTGGGTGCTCAATACGGTATAGCCATTGGTATTCAGGTAAAATCCCGAGGTCTGCATGTCGGCGCTGAAGAGCACCGATTTATTCCATTGCCCCTTATTTTCAATGAATTCCAGGGTACTACTCGATTGGGCCAGGGCGGCTGTACGGGCGAGCAAGCCGAGGGTCAGCAGCAGGAGGGGAATTCCTTTCCGTGGGAGGGGCATTTTACTCATGGTTCTTTGTGGTGGCGCCGAAGCGCCTATAAACGATCTGACAGGCGCAAAAGTTGTGCTAAGATATCTTACTCCAGGCTGTTTTACCCTTCTTAGACAAAAGAAAGTCGCGAATGATCCGGTTGCCTGGAAGGGAGAGGTCGGGATCCTCCCCGGTGATCCGGACCGCCTCTTGCTTAGCCAGGTCCAGCCATAACCTGTCTTGGACTATCGAAGCCAGCTTGAAGTTTAACAGGCCGCTTTGTCTTGTCCCTTCTATATCCCCCGGCCCCCGGAGCTCCAAATCCTTTTCGGCGATCTCAAAACCATTGCCGGTAGCGGTCATGATCCTGATCCTTTCCCTGGCTTCAGCGGCCAGCCGGCTTCCGGTCATCAGTATACAATAGCTCTGATCCGAACTCCTGCCTACCCTTCCCCTGAGCTGGTGGAGTTGGGAAAGCCCGAATTTTTCGGCGCTTTCGATGACCATGACGCTGGCATTGGGCACGTTCACCCCGACCTCGATCACCGTGGTCGAGACCATGATTTGGGTATCCCCCGAGACGAAACGCTGCATGTTCGTTTCCTTGATGTCCGCGCTTTGCCTTCCATGCACCATACTGATCCAATAGGAGGGTTCGGGGAAATAAGCCTTGACGTTTTCGTATCCTTTCATCAGGTCCTCGTAGTCCAGGGTCTCGGATTCCTCGATCAGTGGGAAGATGATATATGCCTGACGGCCCTTCATAATTTCGGATTTGATAAAATCCATGACCCTGGCCCTGACGGAATCATACCGGTGAACGGTCACGATGGGCAAGCGTCCGGGAGGTAGTTCATCCATGACGCTGTAATCCAGATCCCCATAGGCCGTCATGGCGAGCGTCCGGGGGATGGGAGTGGCCGTCATAACCAGGATGTGGGGAGGGAGCACCCCTTTCTTCCACAGGCTGGCCCTTTGAGCTACCCCGAAACGGTGCTGCTCGTCGATGACGGCCAGGCCCAGTTGGTGAAAAACCACGCTGTCTTCGATCAGGGCGTGCGTACCTACGACGATGTGGATACTTCCCCCCTTGAGCCCTTCTAATACTTCCCTTCTTTCGCGGCCCCGGGTAGAGCCCGTCAGCAACGCCACGCGAACCGGCAGGGGCGCCAGCGCCCGGCTGATATCATCGAAGTGTTGCTGGGCCAGAATTTCGGTAGGGGCCATGAGGCAACCCTGAAATCCATTATCTACCGACAACAGCAGGGTCAGGACAGCTACGACGGTTTTCCCGCTACCCACATCGCCTTGAAGCAGACGGTTCATTTGGCGACCCAGACCCGTATCCTTCCGGATTTCCCTTATCACCCTTTTTTGGGCATTGGTCAACTCGAAGGGCAGGAGGTCCCTGAAGTAGGTATTGAACAGGTCCCCCACCCGGGTGAACACGGGGCCATGCGAGACCCGGTGACGCTCCAGGCGAATCAGGTTCAGGCGGATTTGGGAAAAAAAGAACTCTTCGAATTTCAAGCGGTCCAAGGCTTTCTTATGTGCATCCGCACCGGTTGGAAAGTGCGCCTGCCGGAAGCTGTCGTACCTGGAAGGGAAATCAAATTTCCGGATCAGGTCCCCCGGGAGGTTTTCGGGGATATCGGCCGGAGTCAATGCTTCGAACAATTGGAAAGCCAGTTTGGCGATCTGTCGGCCATTCAACCCCCTGGCCTTTAGCTTCTCCGTACTGGGATATACCGGTTCCAGGAAAGACTTTCCGTTCATTTTTTCCGGGGCAAAGACCTCCAGCTCCGGGTGCACGATCTGGGGTCGTCCCATGAAAAAGCCCAGCTTCCCGAAAATCAGGTACCGGCTGCCCGCCTGCACCTGCTTATGAACCCAGGATATACCCTGGAACCAGGTCAGTTCCAGGGACCCGGTTCCATCGGAGACCTGGGCAACGAGTCGCCTGGATCGTTTATCCCCCTGTTCTTCCAGGCTGTGGACGACACCCGCCACCTGCACGTATTCCAGTTGGGAAGAAAGCTCTGCGATGGGACGAACCTGGGTTCTGTCGATATGGCGGAAAGGGAAGCACTCGAGCAAATCTCCGAAAGTGAATATTTGCAATTCCTTTTTCAGAAGGTCCGCCCGCTGGGGTCCAACGCCTTTCAGGTACTCTATGGGATTGCTTAGAATGATGGTTCCAATCTTTGACGCAAAAATAGCGATCAGTTGTCAAAGGTCAGGATGCGGGAATCCTCGAGCAAGTGCTGATCGAGCAGCACGAAGCGGCTGGCCTTTCCTCGAAGCTCATAACAGGCGGTCACCTGATCCCTGTCCCGGCTTTCCTTTACTTTGGTGAATCCGATCCCCATTCGCTTGAAGTCGTCCTCCAGTTGCCGCGATTTGAGCGTTTCTGCATGGAAGGTCATCTTATAGCTCCGGTACTGGTTCAGACTGTCCACGAACTTCTGGATATATTCGAACCCAGCAAGCACCACCAAAGCCCCGAGGGTAGTGGCGGCAGCCAGCGAATAATTTCCCACCCCCACCGTCATTCCAATGGCAGAGGCTACCCAAATGGCCGTGGCGGTCGTAAGCCCTGAAATCGATCCGTTTTCCTTGAAGATGACCCCCGCACCCAGGAACCCAATGCCCTGCACGATATTGGAGGCGATCCTGTCGGGGCTGCCCGGAGCTCCCATGAAACGGGATACGATGGTGAACAGGCAGGCCCCCAGGCTGATCATGGTCATGGTGCGGAAACCTGCTGCCTTGCTGCGGTATTCGCGTTCCAGCCCCAGGAAGGCGCCCAGGACGATGGACACCGCTATTTTAATGAAGTCTTCGGTGCTAACCTGCATCATTTGGACCTCCCCAATGCGTATTCGATCCCTCCCAGCACATGCCCCAGGTAGAGGGGATCCGACCACGAGGCATCCGTATGCCCGAGCTCGGTATAAAAGGCCCTCCCTCCGTCATAAGTGTGCTTCCAGGCCATGGGATGGAAGTCTCCATTCAATCCGCCTTTATAACTTTTCTCATCGATCGTGATCAGCACGTGCAGATCGGGTTGGATATCCCGGAAATTGTACCATTCGTCGAAGCGGCTCCAGGTAGTCGGCAAATCCCTTGTCGCGATGTCCGTGGAGTCGATGACATGCAAAGTCGCTTGTTGTTGCTCGGGGTGTTTCAGGAAGTAGGCGCCCACGAGTTTTCCATACCAGGGCCAGCCGTATTCGGTATCGGTGGCTGCGTGAACGCCCACGAATCCTTTCCCGGATTCGATAAAGCGTTCGAAGGCCATCTCCTCAAGCGTATCCAGCACGTCCCCGGTAGTGCTAAGGAAGATGACGGCGCCGTATTTTTTCAAGTTGTCATCCGTGAACACCGAGGCGTCTTCCGTGGTATCCACGGCGAATCCGTGTTCCTTCCCAAGGTTCATGATGGCCAACTTACCCGGCCCGATCGAAGCATGCCTGTACCCGGCCGTTTTACTGAACACCAGGACGCGGGGCAGAGGCTTGGTGGCTCCCCCTAAAAGGCAAGCCAGACATAGGGCAAGCAATCCTTTTTTCATATACTCCCATATTAGGTGTCTCTAAAATACGCTAATAATTACATTTGCAGCAAACCAGCCGGAAGGCGCTTATGGAAAAAAAGGAAGCGAGAAAAAAGGTATTGATCCTGATGGCATGTTCCCTGGCCCTTCGCATCCTTACCGCTACTTCCATAGAACTGGGGAATGATGAAGCTTATTATGCCTTGTATCCGCGCTTTCCGGCCTGGAGCTACTTCGATCACCCCGCCATGCTTGCCTGGGCTGTCCGCTTGCTGAACCTGGGTCTACCGGCGAATAACGCCCTGGCGATGAGGTTGCCCGCACTGGTCTTTGGCACTGCCAATATTTATATTGCCTTCCTGCTGGGCACACGCCTGAAGAACGCCCTGTGCGGGTATTACGCCGCCCTTCTCTTCGTTTCTTCGATATATGTCACCGTGATCTGCGGGGTATTCATCCTTCCGGATACGCCCCAGTCGTTCTTTTGGCTACTGGCCCTATACAGCCTGAGTGTGCAATTCCAGACTTCCGGGCGCCGATATTGGCTACTCTTCGGTCTGTTCGCCGGTCTGGCCATCCTTTCCAAATACCATGGCGTATTTCTTTGGGTGGGAGCGGGTTTGTATGTGCTGACGACGGCGCGCAAGCAATTGGCTAACCCTTATCTCTACCTGGGCGCTTTGATTACGCTCGTTTGCCTTTTCCCCATTGTTTATTGGAACAGCCAGCACGATTGGGCTTCTTTCGTTTACCAGGGCAACCGGCCCCTGGGAACGGTGCAGGCGATCCATTGGGATAATTTGTTTCAGCAAATCCTGGGGGAATGGTTTTACAATTCCCTCTGGGTGGTAGGGCTCATCATCGCGGCGTTATTCGCGTACCGGCGAAGTCGCTACCTCGAACCCGTGAAAGTGCGATTCCTATTATGCATGAGCCTCCCACTGATTGTCTTCGTGTGGGGTCTGAGCATGCGCAGGGAAACGCTGCCCCATTGGACAGGACCCGCCTATTTTTCACTTATGCTCTTTCCGGCAGCGTGGCTGGTGGAAAGGGCGGCCGCGCCCCGCATTCTCAGGGGTTGCGTCGGCCTGACCGCGGCCCTCATCATCGCGGGTATCGTGGTAATCAACACCGGTCTCCCGAACACAAAGAGCAAGGACGACTTCACGCTTGACCTATACGGCTGGGCCAAGACACGAAACGCCGCAGATAGCCTGCTCTCCGGCCTCGTCCGCAGGGGCGACCTGGGCCCCAACTATCAGTTCCTCCAGGTAAATTGGTTCAACGGCGCCCACGTGGATTTTTATGTAGCCGGACCCCTGGGAAAGGAAACCTTGGTCCTGGGATCCCTCAGGGACATTCACCAGTTCTATTGGGTCAACCGGCAAAGGGACTGGTCCCGGGTAACGGACTATTGCTTCCTGACCAACAGCCGGGAATACCAAGGGGTAGACCGTCTCCCTTCCTTCATCCGTAAGGATTCCGTCCGAACGGATACCGTGGCGGTATACCGGGGAGGCCGCGTTGCCGAAGCTGTATATCTCACCATATTCAGAAATGTTTCACCTGATTCTGTTAAAGATTTTATATGCTCCCCTACTATGAAATGATCCGGTTTGGTACCGTCGGGGTCGGCGGCACCGTCATTGATTTTTCCGTAACCTGGGCCCTGCGGGAAAAAGCAAAGTGGAATCAATACCTGGCCAGTTCCATTGGGTTCACCCTGGCTGCCACCAATAACTTCTTCTGGAACAAGTATTGGACTTTCCGCAACACCAGCCACGCCTATCTCCAGCAATATTCGCTGTTCATGCTCATTTCCTTCGGCGGACTCCTGCTCAACAACCTCGTGATCTGGATTTGTAACCGGAAATTGGGCTTGCATTTTTACCTGAGCAAGGCCATCGCGGTGGGCGTGGTGGTGATCTGGAACTATCTGTTGAACAAAACGATCGCCTTCCGTTAGGCTTCGGCCCGGGTCGCCTTCCGTTAGGCTCAGGCCCGGATCGCCTTCCGTTAGGGTTTACTCCGGATGTCGCGGATGAGCTCCAGGACCCGTTTCGTATCCTGCGCGAGCGTCGCCGTGGCTGCGGGATTGATCAGCCGACTGCCCATCCCCACCGCGACCACGCCCGCCTTGAACCAGGCTTCGAGGTTCGACCGTTCGGGCTCGACGCCCCCCGTGGGCATGAAGGCCATTTCCGGAAACAAATCCCTGATCGAGGTGAGGAAGGCCGGCCCAAGCAGGTTTCCTGGAAAAAGCTTGACGAGGGAGGCGCCCATTTTTTCGGCCGTGATTACTTCCGTAGGAGTCATACACCCCGGAACCCAGTAGTGGTTGTGGACATTCGCCACCGCGCCCACTTCGTCGGGCACTCCAGGTGAGATCAGGAAGTCTGCGCCTTCCAAAAGGAATTGACGCGCCTGTTCCCCCGTTTTGATGGTCCCGATGCCCAGGGTTATACCCGGCAAGTCGAGGCGGCGCAAACGGGCGAAATTTTTCAGCGCCTCGGGGCCCCGGTTGGTGAATTCCACGACCCGGCTGCCTCCTTCATACAAAGCCCTGAGGATGGCCTCGCATACTTCGGGGTCAGGTTGGAAGTACAGGGGCAGGAGGCCCTGCTCCCTGATCTTTTTGAATATGGGGTGGTCGTTATTGTGCATATCTGTTCATAATCTGTGCTACGGTTTGACGTGTGGAATCTCCCAGCTCCTGCAGCTTTCCGAAGGCAGCCGCGGCGGCGAATTCGATGACGTTCCCGGGCGTCCACCCCTGGCAAAGTCCAAATATCAGGCCACCCATGAAACAATCTCCGCTGCCCACCTTGTCGACGACGGTGGGGGTAAAATATTCCCGCGAAACACTCATGGAATCCTTGCCGGCCAGGCTGGCAAAATACTTCAGGCCTTCCAGCTCGAAACGGAAGGTATTGGCCACGTACCGGCACCTGGGGAACCTGCGCATGATTTCTTCGGAAGTGATTCGCGCATGTTCCAGATAGGATGCCGAGGCGTGAACAAAGGGATCGATGGGAATGCCCAACAAGCTTTCGGCTGCCCACAGGTTGCCCATCACGACATCGCAATTGCTCACCAAATCGGGCATGACTTCGGTCGGCGACGCTCCGTATTGCCACAGCTTCGCCCTATAATTGAGGTCGACCGAAATGGTGATCCCCAGGCGCGTGGCCACCTCCAGTGCTTCCCGGCAAACCTCGGCCACAGGGGCCGTCAGGGCGGGACTTATCGCGCTGAAGTGGAACCATGTGATTCCTTTCAGCACGGTATCCCAATCGATCATCCCTGGTTCCAGGCCCGCAAACGAAGAATACGCCCGGTCATAAATCACGCCGGCGTGTTGCAGATCCGAGCCTTGCGGAAGGTAATAAGTTCCCAGCCGTGCGCCCGTCCAAACCACCGAGGGTCGAACGCCCAGGCCTTGAAGATAGTTCTCGATTTCCCTGGACAAATAATGGTCGGGCATTGCCGTACCGTAGACCACGGGAAGCCCCCATCGGGCCAGTGCGCTGGCCACGTTGGCCTCGGCGCCCCCCACATATACGGGCATCTGCGCATCGGCCAGCCATTGACCGCCCAGCACGGGTGACATGCGCAACAAGATTTCGCCGAAACAAAACACTAGAGGTTCCATCCAAAATAATTCCGGGCGTTATGGTAACAAATGTCGCCGATGACCTTCCCGATCCAGGGCAAATCCCGGGGCAGTTCTCCGTTCTCCACGTCTTCCCCGAAAAGGCGGCACAAAAGCCTCCTGAAGTATTCGTGGCGCGGATAGGAAAGGAAGCTTCGCGAGTCGGTGAGCATTCCCACGAAACGGCTGAGCAATCCCATATCGGATAAGCTATTGAGTTGTTGGGTCATTCCATCCTTCTGATCCAGGAACCACCACGCCGCTCCGAATTGGATTTTTCCAGGTAAAGAGCCGTCGTTGAAATTCCCCGTCATGGTTGCCATCACGGCGTTGTCGGATGGATTTATATTATACACGATGGTCTTTGCCAGGTGATTCCCCGTATCCAGCTTGTCCAGAAAGCGAGATAGGGCCCTGGCCTGTGAGAAGTCCCCGATGGAATCCCAACCGGTGTCCGGACCCAACTCCCTCCACTTCCTCGTATTGTTGTTCCGCAATGCCCCGAGGTGGAATTGCTGGACCCAGCCCTTTTCCCAATCCCATTCGGCAAGTCTCAACAACAGGGCTGATTTGAATGCCCTGGCGCCCTCACGATCGGGCACTTTACCCGAGCGGACGGCATCGAAAACGCGTTTGACCTGCGCCTCCGAAAAATCATCCGCATATAATTCCTCCAATCCATGGTCGGATATGGAGCATCCGTTGGCCGCAAAAAAATCGTGTCGGCTTTTCAAAGCCCTTAGCAGGTCGTCGTATCCCGAAATGGAAATTCCTGAAGCCGCTTCCAGTCGGTTCAAATAGGTATTGTATACTCCGGGGTCATCCACCAGCAATGCATTGTCGGGCCGGAAAGCCGGGAGGACCTTCGTCGCGCCGGCCGCTGAGCCCATTGCGCCACCTGCTACCCGGCCCGATTCGCGGATCGCCCGGTGATGCTCCAGGTCGTCAGCCGGATCGTCCGTAGTGCAAACGATTTCGACATTCATTTTCGCCAATAATCCCTTCGTCGAAAAGCCGGGTGTGCGCAACATCTCCGAGGCCGCCTTGTAAATGCGCCCGGCAGACGCCGGGTTCAAAACCTCATCGATCCCGAAATACCGTAGCAGTTCCAGGTGGGTCCAGTGATACAAGGGGTTTCGTAAAGTATAGGGGACCGTGGCCGCCCATTGGTCGAATTTTTCCGCATCCGGTTTGTCACCAGTGCAATACCCTTCGGCGATCCCGTTGGCGCGCATCGCCCTCCATTTATAATGGTCTCCTGCCAACCAGGCCTGGGTCAGGTTTTCGAAGCGGTGGTCGGAAGCGATCAGGGCGGGGGATAAATGGCAATGGTAGTCTATGATGGGCAGCCCGACCGCAAATTCATGGTACAGGTGGCGAGCGGTTTCCGTATTCAGCAGGAATTGATCATCCAGGAACTGCATAGCCGAAGGTAAAGGAAAAAAGAGTACATTTATTCAAGGATGCATGCCATGATTCCCTCCATGGACGATCAAACTTTGTTGAGTGCCCTGCGCCAGGGTGACAAGGAGGCATTTTCGGAAATTTACCAAAGATATGCGCGGATGCTCTTCGTCCAAGCCTTCCGGAAAACGGGTTCCAGGGAGGTTTCCGAAGACATGTTACAAGAGATCTTTTCCGCATTATGGACCGGCAGGGAATCCCTCGATCCCGACAAATCACTGAAGGCCTATCTCCATGGTATGCTCCGGTACAAGGTCATCGACTACTACCGCTTGTCGGGCATGCACAAAAAACACCTGGAGACCCTGATCCGCCAGTTCGATGAACCCGAAGCGTCCCTGGTCGATGTCCTGCAGGCGAGGGACCAGGAATTGGCCATCCACCGGCACATTCAATCCCTGTCTGGCAGCGTCCGGACCATTTTCCTACTCAGCCGTTATGAAGGGTTGTCCACCCTGGACATTTCCCAAAAGCTCCAACTGTCGCATCAAACCGTCCGGAATCAAATCAGCAAGGCTCTCCGGATCCTCCGCGAAAAATTTCCTTCCTGAGGCGCCGGTCCCCCTGAAGAGGGCCCCCCGAAAAATTTTCCCGGTGGGATGGTACATTTTCCCCTCCGGGCCGATTCATATACATATGCACATCGACGATTTGGATGCTCTGTTGGAAAAGTACCGCGATGACCGGTGCACTCCCGAGGAAAAGCGAATCGTCGAAGAATGGTACGAAAGCCTGGGGGGCGCCCCCCCCGGTGAGCCGGATATATCCGCCAGCCTTGAAAAAGTTAGCCACCGTCTGGAAGCCACCCTGGCTGAAAGGAATACGCCCCGGCGTATTTCCTGGCGCTGGATGGCCGCGGCAGCCGCCGCCTTACTCCTGGCGCCTCTGGCCTGGAGGGCGATCTGCCTGCGCAATTGCCCTGAGGCGGTCACCATCGAAACGGCAGCCGCTGAAATGCGCCTGGACACCCTACCGGACGGAACCGTGGTGCAGTTGAATGCAAACAGCAGGCTCGTATACAAAGACCGGGAAGCGCGCCTGGAAAAAGGGGAAGCCTATTTCCAGGTAGCCCCCGACGCGGAAAAGCCCTTCTCCGTCGTGACGGGAACACTGACCACCACTGTATTGGGGACCTCCTTCGATATCCGTTCCTATGACCGCGACAGCGTAACCATGGTGGCCCTGATGTCCGGAAAGGTTCGCGTAGGGAATATCCTGCTCAGTCCCCATGAATACCTTACTTACCGCAAAACCACCGGGCAAGCCGACACAACGCACTTCGACAACGAAGACGACGTGACCGCCTGGAGGCAGGGAGCTCTAAACTTCAAGGATGCCACCTTCGAAGACATTGCCTTCAGCCTGGCCAACCTGTACAATATCCACCTGGAGAACCGCAGCAGCAAGCGGCGTTGGAGCTATACCGGGTATTTCGGCAGGGAAGCCGTTGGAGAAATCCTCTGGACGATCTGCGTTACGGAGCACCTGCAGTACCATAGCGTCGGGAACCGGATCATACTCATCGATAAAAAATAGACTGCACATGAGAAAATCGCTCTTGCCCCCGGGGTCTTTCCCCGGCTGGGTCTTGATGTCCCTGCTCTTCCTTGCGCATCCCTTATCCGGATGGGCAGGTGGCCAGGACCGAAACGACATCCACATTTCCCTGGATCATCAACCTGTAGAGAAAGCCTTTCGGATCATCGCCCGTCAAACGGGCAAGTCATTCCATTTCGATAAGACAGAAATCGATCCCGCCAGGGACGTCAGCCTCCATTTCGATAAAGCCAACCTGAACGCGGTATTGGATGCCATTGCCCGCCAAACGGGATGGGTCTTCGAGCAGCGGGGAGATAAGATCCTGGTCCTGGGCAAAGAGGCGCCATCCCCCACCGAAATCCAGGCGCCCCTGGTCCAACCTGGCCCGATCAAAGGCCGGGTAACTGACGGCTCGGGCAACGCGCTACCAGGGGTTACCATACAGGTAAAGGAGACGGGTGGGGGAACCGAAACCGATGCCCAGGGTAGGTTTTCCCTGAATCTGACCGACAATGCAACGCTTTCGATATCCTCGGTGGGTTATGAGTCTCAGGAAATCAAAGTGCATCCCGGGGAAGGCGATCTGGTCATCGTCCTTCATGATCTGAAAAAGGTCCTCAACGAAGTGGTCGTGACCGCGCTGGGGATCAAAAGGGAAGCCAAGGAACTGGGGTATTCCACCGCCCGGATCAGTCAACAGGAATTGAACGATAACAAGCAAACCAACCTGGCCACCGAATTGTCCGGTAAGGTATCCGGCCTCCAGATCAACACCGTTGACAACAGCGTTAATCCCAGCACCCGCCTGGTGCTCCGTGGCAACCGTTCCTTCCTGGGGAACAACCAGGCCTTGCTGATCGTGGATGGCGTGCCCGTAGACCTGAGTTACATCAATTATATCAACCCCAACGAGGTCGATAACGTCACCGTTCTCAAAGGCGCGAATGCCGCCGCCCTGTATGGATCGGACGCCTCCAACGGGGTACTCATCATCAATACCAAAAAAGGGAATCAGGGCAAGCCCGCCATTACGATCAGCTCCACGATTTCGCAGGAACGCGTAGCCTATCTGCCCGAACTCCAAAACAGCTTCGGCCCCCATGCGGGTGAATACCAGCAGGGTTATGCCCTCTTCACCGATTATAATGGGAACCGCTTGTACATTCCTTTCGAGCAACAGGCCCAGGGACCTGCCTTCACGGGGGACACCGTCATCGTGGGCTTCCCCCAGCGGGACGGGAGCGTGCTCATGGGGCCTTATAAAGCATATCCAAAGGCTAAATATGATTTCTTCAATAAGGGTTATACTTTCCAGAACGACATCACGTATTCCTCAGGTGATGACCGGGGTTCATATTACCTGTCCGTACAGGATGTCAGCATGAACGGTATCGTGCCCAACGACGAGTCGCGCAGGACAGGATTCCGTTTCAATGGTAACCGCAAATACGGCAAGTTCACCGCCACCATCGGCGTAGCCTACAGCCAGTTCTACGTCAACCAGGACGGAGACTGGACCGATACGTATACGAGTCTCATGGGTTTTCCGCCCAATATCAATGTACCCGCCTTCAAGGATATCAACAACTATGTCGACGCCTCCATCAATGGGTTTCCCATCCCCTACTCCCTGAACCCATACTGGTACATTTACAATTCCCGGTCCGTCCAGACCAATTACAATTTTACCCCTAATGCGGATCTGAATTTCCAAATCACCCCCTGGCTGACCGCAGAGTACCGCGTGGGTGTAAATCTGTTCGTCCAGGATGGAAAATCCACCACGGCCAATAAAACCTATTCCAACGACGCCATCCTATACAACAATTACTCTTTCAGTGGCGACAACTACGTAGCTTATCCCCCCGGCCCTCCCGGTACGACCGATAATTTCGGAATCCAAACGAACCTGAATACGACCACCCTGCTGTCAGCGGACAAGACCTTCGGGAACTTCTCCACTAAGCTGATCTTGGGGTACACGACGAATAGCAACTATCAACGCTACTCAAGCCAAACCAGCGGTTCCCTCGCCTTCCCCGGGTTCTATAATATCGGCAGCGGCACCCAATCCCCCAGTCTCAGCGATAGTCGTCAAACCATAAGGACCACCGGAGCCTTCGCCGACCTTACCCTTGGATGGAAAGAATTTCTCTTCCTCCACGCTTCCGTACGCAGGGATCAAAGTTCATTGCTGGCCGAGCAATTCCGGACCTATTATTACCCCGGAGCCGATGCTTCCTTTATCCCCACAGAGGCCTTCCCCTGGTTGAAGGACAGTAAAATCCTTTCGTTCCTTAAACTTAGGGCAAGCCTCACCAAGGTGGGCAATATCAATGTCCCTCCCTATTCCCTGCAAAACACGTATGTCCTGGCCAACACTCAAAACGGTCCCGTGGCCGGAGGCGGCGTCCTCAACAGCTTTCCCTTTACCAGCACGGGCGTCACGAGCTATGCCATCAACCAGACCATCTATAATCCCTACCTGAAACCCGAATTTACCGTGTCCCGGGAAGTGGGTGCGGAGATGGGTTTCCTGGACAACCGGATCAACCTTCAGGTGGCTTACTACAAGGAGAATACCACCAATCAAACGGTCCCCATCCAGATTTCTCCGGTCACCGGCTACGCCATTCAATACACCAATTTGGGTGAAATGGAAAACAAAGGGCTGGAAACAGACCTGAACCTCACACCCCTGATAAGGCTTCCCGGCGGGTTCCGCTGGAACCTGGGAGGAAGCCTGACCCTGACCAAGAATACGGTGGTCAGCCTGCTGCCCGGAACCACGGAACTCAATATTGCCGGGTCTACCGGGTCCAAGGGCACCGTAACCAACGACTATGCCATCGTGGGTATGCCTTATCCCTACATGAAAGTGATCGACTGGGCCAGGGACCCCCAGGGACAGGTCATCGTCGATCCTGTAACGGGATTGCCCAGCCAGGATCCGAACCCCCGTCCCTTCGGTCGGATCAATCCTAATACCGTCGTAGGCCTCAACACCTCCTTTCAATACAAGGGCTTTACCCTTTCAGCGGTCGGTGAATACCGGGGTGGGAACGTGGTATTCAACAACGAACCTTATATCGATGAGTTCGGTCTGACGCCACGTTCCGCCGCTTCGGGGCACCAACGGTTCGTCTTCCCTAATTCGGTCATCCAGGAGGGCGGTAAATATGTGCCCAATACCACCACGACGATCAACGACATCTTCTTATTCTGGGGACAGAACGGTTTTGCTTACCTGCCTCCCTCCATGTTCGTGAGCAGCGCGGCGTTCTGGAAGATCCGGGAGATCACCCTGTCTTACGAGATACCCTCGACCCTCCTGCACCACCTTAAGATCATCCGGAAGGCCACGTTCACGCTGACCGGAAGGAACCTGTTTACCTGGAGGCCCAAGGACAATATCTGGACAGACCCTGAATTCAATGATGACAACTCGAATGCCTTGGGACAAAATTCCACCAGCCAACCGCCTCCAGTAAAGGCATACGGGGCAAATCTGACATTGGTTTTTTAAACCATTAAATCATGAACATGAACTTAAAATATTTAGTGCTCGTACTGTTGCTGGGAACGGCGTGTAGCAAAAATTACCTGAACGTCAACAACAGCAACCCCAACCAGGTCACGAGCATCCAAACGCAGTTACTCCTGGCAGGGACCTTGAACACGACGGCCTCCGTGGTGACGACGGATTATCCTTTCCTGGGCTGCTACCAGGGATACTGGACGATTACCCAGGGATTTTCGGACATTACGGATTATGCTAACTATAATTTCAGTACTCAGTTCGGCCAAAACATCTGGACCGATATATACGGCAACCTGGGAAACCTGGCCCAGATCACGGCGGCAGCTTCCGCCGACAGTACGCTAATACTGTATGGGGCCATGGCCAGGATATTGAAGGCCGTGAATTTCCAGATGTTGGTGGACGTATACAATGACGTGCCGTACCGGCAGGCTTCCATCCCTACCAATATATACCCGAAATACGACTCGGCCCAGTCGATTTACGACGATCTTTTTCTAACCATCGATTCCGCCATTTCCATGATCAACGGGGCATCTCCTACCGTGATCCAGCCCAGCACGAGTGACGACATCATGTTCGGAGGGAATATGACCGCCTGGAAGCAATTCGCCAACACCCTCAAGCTGCGGATGCTACTCCATGAAGCGGGGCTAACGGCCAGGGCCACTTATATACAAAACGCACTTTCCATCATAGCGGCGGAAGGTGACGGCTTCCTCCAAAGCGGCGAAAATGCCTGGGTCAACCCCGGCTACTCCCAGAACAACAGCCAGCAAAGTCCCTTCTTTGCGGCCTTCGGTTTCAACTCCACGGGAGGCACTTCCTCGAACTATATCAGCTTCAAGGCAAACATTTACACGATCAACTTCTTCAACAATACCAATGATGTCCGCCTGGGTTACGACTACGCTCCCCTGACAGGGTACGGAGGCACTCCTCCTTACCTGTATGTGGGCGCGCCCTTCGGCACCATAGGGTTGCCGTCCCCTTCCTCCGCTTCGTCCATTGGCGCCTTTATGCCCGAAACCAGCACTTCCCCCGCGGGACCCCGGGTAGGACTCCTCCAAAGCGACGCCCAGAGTTGTCCCATTCTGACAGCTACCGAGAGTTTTTTCCTTCAGGCAGAGGCCGCAGAAAGGGGTTGGATCTCCGCGGATCCCCAATCCTTATACCAGCAGGCCATCACCGAATCGTACAGTTACCTCCTGGTCAACAACCCCGACAGTGCGGCGGCCGCCTACTATGGTCAGGCCATTCCCAATGTTAGCTGGGCCGCTTCCCCCAACAAACTAGAGGCCATCATCGTCCAGAAGTGGGCGGCCCTGAATGGCATCGACATGCTCGAAGTCTGGAGCGATTTCCGTAGGACGGCTTATCCCTCGGATCTGCCTCTGTCCAACTCCCCCAATGTCGTATCCAAGACCCCTCCTGTCCGGCTGTTGTATCCGCAGATCGAATATCAGACCAATGCTGCCAACGTGAACGCGGAGGGAACCATCAATCAATTCACGAACAAAATTTTCTGGATGCCTTAACACATGTATTATGAAACTAAGACTGATTATACTTTGTTGTCTGCTCCAGGCCTGCCTTAAACCGGCAAAATATTATACTGACTTTTCTGATATCGGCACGATCGCCCAGTTTTCCCTGGGAGGTCCCACACCCGCCAACGCCTGGATCACCGTTTTGGATACCCCTACCGATTACACCCTTAACGTCAACCTGGCCTCTCCCCATCCCGCCGGTAAAGATGTCACCATAACCCTGGCCCTGGATACCGCCGATTTCAATGCACAACTAGCGGGCAACGGATACGCGCTGCTGCCGGACAGCGATTATACAATAACGACCTGGCAGGTTACCATCCCCGCGGGTCAGGATACGGGCACCTTCCACATCCATGTGTCCTCCACTAAACTGGGAACTAATACGGGTTTCATACTTCCCCTGCACATCACCGAGGCCCAGGGGATCCCCATCAGCAGTAATTTCGGCTATGGCTTCTGGCTGGTCCAGAACGGGAATACCTATTGCGGCCTTTACCATTCTGTGGGTTACCGGAAAGAAGTGGGCGTAACATTTAACATCAATCAGGATAAATATTTGTATTATGCAGACACAACGGCGGGCCTGTATCCTCCCAATACAGTCATCGCCCAGGCAGGGGATGCCGTAACGTATATCGACTACGGAATAGGGATGGACCTGACCGTGGATCCGGTAACCAACCTGGTCACTGTCACATCGGACCCTTACCAGGGAGCCAGCGGTAAAATACCCCTGAGCAACATGGGGGTATGCACCTTCGATCCTGTGAATCGCGTGTTCACCCTGAACTACAGCTATGTAAACGCCTACGGCAATACGGATACTCTCCAGGAGATCCTGACCTGGAAACCCATATAACAAAACACACATGACCACCACAACCAAACAACGATTCTTGCCATTGGACGTCCTCAGGGGGATGACCATCTGCTTCATGATCATCGTCAATACGCCGGGGGGCCCCTCGTGGTGGCCCCTGGATCATGCCGCCTGGAATGGGTTTACCCCCACGGACCTCGTTTTTCCCACCTTCCTTTTCGTCGTAGGGAACGCCATGAGCTTTAGCATGAAGAAATACGAGGAGCAGGGCAACGCCGCGGTTCTTTCCAAAATCTTCAGACGGACCCTGCTCATCTTCCTGTGCGGATTCTTGCTATACTGGTTCCCCTTTTTCGAGAACGGACACTTGAAACCCCTTTCCCATACGCGCATCCTGGGCGTGCTCCAACGGATCGCGCTGTGCTACTGTATCGCGAGTTTGATGATCCATTTCCTGTCCAGGAATGTCGTGATTGCCTTGTCCGTTATTTTCCTGCTTGGCTATTGGTTCCTGGCCTGGTATTTCGGAGACCCGGGGCCGGTTTCCCCGTCCAGCACCACCGGCCCCTTTACCCTGCACGGGAATGCGGACCTGAAGCTCGACCTGCTCGTCCTGGGAAAAAACCACCTGTACCGGGGGGAAGGATTTCCCTTCGACCCCGAAGGTATCCTCAGTACCCTTCCCGCCATCGTGAACGTCGTTGCAGGATATTACGCCGGCCTGTTCGTCCAGAAAAATGGTACGGTAGCCCGATCGGTGTGGAAGATGATCGGGGTAGGCGCCCTTTTGATCATCCTCGCCTGGATTTGGAACCCCGTGTTCCCAATCAATAAGAAAATCTGGACCAGTTCCTTCGTCCTCAACACAGTCGGACTCGACCTCATCCTCCTCGGTTTCCTCATCTTTATTATTGATTTTGGGCACATCAAACGCTGGACAGGTTTCTTCGTCACCGTCGGCAAAAACCCCCTGGCCGTCTATATATTTTCGGAGCTGCTGATCGTAGTCCTCTTCATGATCCCCGCAGGCCCCGACCACGACCTCGCCGGCTGGATCGACTCGACCATCTTCATGAAAATCCCGCCGCCTCAACTCGGCTCCCTATGCTTTGCGGTCGCGTATATGCTCGTCTGCTGGTGCTTCGGCAAGTTTTTGGAATGGCGGCACATTTACATCCGGGTATAGACTGTTGCTTACTGGTAGTCGTTTCGGGCCGTCGCGTGGGGTGAGGGGCGGTCGGGAATGCGCTTTTGTATTGAGCGCATTCCCGACCGCCCCTCCTCCAACGCTCAAGGAAGTTAGGGACAGGAAATCAGCGGAAATTAAGATAGGCCGGAGAAGTCAGAGGAAAGATGTTGAAGCGGAAGTCAGACACAGTGGTAATCTCGAAGAACCAGTTCCCCCGCATCCCAGTAGGAACGTAAGGATAGTAGTTGGCGTCGATCTTCAGCGTGTTGAAAGTGAGGTTTTCGTTCCGGATCGCGCAGCCCAATCCGAAGCCCGCGTAAAGCCGGCCGTCGAACAAATCCTGGTTCTTGTACGCCAGTTGAGAGGTTTGTATGGTCGCCTGAAAATTGAACTTGAAGCCGTATACTTTCAAAGGGCTGTAATAGTTGGTGGTGGAGCGGAAATTAAACCGCTGATAACCCGTATCGAAGGTGTTCGAGAAGCCGTAGATGCCGAAACCGCCATTAATGGACAAGGGCTTGTAGAAAAAGGGATCCGGGCAATCCAGGTAGTCGAAAGTGATGAACTGTCGAAGGTGCCCCGAGGAAAAGTTGACGAGGCGGCTATAGTAGTCCAGTTCCCCATGTATGACCGCATCCTCCGAGCCCGTTCCGGCATGCCAGAAGCTACTGATGCCGAAGGTCGTATTGAGCAGGCCCTTTTGCGACGTGACCCAGAACTTCTGCAGGTTTAGCCCCGTATAGCTCCGTTGCCTTTGTACCCAGGTCTCCCCTCCCCCAAATAACCCAATAGTGTATCCCAGGGGGATGTCCTCCGTTCTTCCGAATTCAAAGAAATAATGGGCTTTGAAGAATTCGGTCTTGTACATCGCGAATTCCCCGAGGACATACCTCCGGTTATTGTATACCGGGTCGAATTTGTAAATGGTGGGCGTAGGATAGTCCGTGAAATAGAGGTTATAGTGCCTCGCGAGGATGGCCAGGCTGGGCCCTTTATTGTCCTGCCCGTTCCGCCTCAGGCCGGGGCGGAAATTGTATCCGGCCCAGGCGTCCACAATTTTATACCGGTAGTCCCGGTACAGGCTGTCACCCAGGTGGTGAATATTGATCGAGAAATTACTGGCCAGCTCGATCCCCCCGATGACCGGGGTCACGCTGCGGTACAAGGGACGGTTCAGTATGATATAATAGGAACCTTCATAGGTATTGGTGTCCAGGGGCGTGTTGTTGTTCAGGTAGGTAAACCCGATCGAGCCGTCGATGAAGGTTCCGCCGATATTGCTTTTCGTGTATTGCACTTGCGTGGTCGTATTGGGAGACAGGGTCTGATCCCATTGGAATCCGAAAGTGAAGGACTGGCCGGCCCCGAACAGGTCGTTATTGTATATATCGAACTTGGCATTCGTAGGGCTCAGCTCGCTCAGGTCTCCCCCGTATTCGAACACATCCTTGGTGACCACATTGACATCTACTGAATCGGAATTATCCGACACCAACGTCAAATAGATACGTGCATCCTGGATGAAGGGAAGGCTCCGGAGGTATCTTTCATTGTCGGCCATCTCGTATACGTTAACTGTGTCCCCACGATGGAAGAAAAGGGCTTGACGGATCACCCAATCCCGCGAATCATAGTGCATATTATTGGCGATCTTCAACAACTTCAGGGAGCTGCTGAAGGACGTATCGTAGATATTGCTGGGGCCGAAGACCTGGAGTTTCCGGAAATAAATGTTCCGGATGACGGTTTTCCTGCTTCCGCGGTTTCTTGAAAGGAAATCGACATAAGATTGCTCACTTTTCTGCAAGGGGGTTTCCGTACCCGGCGGGGGCTCCGCGTCTTGCCTCGAAAGGCGGCTGAGTAGGGAATCGCGGGTATGCCTATCGGTTATGTCCCTCCACCAGGCGGCGCGCTTGGGAGGGACCGTGTCTTTTTTAAGGGGGATCGTATCCTTTTGAAGGACATAAGGGCTCGCGGACGCACGGGATATCCCAACACACAAGCACCCCAGCATCAAACCCCAACGTATTATATTTCCTAAAGCAAACAAGATGGTATGGTAGGTCAAATATAGTCCAATTCCGTCCAGCTCAATTCCTTATATCTTCCGTAGATCAGCCAGGCAAGCCCCAGGGCCAGAACTATGAAAATCCATAAAGCATAAGGTGCTGTCATATATTTCCTGAGCAAATAATGGGCAAGTCCAGTGAGCCCCGGAACCCCCAGGATAAACAGGTTTTTCAGGAAGCGCCCACTGCCCGCCTGGACATTGAAAGGTGCGGAAAAGGGCAGGCGCCTTAGATAAATAAAACCCATTAGCACTCCGAACCAGGTCACATTGATCAGGCCGAGCAACATATCCGGTAGTACGCTGGGCCCCCAGACAATTAGAGAAAAGACCATCACCACCCCGTAGAAGGGTAGGAAAAACTTGGCCATCATGGCTTTCACGGCCCCCATCAGGACCTCTCCCGGAACTTTCAAAGGACTTGCATAGTATACCCAGGCAGCCTTGTACTTATCGGAATAGACCAGGTAAGTGATGGATGTGATCAGGGCAAAACTACTCAGGTAGATCAGGAGGATATAGCTCCTCGTTCCGGCCAGGTATCCCAGGTAGCTTTGTCCCCGGACCTTATTCATGTTTAGGGAAAAGTAAAAGAAATACACGATGATATAGGCAAAGGAAGGATATACCTTAAGTTTGAAATCCCGGCTTCGCCCGCTCAGCAACCAAGCCACCTCGAAGCCAGTGGCTTGGGCATTTCCCCGCGTCAGTAGCCCTGACATAACTTGGTACAGGGGTTTTCTTCCTTCACTCGATTTCTTCCGGACCTTCTTCGCCGAACCGCCGCCGAGTCCGCCCAGCTTACGATCGAATTGGGGCGCCAGGAAGCGGACCACTGCCCAGATGCACAGCGGGGGGAGGAACAGGCCGGCCGCTCCCAGGCACAGCAAGGTAAGGGATTGCCCCTGGGGGTGTCTGGCTACTTCCCACAGCGCGGCCAGCCACATGGGAGGAGCAACATAGGTATACCGGTGACCAAGGAGGACGGCCTCGCTAAGGTTCATTTGCCTGGCCATGCGGGGACCGAAATAATACAGAATGAAGATCAAAACGGAAAAGACGATCTGAATGCTTCCGATAGCATCCTTGAAGCGCTCGATGGTCGTGAACCGCAGGATGACCAGGTACACTGCATTGATGAGGAATATGCAGATCAGGGTGGCCAGAAGGGCAGCCACCCCGAACAATACGGCTCCATAAAATCCCGTGATGACCCAGAAATAGATAAAACCCGGAAACGACATGGGCACCACGATCTTTCCCAGGTGAATGAAAATATGGAGGAGGCGGCTCAACAGGATGGTCTGGGCGTTGACGGGCCGGGGCAGGATAATGAAGTTGTCTTTAGAATCGATAAGTACGTACGTGAAATCGGAAATCAGCGTCAGGGACAGCAAGACCATGAACAACAGGAAATACATAGCAAGCGACGTAAAGGTATCGCCCAACTTGGAGCAAATCAGTATATAGACCGCCCCCATCAGTAGGGAAGTGACTATAGTGGCGATCCCTCTGTTCTTCACAGGCTTGTTGGAAGCCCTTTGTCTTTGGGCGAATCCAACGGTTGGCCTCCTGTCGTCAATGGTCAATTTCGCCCATAGGATGGTCTGCAATTGGCCCGGGTCGGCGCCCAGACGCCTCCACAAGAATGAAAAAGCCATCACCAGTCGTAAAATCCAGTTATGCATAGGAATTTTGTGTTGCCGCGCCTGTGGCGCGTCTTAGGGTTCGAAGGCGTCAACAAATTTATCGGCAGCCCCTTCCAGGTCGGCATCCCCTGTCAGATGGGCGAATATTTTTTCCAGGGAATCACCGCTGTTTTGCTTCAGCTCCTCGAAGGTCCCATTGGCGATGATGGTCCCATGGTCGATCAGAATGATCCTGTCCGACACCTTTTCCACGACGTCCATCATGTGGGAACAATAGAAAATAGTTTTCCCCTCCCTGGACAAACGGCCCATGATCTCCTTTACGACGATGACTGCATTTGCGTCCAAACCGGACAGGGGTTCATCCAGGATGATCAGGGAAGGATTGTGGATCAGGCCAGACGTGATCAGGACCTTTTGCTTCATCCCCTTTGAAAAGGTATCCATGCGCTGGTCCCGATCTCCCGACAGATCAAATACGGAAAGCATCGTTTCCGCCCTTTCCCTGATGACAGACGCTTCCATGTCGTACAGCCTGCCCACGAACATCAGGTATTCCATGGGGGTAAGCACGTCGTAGAGCTCGGCATTTTCCGGGATGTACCCGATCATCCTTTTTATGTCCAGGGATTCTTTTCTCAGGTCTTTTCCGCCAATAGTCACCTCTCCTCCGAAATCGGTGATGAGCCCGGTGAGGATTTTGACGGTGGTGGACTTGCCCGCGCCGTTGGGGCCGATATACCCGATGATCTGGCCCGGATATATGTCGAGGGAAATATCCTTCAAAACGAGGTTGCCTCCATAGGTCTTGGACAAATGGCTAATGCTGATGGCAGGGGTCATGGCGGAATTTACTCAATTTTTAGTAATTGAGGATCACGAGTGCTGCCGATCCCGCCGATACATTGACGATAAGCGAACCGGTACCCCCATATTGCTCCTGAGATCCCGGCATGAATCGCCCGTCAGGGCTCACCTGATTGTTACCCCAGGTAACGCTGTCCGCGGGTGAGCCGAGAGAAGGTGCGCTCAGACGCAAGACATGAACCGATTGCACCGGGCTCCCGGGAATGACTGTAAAAGCAATGGGCTGAACGTCTTTATCGATGAGGGTCAGGTATTCGGAAGAGCCCGACAGGCAGGCATAGGCGCTGACGTTCAGGTTTCCCCCATCCAGGTCTACGGGAATGAGCCGCCCGCTGCTGCCCGCTTTGAAAGCGAGCATGGCATAATACTCCGGGCGTGCGGTCCACGCGTTCCCGGTACGCACGACCGGGGAATAAGCGCCCCCCGTGCCTCCATGGAAATTGATTCCCTGTCCTCCGGCCTCCGCCACGGTCCAGAGAAAGTCCAGGGCCCACAGGGCGGAACCGAACACGTCACTTACCCCTGTTTTACCCCCGTCATAGACGCTGTTGCATTCCGATATCCGGAACGTCTGGTTCGTAGCCTCGAAGGTTTGCAGGTAGCCGGGCAGGTTTGCATCGGGGGTGAGGATGGTCTCTATCGTAATCGAAGGATTGCTGGCCGGTCCCGTGCGGTAATAGTGCCCGTCGATCAGGACTACATTGTTGTGCTCTTCCAGGGCAAATGAATCGATCCAGGTCCTGTTATCGGCCACGTCCGGGCCCGCAAACGGAGCCGTGGGCAGCATCGCCCGGATGCCTTGCCGGTAAGCTTCCCATTCCGCGTCGAAATTCCGGTATGTATAGGTGGAAGGCCTCAGACCGTTATCGTGAAACAAGTCCGCTTCGTTGCCGATCTGAAACGCAAACAGGGACGAAGCCAAAGCCCCCGATACATATTGGGCTTCGTTTACCGCCCCGGGAACGTTATAGGTTCCCAGGTTCAATCCAAACAGGACGGGCCATCCGGAAGCCTTTGCCCATGCGGCGAAGTGATCTATATCGGTGGTGGTCAATGAATCATTACCCGTAGCGGCAGTCCTGGGTCCTCCCGTCCAAATAAGCTCGTCACTGCTGTTTCCCCCCACACGGATCACGCCCCCACCCAGGTTCACGTAGAGGTTAAGCAATATACTATCTCCCGGAGCCAGTAAAGTCGGGTCGGTGAGCGCGGAAATTTCATAGCTAAAGCCCAGGAAAGATTCCGGTATAAAGGCCCCCGGGCTTTCCGGATGCAGGGTCACCGTCAATGGGGTGCCCACCGGTTGTGGAAAAGGCATTATCCCTGAATGATCGGGGGATTTGCGACACCCCAGGAGGCTGAGTGCAATTACGACACATAAGATTCGCATGTCCCTTATAGTACAATTGCCATGCAAAAAACTCCGCAAATCCATTAGAATCGATTAATTTGCCCGCGTAGTAGTCCATGTACGCTCCGCTATCCATCACACTATCCACTAAAGGGCGACCTCTGCGCCTCCACTTGATCTCTACAGGTACGGTTGCCGTCAAACGCCGGTATCGGGAAGCCCGGAGCAGGGGTCTTGGCGCCCTCCTTGATTTCATTTGGGATTCCCGCTTCACGGAATGGCTACCCATTTGGGTCCTTGTCATCGAACACCCGGAAGGCATTTTTCTGATCGACACGGGCGAAGTTTCGGACGTGATGAAACCTGACTATTTCCGGTCCTCGGGGATGATTCCTTCCTGGTTCGACCGAACCCAATTCCATTTCCAGGTGAGCAGGGAAGATGAAATCGATGCGCAGTTGGAATGCCTGGGTATCCCTCCCGGCCAGATCAAGACCATCGTACTGACCCACCTTCATTTTGACCATACGGATGGACTCAGGCATTTTCCAGGTACGCGCGTCCTGGTCAACCGTATGGAATGGGAAAAACCCTTTGGAACCCTGAAACGACTCTGGCCCCAAGGATTCCAGCCCGTTCCCGTGCTGCTGGATTGCCCTTATGAGATGTTTGAAAGGACCTATGCCCTGACGGGCGCCGAGGACCTCCTGCTCATTCACACCCCGGGACACACCTATGGGCATGCTTCGGTGCTGATCAAGACCGATGCGGGTCCGGTGATGTTCGCGGGTGATGTTTGCTATTCCCAGGAACAGTTGTTGAACGGGAAATTCACGGGCGCCAACGCGAGCTTCCGCGCCGCACACGATACGTACGAGCGGATCAAGGCTTTTGCGCGTCACCAGGGCATGATCTTTCTCCCATCCCACGACCCCGAATCCGCCGAGCGCTTGCGGAACTGGGAGACCCTTTATAGCCTGCCTTCCGAAGGTTTGGAGGGCATGGGCGAAGAATAGCGGAAGGTCGCGGATTGATCGCCTACGCGAATGGTATAGGTACCTGATTCGATGACGGGTTTTTCCTGGTCTCCGATAAAGGCAAGGTCCGCGGGTTTCAGCGCGAACGTGACGGTTTTCGTTTCACCGGGCATCAGGTCAATCTTTTGAAAGGCCCTCAGGCGCTTGAAATCGGGCGTAATACTGGCGTACCATTGGCTCGTAAAGAGCAATACGGATTCCTTTCCTTCCCGTTGCCCGGAATTGCGTACATCCACTGATACCCTCAGGGTCGCTGAATCCACCTTCAGATTACTGTAGGTAAAGGTCGTGTAGCTCAACCCCGTCCCAAATTCGTACAGGGGGCTGTATCCCAGTTGGTCATCCGGATTCCCGTTTTCCAGGTTCTTGCGATAATAGTTGACCAGGGCATTGGCGTACCGCGGATAGGTAAAGGGAAGTTTTCCCGAGGGATTCACGCTACCCATCAGAATATCCGCCAGGGCCTCCCCGCCCTCGTTGCCCGGGTAATACACGGTTAGGGTAGCCGAGGCCAGCGCATCCGCGGAGGTGACGATGCGGGGCCTGCCCTCCGCAAGTACCAGTATAATGGGTTTACCCGTCTTTGCCAGTTCGGCGGCCAGGTTGAGCTGTTCCTCTGGCAGGTCCAGGTCATTGATATTGCCCGGGTTTTCCGCATACGACGATTCGCCCAGACACAATACGATCGCATCGACCGATGCGGCCGCCTGCACTGCTCCGGCGGGGTCGGCGGCATAGACTACCTTATCCTGACCCATCTTTTGCTGCAATGCCTGTAGGATCGTGTGATGGGTGGCTCCCCCCAATTGATCGTCGACGTCTCCCTGCCAGGAATAGCTCCATCCCCCGTCCAGGGACCGAAGGGTATTCGCTGTGGGGCCCGTCACCAATATTTTGGCGCCCGCTGCCAGGGGCAATACATTCCCTTTATTCTTCAACAAGGTGATCGATTCCTCCGCTGCATGCAGGCTGGCCAGGCGATGCGCGTCCGAGCCGAAATCGGGATAGTCCTCGGTGTGCGGCACGGGTTGGGTGAACAGGCCCAGTTCGTCCTTGAGGCGCAATATCCTCCGAACGGAAGCATCTATGCGCCCGATCGATACCTTCCCCTTTTTAACAAGGTCCAACAAGTAATTGTAAAAGGAATAATCGTAGGGGACCATGCTCATATCGATGCCTGCATTGACCGCCAGCAGCACTGCATCTTCCTGGGTAGGCGCTATGTGATGCCGGTCGTGGAGGTACTTGATGTCCTGCCAGTCCGTCACGATCACACCATCAAATCCCAACTCTCCCCTCAGCACATCGGTAAGGAGATATTTGCTGGCGTGCACCGGTACACCGTTGATTTCGGAAGAATTCACCATGACCGTTCCGGCACCTGCCTTTACGGCCGCCCTGAAGGAAGGCAGGAAATATTCCCGCATATACCGGTCAGGAATCCAGGCGGGAGTGCGGTCCTTGCCACTCAGGGGATAACTGTATCCCAGGTAATGTTTCATGCAAGCGGCAACGTGGTATTTGTCATAGGGTCGGTCCCCCTGGTAGCCACGGACAGTGGCCGCGCCCATGGTTGCACACAAATAGGGATCCTCCCCGTAAGTCTCATACATCCTGGGCCAAAGGGGGGACTTACCCAAATCAAGGACGGGTGAAAAGTTCCAGGGAACGTAACCTGCCCTCGTTTCGTAGGCCGTGATTTCCGCTGCCTGCCGGACGAGCTCGGGATTAAAGGTGGCAGCCTGCCCTATTTCCTGGGGAAACAAGGTCGAGCCCAACACGTAATTGTCCCCGTGAATAGCGTCTATTCCATAAATCACAGGGATTTTCAGGCGGGTATGCCCTGCCTCTTCCTGGATCGCGGTGATGAGCTCTTTCCACTTTTCCCTGCTCAGGGCATGCCCTGAGGTATTCAGTAGGGAGCCCACGTGGTGGGTTACCACCGCCTCCCTTAATTTGGCCGTATCGATGGTCACATTCGGGCCAAGCACCACGTCGATCGTTACCTGGGTCATCTGGCCCACCTTTTCCTCCAGCGTCATTTTCGACATCAGCGCTTCCACTCTCTTTTCCCGCGCAGGATCATGCTGCGCCGACGCGGTCACTACGGCGAATACCCCGCAGGCACAAAAAAGCATTTTGTTGAACATGGTCATTTATTTTTAGCATCGAATGGCCTGTCCGAAGGCCACATCCTATACAGAACGATCAATGGAAAAATAATCCAGGCCGCGTTAGCCAAAAACACCCTCCCCACATCCGGGGTCGGGACCTCTCCCGCCACCTCCTCGAAAAGGATGATTGTCACGTTGGTCAGCATCACCGAAGCCCACATGATCGAGGGAAGACGAATCCAGTTTTTTCCCTTGGCAAAGGCGTACAGGCCGAAAATATAATAGGGTCCAAAAACCAGGGCATCGATCCAGATCGTCGCCCTCCACCAGGCCGGCCTGGCCATCAGCACCGGGTCGAAGCGGCTCCCGTACCAGTGTACCAAATCCACAAGAGCGTGGGGTGGCCAAACGGGATAGGAGAAATGGGCCGGATCCGCAATCACCAGTTGCTCCAGGTCCACGATATAGGTAATGAAAAACAAGTTGATCGCATAGAACACGAGGATGGCGATATCCAACGGCCTTTTGCGAAGGGGTATACTCATAACGTCGCCTTGGTGGTGTCTGCAATGCTTTTTGCCAGGCTTTCCGCCCAATCGATGAGCATCTTCTTCTGTTCGGGGCTGAGCCTTGCATCTTTGTGCACGTCGGTGTAAGTAGACAGTGGCATGGTTCCGTTCTCCAAGGTTTCGGCAATGTCTTTGAGGCGCTTCACCTTCCGCTTGACGGTATAGTCGTCGTACGTATCGAAATTCAGGTGCCTCTTTCCTCCCCTGATATGATACGCCACGAACCAGGATACGGGAGCCACCTGGTCGAACCAGGGATACCGGGAGTTATTGGAATGACAATCGTAACACGCCGCTGCCAGGAGGACTTCCACACTGTCCGGCAAGGGATAGTGATTCTTAAGCGCTGCAGGCGTGGGTTCTTTGGACTGGTTTTTGGCCGGCCGGTACAACTGAATTGCAACCAGGACGACCAGGAAGGTGAGGAGGATTTTTTTGAACATAGCGCGTTAAATATACTCGATTCTTCTTTGCTGAAGCACCTGCCAGATCAATTCCGCAGTTCCCAGCAACCCCAGCGCAAACAACGCAGGCTTCCAGGCATGTCCCGAATCCGACAAGGCTCCTCCCAGGGCGAATGCGTATATCCCTACGGGCAACAGGAAGAGCAGGCTAATAACCGTTAGGCCTCCTGGAATTCTGAAGGGCCGGGCTTCGTCCGGAACCCGGATGCGCAGTACGATCAGACTGATGAATTCCAGAAACAAAGCAGCTCCGTATAGCGTAATATCGATCACCACCAGGTCGATGAAGGTCCACAGGATCATCAGGCTCACCACCGAGGCGCAAATGATAATGGAGATATAGGGCGTCCCGAAACGCGGATGCAGCATGCTGAGCTTTCCCGGAAGGAGCTTGTCATCGGCCATGGCCTTGGGCACCTGGCAAACGGACAAAAGCACCGCGGCGAACAAGCCCAGGGAACTCGCCATGCCGCCCAAAGCCAGGAGTCTGCCCAACCAGGCACCGCCCACCAGGACGCCAAGGGCCGGAAAACCCTTTTCGCCAAGCACAGCCGGATCGATCCCCGATCCCCTGGCCGTCAGCAAGGTCAGTACGTAGACAATCAGGATTCCTATAAATGCAACCCCGATGGATATCACGTATGACCGGGCCGGCCTTTCTACCTGGTCTGCATAAGTCGTCGTATTGTCCCAGCCCAGCATGTTCCACATCACGGTATAACATCCCAACCCGATAGAAGTTGACCCCAGACCTTTGAAAGACATCGGGGTAAAATGATACGCGCCGGGACCCAGGTGTGCGAATCCAAGGAAGAACAGGATGAGAAAAGGGGTCAGGACGGCTACGCCCAGCAAGAGGCTGACCCTGCCCACCGGGACAATGCCCAGGATGTTCAACCCCGCACAGGACCATATCATGAAAAGACAAATGGGGATTTTCCAGGCCTCCAGTCCCGGAATGAAGAAGGAAGCATACTCGACAAACAGGACGGGATAAATGGCAAGGTCCACAAAAGTATACAGCCACGTCCACCAACCTTCGAAAAAGCCCCATCGCAGACCCAATCCCCTTTTCACCCATTGGTAATATCCCCCGCCCACGGGCATCATGGCGTTCAGCTCGAGTACCATCAGGATGGTCGGAATATCCCACAGTAATGGGGTTATCAGGAGGATCAGCAACGCGCCATCCCTGCCTCCGTAGGTCAGGAGTGGTTCCATGCCATAGGGTCCCCCCGACACGGTAAAGAAAATCACGGCAACCAGGCCCAGGGGGCGTAGTAACGAGTGTTTCTTGGGTGGCCTCGCCATCAGTAGTATCTCCCGATAAAAGGATCGTCTACAATCGCCTTTTTCAGGGCAGCCGCGTCGATGGGTCCCTGGGTGGCATACACGATCTTTCCCCCCGGCTCCACCAGCAAGGTATAGGGCAGGGCTCCCTGCCAGTGGGGATCTATGGCCTCGATAAGTTTATATTTATCGTCCACGTCGTAGAGGTAATTGGTAGCGGAGGCCTCTTGCTTTTTCAAAAATGCCCGCACTTTTTGGCCTGCCCCGGGGTCATCGGCGCTGATACTGATGAATTCGAAGGCCCTGTTCCGGTACATGCGGTTGATCGTAATGAAATCGGGGAACTCCGTCACGCATGGACCGCACCACGTAGCCCAGACATTGATGAGGCGCAGTGAATCGGAGTGATTGGCCACCACGTCTTTCAAGGCCGCAGTTCCGATGGTATCCAGTACTACGGGCTCCGAAGCCCATTCGGCACCTACTTTCGCCCTCCAATCGCTTTTTTCAGCCCATTTGATGGAGCATCCGAAAACTTTGGTGGTCGGCACGGGCACCTCGCGCCCCGCCAGCAGGGCCTCGATGGCCGCACGGGCATCCTGGGTATGGGGCGTTTTACCCGGTTTCTCCACGTCGTCCACCCTTCCCGAATACCGGAGCCGCCTTTGCGCATCGAATATAAACACATGAGGCGTGGCGATGGGCCCATATGCCTGTGCTGCCGCCTCGGTATCCCCATCGTAGAGGTAGGGGAACGAAAAGTGCTTGTCCTTTGCCCGTATTTTCATCTCCCCGAAAGAATCTCCCAGGTCGGTATAACCCATTTCACTCAGTTGCACCGACCGTGGATCGTTGGGCATAATGGCAACCAAACGCACCCCTTTGTCACGGTAGTCCTGGGCCAGGGCATTTATTCTGTCCTCGTAGGCTTGCGCCGTGGGACAATGGTTGCAGGTGAATACGATCACCAGAATTTTGGCGTCCCTGAAGTCTGACAGAGAGTAGGTCTTGCCGTCAACCCCCGGCAGGTGGAAGTCCGGGGCCGGGGAGCCGATCGCCAAAGTGGGATGCGGGTCCCCCGACGAGCGCGGGCGCGCCCAGGCCGAACCGGCCAGCATCACCAAACCGAGAAGCCATTTCATAACAGAAATATAGGTAATTAAATCCTATACCTTTGCGCCATGGAACCCTCCGTCAAAAAAATTCTGGTCATTGGAAAGGATCCGGACATACTTAAAACGGTCCTCCGCCTCCTGAACGACTTCAAGGCAGCCAGGTATCAGGGAATCGGCGCCCAAAGCGTGGAGGAAGCGCAAAGCATTTTTTCCCGCGAGCCAACGGACATGATCCTTATCACCAACGGACTAAGCGATGCGGAAATCGGAGAGGTACGGACCAAACTTAAGAAACAGGGCGTTCCCGTGATCCAGCACTACGGAGGCGGGAGCGGCCTACTTTTCAACGAGCTTACCTATTTTCTAACACGCGCAAACACCGCACATGGTAAAGACCATTCTGCATAAGGCTTCCGATCGCTTCGAAGTCCGCTCCGACCGCGGCTCATCTTATTTTTCCTTCAGCTTTGGGGACAGATACCGCGAAGACCGCCTGGGTTTCGGGGCGCTCAGGGTCATCAATGACGATACCATCCCGCCGGGCATGGGCTTTGGCAGCCATCCCCACGACAACATGGAGATCATCAGTATCGTGTTGGAGGGTGAAGTAACACACCGGGACAACCTGGGAACCGAATCCATTTCCACCCCCCGGAGGCTCCAGGTGATTTCCGCGGGGACGGGATTATATCACAGCGAGGTCAACGAAAACGCCGCTGCAACCTGCAGTATGTTGCAAATTTGGGTATACCCCGACCGGCTCAACGTCAAGCCGCATTATCAACAAGCGGATTATACGTTCCCCCCGACACCCGGCGCCTGGGAATTGGTCATCGCGCCTCTCGCGGAGGGCGCCGCTCCTCAAGTCGGGGCCGCCGCTCCACTAGTCGGGGCCGCCGTGCCGCCGGTGCCCGCCGGGATCAATCAGTCAGCCTGGTTCCACCTTGGAAACCTCCCTTCGGACTCCAGCCAGCCTTATACTTTGAAAAAAGAAGGCAACGGCCTCTACGTTTTCGTCATCGAAGGAAGCGTCTCGGTCGAGGGCCAAAACCTGGGCTACCGAGACGGCCTGGGCATTTCAGGCGCGGAAAAGGTAAACGTGCTCGCCCTTTCCCCCTCCCTGCTCCTGCTCATGGAGGTCCCGATGGTCGACTTTATGGTTTGACGGGAAAGGTCACCTGCCTGAGGATGGTCCCACCCATGGGCACAAGCCATACGGACTCCTGACCACCAGCCGAAGCATTATACAGGGAGACGCGAAAGCGCATTCTATCCGAGGCCTCGATCCCGCCCCCTGCATATTCGAGGCGCTCGACGCTATCGGGGCGGCCCACGACGCTATCCGGCACGTAAGTGTAGTCATAAAAGCCGGTCAGCGGATAGCCCCGACCCACACGCGCGCGCGCCGGTATTTCATGAGCCAGGACGAGGGGTCCGTGCACGAAGTAGACGGACCCCGTCAGATCCCGCTCCACCTTGTCGGCGGGGGTGAGCTCCAGGCGAACTGCTTCCCCCGGCTTCCAGGTTTTCGTTACCAGCAGGTATCCGTCCTTTTCCATGTAAGGAGCGCTGAGAGAAAATGCCGCTGCCCAACCGGGCTTGCGGATCGCCAGCGTAAATGGAAGGGGACGGGAGACCCGGACGACAAAGGTGATGGTATAGTCATAGGGATAATTCGTTTTTTCCTCGATGTCTAAAGGGACCCCTTGCCAAACAGTATGCAGCGAGCAGGGACCTAATAATGTCGCCACCGGTCCCTGAACGTCCTTCATCCACATGGATTGCACATAGTAAGGTGCTATGCGGCCCGCATTCGGGACACAGCAAACGGCCACATCCTGGTGCACCGGACTGTATTTATACCGGGAGTGATCATGTCCCCCCGGCATGGAATACGAATTGTCCGTCTTCAGGTAAGCGATGCAGGATGCATTGGGATCCCGCGAACCCTGGGCGGCATTGAAGAAAAGGCGTTCCACCTTATCTCCGTACGCGGCGGAGCCCGTTTTTCCCAGCAGATCGGAATAACTGTCCAGGAGTTCCTGCAGCGAACAATATTCATACCCCGTCCGCGTGGGGTCCTCTTGCCTGCCCCCGATCCACTCGTCACCCGCCGGAGCGCCAGATGGCGTGATCTCAAGGGCGACCTTTCGCAGGAATTCATCCAGGGCCCGCATGAGTTGTGGATCGCCCGAAGCATATGCCGCTGCGGCCACGGCGCGAATGTGTTCATATGTATGCACGCCGTGTCCCTGCAAATGATAAGAAGTATCCACGAGCTTGGCGAATTGGGCGTCCTCGTGCAGGGTTTCAGAAGAAAAGTCCTTGTACAGGAAAGAGGCATAATCCAAATAGGCGCGCCGTCCTGTGAGCCGATAAAGCGCCTCCAGGACATCGGTGAACATCAGGCCATGCGAAAGCCCTCCAACGTCCGGTTTTTCGGAATAAAAGGGTCTGGAAGCTCCCGCCGGATAGTGCAACATTTCCTCATCCACGGCGCGCACCACAGCGTTTAACACAGTGCTGTCCCGGGTATATGCGTACCAGGCCAGCAGCCCGCGGAGCAGGGTGGTCTTCGCCCACAACTCTCCGTTTTCCCCATCGAATTGGTAACGCAGGTCCCTGTCGTACACCCCAAGGTATCCATCGGTATCCTGCGTGGCCAGGATGCGTTGGACATGCGAAAATGCCTTCCTCAAAGCCGCGCTATCTCCCGCAAGCACCGCCGACCGGATAAATCCATCCCACCAGTTCCCTTGCGTTTCGCTGTTCCACCACAGGTATTGGACTTCCACTTCGGCGCCGTTCCCGACGACGCCCAGGTCTTTTTTCTTCACGGCTTTCGTCAGGCGATCACGTCCGAAGATGTCGTCCTTCAGGATCAAATCGGGAGCCAGGCTGTCGAGGTGGCCCGTGAAGCCGCGAAGGTTATCGGCAATCTGCGCTTTCAACCAACCCTCCGGTCGGACAGCGCCAAACGGAAACGGCTCAAAGCGTTGCCCCCGTGCAACCCCGTATATTAATAGCAATCCTATCAACTTTTTCGAAACCATAATTCCAATATTTCCTTCATCGCCACATTTATTTCCCACTGGTTTCCCACCGGCTGCAAGGTAAATGGCTGGGCTTGCATATAAGGCACGGGCCCAAACTCGGGACTAAGCGTAGTCAGGGACTTCCCCTGGTCTCTCCGGAAAAGTAATATGGAAGCCCACCAACCGAGGAAGCGTTCCAGATACCTGCTCCACTCGGGGGAGCGCGGATCGTTCACCTGGGGTCCTTGTTCATAGCCGACCCTCGCGTGGATATGATCCACGTGAGGAATGACCCGTTCGAGGAGGGCTTCCTGGTCCTCCAGGAGGCTTTCCGATACTACGCACCAGTGCGAAAAATCGGCAGTCAGGCGGATTTCCGGGAATTCCTCCAGGTAAGGCAACAGGGAGGCGGCATGAAATGAAAACCGCCCCCTGTGCGTTTCGTGTAAGATGGGAATGCCCGTTTCTTCGCTGATATGTAAACATGCCTCGATGATGCGACAGTTGTCATCAAAGGAGTAATAGTCCTTGCCCGTATGGGAGTTGATAAAGGTGGGTTTCAAAGGAACCAACTCGTACAAACGGGCCTTCATGCGCCGGATATACTCGGCTGGGGATTCCCTGGCTGGTGGCACCCACTGCTGGGCAATGAAAGTGAAATCCTTGCCTTCCTCCCGCAACAGGTCCAGCTCGAATCCAAGGTTCCTGCGGAATTCGAGACTCGAAGGGACATTGATTTCGATCCCGTCATAACCCGCGCCTCGGACGCGGTCCATGAATTCGGAAGCTCCCAGGCTTTCCATACCCCAATAGGGACAGATCATTTGAACCTGCATAGCCTTAATATTCGAATAATAGCGGATTGAGGGGCGTCCGGATGATTTCCCCGATCCTGGAACCGGTGAGCCAACTATTCCAGTCGTTGATTTGGTGCTCGTTTTCAGGCTCCTTCAACTTCATATCCTTATCCATATAGATCATCGTCATCACCTTCCGCATCTTGTCGGTCCGGTTGGCTCCCGCACGGTGATAGAGCCAACCCATATGGAAGCTCACTTCTCCCAGGTCGAAGGGCTCGATGACATGCCGGAATCCCGAAGTATCCAGCAGCCCCTCCAGTACCTGTTGGCTTTCGTCACTGATCTTGAGGTCCCTGCCAACGTTCAAGGCCTGGCTCCCGGCACTGAATTCCAGTGGCCCCAGGGGTAGGGGCGTTTCCTGTAAAGGAATCCAAACGGTCACCGTCCTGTTCGAGGACAAGGGCCAATAATATTGATCCGCATGCCAGGGCGTCTGTCCTCCCCCGGGTTCCTTATACAAAGCCTGGTCGTGGTACAGCCGGACACCGTTGATTTCAAGCAGATCGCTGGCCAGTCTGGCGAACCTTTTACTAAATACGATTTCCTTCACGGGTTGGGATTTGACCCATATGTTCATGATCTGCAGGAAGGCCTTTCCATAGGTATCCCGTTCTTCCAGGGGCAGGTGTTGGGTGTTGAGCCGGTGCACTTCCCGGGTAATCGTTTCGTCCATGTACCGGAGCGCCTCCGGAGATACTACGTGCTTCAACTTGATGAAACCGTTCTTTCTGAAGAAGGCCACCTGCTCATCGGTCAGGAGGTAGGGTTCGTCCAGCTCTTTGAGTATGTTTGTTGCAGTGTCCAACATATCATTGATATTTATCTTTTAAAATTGAAACTTCCACGCCGTATGGTGGCAAAACGTCCACAGGGCCGAAGATGCGGCGTCCGGGCCTCAGTGGGAAACGCTGCTCGAGGGGCGAAAGATTGACCATAACCAAGGCCGCATCAGCCCTCGATACGCGGAAAAATGTAAACACATAGGGATTGGGATTGGAAACGGCCACATACTGGCCCGTAGCCAGCGCCGGATATTGCCGCCGCAACGCCAACAGCCGAACGTAATAATGCCATAGCGAAGCCGTATCCCTCTCCTCTTCCTCCAGCGACACGCCGTCGAAAGGCTTCAAATTCGTGCTGTCCCACCACGCCCCGCTGCCCTTATACCACAGGGCCATTCCCCGGCCCGTATCCGAAGCGTACCATTCGAAGGCTTCTCTGCGCGGAATATCATTAGCATCGGTAACGCCAAATTTGTTGAACCCACCCGATCCGAACATGCCCAGTTCCTGCCCATAGTAAATAGAGGGAATACCACCCAGCAACAGGTTCAATGCAGCGCCCACGCGTTCTTTTCCGGGATCCCTGCCCACCCGCGTGGCAAAACGGTCCATGTCATGGTTTTCAATAAATACGACCTGCTCTTTACCGGGGGGTAATAACGCCAGGGTCGAATCCGCCGCCGCCGTGAGGGCAGCCTTATTGAAAGACTGTATAGCGCCTGCAAGTCGAAAGGCGAACACGCGGTCAACCGTGCCCTTGGAGAAATATTCGAATCCGTATGAGCCCCAGTTCGCCTGCTCGGCAATGAAGATGATATGCGGATCGATACGCCGAAGTGATGCAAGCAGCGGAGCCCAAAAGCGCGTAAAAAGGTCAGTGAGCCGACCTTTCCAGTCCAGGTCATCCATCATGTGGTCCAGGCGGAATCCGTCAACACCAGCCGCAATGAAATACCCAAACAGGCGCTGATTGAAGGCCAGCACGCCAGGATTATATAAATCCACCATCGCCACTTTCCTAACCTTTCCATCATACCCCTTCAATTCCGTGGCGCCGAAGATGATCGGGCTGGGCCTGGTGCGGGCGGAATCGTCGTATACCAGGAAGTCCTTGTGTTGCGTCCACCAGGCGTTGGAATCCGTGACGTACTGCGTTTCCATGTCGAGGTAAATCTTCATCTTCCGGCGATGGATATCCCGGACCAAATCCCGAAAATCAGCCATGGACCCATACGAAGGATCGATCTTAAAGAAGTCATCCGCAAAATAATTATGGTAGAAAGCGGAAGAATAAAGAGGTGTCAATAAAACCGCCGTTACACCCAGGTCTTGCAGATAGTCCAGCTTTAGGCGCAGCCCCCTAAGGTCACCCTGCCCATCCCCGTTCGCATCATAAAAACTGCGTTCGAACACGTGGTATATGACCTCATTTTGCGCCGAAGCGCCGAAGGAAACAAAATAGCAAAGGACCAAGCAAAATCGTACCATTGCTGCAAACCTAACCACAGCAGCGGGTATTTCCTTCCACTATACAACCAAAAACCAGCACTCTATTGACAAAAAAAAGGTACTTTTGATAGAATGAGGCCATTTTTCGAGGATATCGACAGCAAGAGGGGCCAAAATTCTTACCTGGCTTACCAATACAGCGTTCCCTCTTTTCCGTTCCAGTGGCACTATCACCCCGAATATGAACTCACCCTCATCCTGGAGGGATCGGGCGAAAGGCTGGTGGGGGACAGTCATGAACCCTTCAGTGCCGGTGATCTCGTACTGTTGGGCCCCGGACTCCCTCATACCTGGGTGAGTGACGAAAAATCCGCCGCCGTGGTCATTCAATTCACCGAAGCGTTTGCGGCGCCCCTTCTTCAGTATCCCGAATGTGAGCGTATCCGCAGGCTCCTCGTCCGGTCTTCGCAAGGCCTCCAATTCGCGGCCAAAACCAGCGCCTCGCATATGGACTCTCTGCTGCGCCTACCCCAATGCAAGGCAGTGACACGTATCTCAGCCCTCCTCCAGGTCCTGGGTTCCCTGTCTTCTAAAAACGCCAGGCCCCTGGCCTCTCCCTATTTTCAGGCGGCCAGGGGCAGGAAAGCGGAAAGCAGGATCAATACGGTGTGCAGGTACATACAGACGCATTCCACCGGGAACATCAGCCTCCGGGATATTGCTGCGCTGGTAAATTTGTCTGAGAGTGCGTTCTGTAAGTTCTTTAAGCGGACAACGGGAAAAACCTTTTCCGATTACCTGGTGGATATCCGCCTGGGACACGCCTGTCACTTGCTCACCGAAACCGACGATAATATCGCCGAGATTGCTTACTTGTCGGGGTTCGACAGTCTGACCTACTTCAACCGGGTATTCCTGAAGAAGAAGGGGCTTCGTCCCCGTGAGTTCAGAAAGGCTACTAGTGGTAGTAGTAGTAATGATGGTGGTAAGGTCCCCTTTCTACGAGGCAAGAACTGAATGCCACCGAAGCGGCTATCGCCACTAACAGTACTTTAACGAGGTTCATCTTTTTCATAAAATAGATATTTATATATTAGAATGCTTTCAGCCCCCTGTGTTTATTGGAGGTTTGCCTAAAACTTGTTAAATTCACTCTAGTGAGACAAGTCTCCACCATACTCCTGCTGGCCACCCTACTCCTTTCCCAATACGGCAAGTTCTTTGCCTACGTGGAGTGTCGCTTCACCAACCTGCTCCTGGCAAATGGCACGTCCTGCGAATGCGAAAAAGATATTCCCTTACCTTTTAGAGCGGAGGCCAGGGAATTGCCTCCCAGGACATTCAACCTAAGCATGGATGAATATGTGATTCCCCAATCCCTACTGAACATCGCCGCACTCACGAAGCGAAATACATACAAACCCTCCCCGCTTGCGGATCATTACGCATATACCTGGTCTGGTAACATCTTCCGCCCTCCCAGGGCATAACCTCCATACGAATGTGAAATAAAGGGCGGCACGGCTGTGCACGCCCCATTGGAGTATATTAATCAAACGCTAATTCATGCAAAAAATATATTTGCTCGGCGGCCTGGTGCTGCTGACAATCGCGTGCGCGCATACCCATCGTGCATCGAATGGGGAAAGTATGCTGCTGGGACAGCATCCTGAAAAGGACCTGCAAAAAAAACCTTACAGAACCTGGTTCAATCCCAACTACGCGAACTATGTAGTGGACACGGCCACCACGACAATCTTGTCCCCGCTGCTGCGCCAAAAGGACTTCCTGATTTTCATGGGCACGTGGTGTCCGGATAGCAAAAGAGAAGTTCCCCGGATGCTACACACACTGGACGCCTGCAACGTTCCCCGCGATCGCGTGCATATCGTGATGGTGGACTACAGAGACCCGGCTTATAAACAATCTCCCGGCCATGAAGAAAGGGGCAAATACATCGCCCACGTTCCCGACCTGCTCGTCTTCGAAAACAAAAGTGAAATCGGACGCATCGTCGAATCCCCTGTGGTTTCCCTTGAAAAGGATTTGTTGACGATTGTCAACAACCAACCTTACCATCCCCAGTACAGGGCGACATATTGGCTTTCCTTGCACTTATCCTACCTATCCGGGGCAACCCTAAAAGGGATGTCCGATAGCCTGCGGAGCCAAACGAACGAGCCAAACGAGTTGGCCACCTTCAGCCGGATACTCATCAACCAGGGAGATACCGTACACGCTTTCCTGGTGAGTTGCCTGGATACGACCCTTTTCCCGCAAAACGCCCAGGCCCGGAGCTACCTGGGCAGAACGTGCGCCTGGATGCAGGATACGGTCGCCGCCACCAGGGCTTACCGGCAAGCCCTGAAACTCGATACCGCCAACAAGATGGCCAAGGATTGGCTTACGGCGCATTCCGAATAAGGACAATAGGGGAGACAAAAAAGCGTTATTTAATACATGCCCAAGTCTGCTTTCCTTTGTCTCCCCCTTTTATTATTCGTGGCCTGCACCCCGAATCGGCAAGGCTCTCAGGGCAGGACTTATCGCATGGGATTTGCAGCCTCCGCGCCCAGGCCCGATATCAACCTGTTGGTGGAAACCCTGAACCTGAGTGCCCAATATGCGGACGCAGGTATCATAAGCACTCAAGTGCCCTGGGATTCCCTCATATCGGGAGAAGACCCGATAGCATACGTTCTTTACGATTGTGTGCCACCTGCCAATTATTGGAGGGAAAAGCAATTCAAGTTGTGGGTATATATCGATCCTGAAAACGGATTGGATCGTACCAAGGACGCGCCGGACCTCCAAGCCCTTGGCCTCAGCATTGCAAATCCGGCAGTGCAACAAATCTACCGGCGCTTTGTCGAAGTAGTGGATAGTATTCTGAAGCCCGACCACCTGGGCCTCGCCCTGGAAACGAACCTGATCCGGGCGGCCGCTCCCGATTCCATCTATCAGGGAGTCAAGGCCGCCGCAAACGGGGCGGCTTCGGACCTGCAGGCGCGCCAAAGTGCTTCGCCCCTGGGGGTAAGCGTACAAGCGGAAGTGGCCTGGGGAAAGCTGACCGGCAGCGGGGTGTACCAGGGGATCGACCAGGACTTTAGCGACTTCCCCTTTGTAAAAGAAATAGGCATTTCCTCCTATCCTTATTTCAGTTGGGCAACACCGTCCGATATTCCGTTAAATTATTACGCGCGTCTCACACAGGACCATCCCCTGCCCGTATTCGTCACCGAAGGTGGGTGGACCTCGGCCAGCTTTGCCGGACCGGCCGGGCCCATAAATTCAAGCCCTCAAATCCAGGGGGCATATATCGACCGCCAGGGACAACTCCTCGCCCAGGCGAATGCCCTCGCTGTATTCCAGCTTACTTTCACGGACCTGGAAATCAGCGCGTGGCCTCCCAGTGACCAAGCCGGTCTCGCACCCTTCGCCTGGATAGGACTCACCGATACGACCCTGACCCCCAAACCCGCCCTGGCCGCCTGGGATAGCCTCTTCATGAAGCCATTGGCGCCTTGATGTCGACTCCTTTGTCGATCAGTCCCTGTCGCAATCGAACGGCAAATGCAAGGGCCTTTGGGCCGTCCCCATGCAGGCAAACCGTTTCCGCTCCTTTTTCCATCAGACGCAGGGTCTGAGCCAATGCTTCCGATTCATCTTCGATAAAAGCGTGCGGCGAAGACCTGGGCGTCAGACTCCCGTCCGGGAGATAGGTCCGGTCCGCAAAAATTTCCCCGATAGCAAGCAGTCCCGCACGACGTCCTTCCGAAATCAAATGGCTCCCGAGTAGACCGTACAGCACCAGTCGCCGATCGGCCTCGGCAATGGCCTCGGCAATGGCCCGCGCCAGGACGGGATCGCGCGCCGCCATATTATACAGAGCCCCGTGCGGCTTGACATGCCGTAACGAAGCCCCCGAACGCAAACACACGGCTTGCAGATCCTGAATTTGCGACAAGACGAGCATCCGCACCTCCGTAGCCGGCAAAACAACTTCGACCCTTCCGAAGTTGACAAAATCATCGAACCCCGGATGCGCCCCGATGGCTACTCCGAATCGGATTGCCAATGCCACCGTCTCCTCCATGATCGATGGACTCCCCGCATGACGGCCGCAGGCGATGTTGGCGCTACTGATGCACGCCATCAGCAGCGCATCATCGGGCATGCCCTCTCCCATATCACAGTTCAGATCTATCCGTGCCATTTTCTTGAAAATATTTTTGCAGCCTCAGTTCGCAGGCCCCGCGCAACTGTTGCAGATATTGGTCCCGGGCGAGCATCAGGTCTTCGGCTTCCTGACGTTCTACCCTGGAGAACCTGACCGTTTCGTGCGTGGACAATTGGGCTATCCTTGGCAAGTCCACGTGAATGACGTGGGCGATCCGGGGATAGCCTCCCGTAGCCTGGTGGTCGGCCATCAGGACGATTATACACCCCGAAGGCAGGAGTTGCAGAGTTCCCCGGGTAACGCCAGTGGAGACCAATTGCCGCGTTTCTGTGGTTCTCAGGGTCGGACCCTTCAGCCGGTATCCCATGCGATCGCTTTGATTGGAAATACTGAAGGGCAGGGATTCCATCAATTGGCCAGAAGCCTCATTGAGCCAGGAAAATTCATGCCCCTCCAGGATCCGGATCCTGTCGGAAGGGGGGTACAATGCCTGGACATCCGCCTGCCAGGGCAAAACGACCAGGTCCCTGATCCCCGCGATGGATGGACTTATGCCCGGGGAAAATAGCGGGATATCGTCCTGCCTGACCAGGGTCCTGCCATTAAATCCCCCAACGCCTGCTTTCAGGTTCGTGCTGTAACTGTTCAGCCAGCGGGGAACGTTAAAGCCATCCCTGACCGCCAGGTAACACCAGGCGCCCTTGCCCCCTTTTTTAAATTCGAGCAGGCTGTTTTTTCCTACGATGATGGGGGTATTCATGGGTATGGACACCCTGTTGATGGTCGCCCCGAAATTCGCCCCGCTCAGGGCGATCAGAACTTCTTTCTCGAACAGGAAGGAACCCGCGGGCATGTGCAGTTCCAGGACGGCTTCCCCTTCGTCATTGCCGACCAGCATGTTGGCCACCCGGAACGCCACCTCATCCATGACCCCTCCGGGGTTGATACCCAGGTGCTGGTATCCCTTCCTGCCCGAATCCTGCAGGCTGTCGGCAATCCCTTGTTTAATGACTTGTATACCCATGATACGTATCCAGGGATATGGGAATGAATTTGACCCGATCGCCACCTCTCAAAAGCACCGGGTCGGAAGATCGCGGATCGAACATAGACATAGGCGTCCTGCCGATGATATTCCAACCCCCGGGAGAAGATACGGGATAAACCCCCGTTTGTATCCCCGCGATCCCCACGCTGCCCGCCGGGATGTTCAAGACTGGCTCTTTCTTCCGGGGCGTGGCGATGCGCTCGTCCACTTTGCCCATATACGCGAATCCAGGTAGGAATCCTACCATGTATACGCGGTAAATCGATTTGCTGTGCAGGTTTACCACGGTCTCCGAGGAAAGGCCGCGTTCCCGGGACAAAGCGCCCAGGTCCGGAGCCAGGCTGGGATCGTAGCATAGGGGGATCTCCACCAGTCGTGAGGGAACGGGGGGCAACTCCTCCTCTTCATCCAGGACGGGCTCCAGCTCCCTGCACAGCCACGTGTAGGCGGATGGAGTTGCCGAGCATTTCCGGATGAAAACAGGATCGTACACCAAGGTCAGGGACTGATAGGCGGGAATCAGGTCGGTTATACCCGGGAGGTTTTTCTCCTTCAGCCATTGAAACAAGCGAAGGATATGGTCATTGGTAGCTTCATCGATGCCCTCGCCCCACTGGATAGAAATGGCCCTTTCCCCTACGGGATAGATGGTGTACATGATTTAAATATACCAAAATTAGCGCAGCAGGACCACCGTGCCTTTATAGAGCTGTTGGCGTCCCTCGGCAAAATTGATGATGGCCATGTACACGTAAGTCCCGGGAGGAGCCTCATGCCCACCAGAGGTCCCGTCCCAGCCCTGGGAGGGATCGTTGGGTAAAGAATTATCGGATTGAAAGACCACCGAGCCGTACCTGCTGAAAATCGCCAGGTGCTGGATACTCAGTACATTCTTGCCACCCATGATATAAAAGATGTCATTCTTTCCATCCCCGTTCGGCGAGAAGGCGCTGGGAATATTCACTTCTCCTCCTGTGAAAGCCTTGATGAAGGCATATGCCGTATCGATACAGGAATATTGGTTCCTGACAATGGCCCGGTATTGTTGGGTAAAGGGAACCGTGAGCCCGGGCGATAAGCAATCACTGCACGACAGGTCGTTCACCGGATACCAGGAAATGCCCCCTGTGGTGCCTCCGCTGGACGACAGGCTTAGGATGAGCAAGGAGCCCATGGGGACGCTCGTATCCCCCGGTTGAATGGAAACCTGGAAGGGAGTCAGAGAAAAGGCGTTTCCGTCATTCGTCATATCCGTTTCCGGAATCACGCCCGACTGATTGACGAGGACAAACAGCGTGTCGCCTCCCGGCTTGGGGATGACCATGACGTATTGGGCGCAGGAGCCGTTCACGGCAGCGGGTGTAACGAAAGAATCGAGCCCTCCTGCAAAGCTGACGGGTATCCCTGCCCACACGGAATCATATCCATTGTTCATGCAAATGGTGAAGTGAACCAGGAGACTGTCATTGGTATAACAATCCGCTCCATTTACCTGAACCGTCAGGTCGGGAGGGAATATATATACGAGCGTGCTGTCAACGGCTGTACATCCGTATTGCGTGGTCGCCTCGACACGGACCAGGGAACTGTCCATCGCCTGGACCAAAGGAGCGGGGCAATTGGTGCAGCTCAGGTTATACCCCGGACCCGGGCTCCAGACCAGTGAAAAAGTTTCTCCATTGGTGCCCGTGACCCTGAAAGGAAAGGACGTCTTCCTCATGACCGTCGTGTCCAGGGGGGCCATCGCCAGTTGGAATTGGAAGTTGGACGCGGATACGATATTGTTGGCGTAGTTCAGTTCCTGGATAGGCGTATTGGGCAGATGAAGAGGGGATGTATTCCCGCTGTCATTCAGCACCGCATAAAGTACATTCAAACCCGTTTTTCCTGCCCCCAATTTTATGGTGTAGGCGTAGTTGCAGCACATGCCCAACAGGGTATCGGGCAAGTACCAGGGTGCGCCCGCCAACAGGTGGGCCTGACCGGAAGAAGGGTCCGAATCATAGAAGGACACGGGGGTTCCCTTAGGCATGGGCGCGTATCCGTTATTGCAAACCACGAGGCTGACCAACAGGCTGTCCTGGTTATAGCAATGTACGCCCTCCAGGGTTGGCAATCCATCCGCCGTGGGATCAAGGACGGGAATCGTGAAGGCCTCGGTCGTATCCGTGCAGGAACCATTGGTAGCGACCAGGCGCATGGTATACGTCCCCGGGTTATGGAAGGTATAGGTCAGGTTGGGCGAGGTGCCTACCAGGGAATCGTTGAGCAGCCACTGATAGGCTGTTGCGTTGACGGAACGGTTGGTGAAGATGATGCTGTCCAGCATTATGGAATCCTTGGAAGCAATGGTCTGTTTGTTGGGATAGAACCTGGCCATGGTTCCACAGGTTACCTCTACGTTGGCGGAATAATCGGAATAACAGGCGGCATCGGTGTTATACGCTTTCAGGGTAACAGCATAGGTGCCGGTAGCGGGGAAGGTATAACTGAAATTCAAAGTGGCTGCCGCAACCGACCCATTGACCGACCACTGGAACTGGGTGGCGCCCGTCGAGGCATTGGTGAAGATTACCGTATTACCGGGCAGGGGATAGGGATTGCTTTGCGTAAACGAAGCCACGCTGCTTTCCCCGCAGGGCTGGGTGCATTCCTGCTGCAGCAGGGAACTTCGCACCGTTCGGATGGTGGCCCTCATCCGGGCCGCCTGCCCGTCCGTGAATTCATTGATACAGGGGGCATTCCCATAGCTCATGAAATTGGAGATCAGGTCGGGCACGTCCGTGGTAAAGCCCGAGAGCGTATCCGTACTGCATGAGTTTACGGGTTGACTGCAGCTGGGAGAGCTGAATACATCTTTTTGAGGAGGCGTATCGCATACCATATCCCCGTCCGTCGAACAATCGTTGTTCTTGCAATCCATTCCCTGGAAGGTATGGTACAAGCCCAGGTAGTGTCCCATTTCATGGGCCAGGAGGATTCCGAATCCCGTCACCACGATCCCATCCAGGGAACTTCCCGCCGCGCCAGGCATAGTCGCGTATCCCCCTTCGTTCATCCGCGTCCAGGCTCCGCATTGATAAAAGACCAGGTTTTCCTTGACGATACTGCTGACGCACCAGATATTGATATACCGCGTTGGGTCCCAATCTACCAATCCTTTCACAATGTCATCTTCCATGTCCGCATCCATATCCGTCAGGTACGACGTCGTTCGCGTAATGCCCGTGGTATTTCCGCCCATGGGATCCTTTTGCGCCAAACAGAATTGGATATGGGTGTTGGATCCTGGCCCCATAGCATAAGGGCCCGTGTGCGCAAAAGCATTGTTGAGGTCCTGAAGAGCGGCCTGCAATTGGGCATCCGTCACCGAGGAAGGGTTGTTACTCACCACATGGAACACGACGGGAAGCGTATAGACTACCGTAAAGGTGTCCAGGGCTAAGGATGTGGCTTGTTGAATGATTTGGTTGGTCTTCCATTCTTTTTCCCGGAAGGCAGGGTCTTTCCGGAAGTTTCGCATCAACTGTTCGGTCCCGCAGGCGGATGCGGAATAATACGATTTCTGGGCAGCAACGCTCAGATGAAGGAGACAGCATAGGACAATGGCAGCGAGATGGCGCATGAGGTTTCAACGGGTACAATCCGAAGTTATGACAAAAAACATACCATAGTATGTCCCGCTAGAAAGAATAACACAGGGACATACCGAAGGGCGCTGCGCGCAGGCTCAATCCCTGTAATTTATGATTGATTCTTATTGAGTTATGATGATGAAGGGCGATCATTGCGGCATCCAATAACAACAGGAAACCACCTTGAATGGATATACTGGTTCCGTATCCCCTGTATTGGTCCCTCGAGGTAAGGTTGGACTCCGAATTGCCCCTTTCATTCAAATAAAAACCGCCTGTAATGTAAACGAGGTCCAAGCCGAAATTCAGGACGTAGGTCTTTTCCACGGAGAGTTGGGCGCGTTCGTTTTGGGCCAGGGTCCAGGTCCGGTGCAGGGCGCGGGTGGCGCCCAGGTAACCCATCGACGCAATCCCAAGGTTTACGAGATTCCAATACCCATTCATCGACCAGGCATAATGAGCAACACCATGCGTTTGACCAGCGACAATAAAACCCGAGGCAATATTCACTATGGCGAAAGACCCCAGGGCAATCATGGCGTCCTGCGTTATCGTATTCCTACTACGCTCAAGACTGTCATTGAAGTCCTGGGCATGCCCGGCCAAAGCCGTCAACAACCACAGGACAAACAAAGACTTTCTCATAAAATATCACTCATCGGTTTGTTGATCGACACCAAATGCTCATAGGTCCGGTCCGCGTCATATTCCTTTTCGAAGACGACGAAGGTGTGCCTGTCCAGAAGAACCTTGGGGCTTAGGTTGATGTCCAACTGTTCCCGGAAGGTCTTTCGCTTATCGTCGTAAGCAACCGATTTGCGGCCGCGCATGGCTTTGGAATAAGTATACCAGGAAGACAAAAATATGAAAGGGTACCAGAAGGGAAAAAGGATGAGCGCCATCTTATTGATGCGTACAAAATTGATCCGCGACAACTTGAATCCGCTGAGTTTGGCCAGTACGCGCATTTTTTGAAGGCCCAGGAAAAAGATATGTCCGTAATAGATCTTCCGTTGTGCCGTGTCCCCGAACCAAACCGAATCGATTTCATTGGGCGGCATCAACTTGTGGTAATATTCACTTTCGAAGAGGGAGTAACTCATTTTAGCCATCAGGTTCGAATAGCTCGGGGTGGTGATGAGCAATTTCCCGCCGGGTTTCAGGGCCCTGTTGAACTCGGAAAACATCTTGATCTGGTCGTGGAAATGCTCGATGCCTTCCTGGCAAATGATGTAATCGGCATGGCCGTCCTCCACAGGCAGGCCCTCGTTGATATCGGCTTTCTTGCAGGGGATATCCTTGAGGAGAAAGTATTCCGGAAACAGGTCGAAGGCTTCGACACGGCTGCCCAGCTCAAGGAGGATTTCGCTGGTGACACCGTTACCCGCGGGAACGTCGAGCACCACCTTTCCTTTCAGGTCCTCCTTGATTTCATACAGGTACTTCTTTACTGCGTATTTCGGGCTTTTAGGATTGTTTACGTGAGGGTCTACCATAAGGGCCCTAAAGTAACCAAAATCACCTATTCGTGCAACACTAGTACGGCGGTGATTGCCCGGTTCAGCACCTTGTGGACGGTGCTCCGGTTGAAAATACGGTAGATCACATTGTGGTGGTGCTTAACCACGCAAAGGATGTCCGTCTGGCTCTTGTTGATGAACCCGAAAATCCCTTCTACCGTATTGTTGTCTTCGATATAATTGAAGTCGAGCTCGGTCCCCGGGATCAATTTTCTGAGGTTTCCCTCACCGCTGGCAGAACCCTCTTTCTTATCCACGACATTCACCACCTCTAGCTTTTTAGTGCCAAAAGCATTGATCAATTCATTGAGGGCTTCCAGGTCTTCATAAGACAGCCCGGAAGAAAAGTCCGTTGCCAGGGTAATGGTCGGATCGGGAGAGAAAGCGCTGCCCGGGGGCACGATCAGCACGGGAACGGTCGTCTTCAGCACCACGGAGCTCGTCGTGGAACCGAAAAGGTCCGAAATGCCCGTGGACCCGCTGGCCCCCATGACGATCAGGGCGATGGGGTGTTCGGAGGCATACTTCAAAATCGTGCTGCTGACGGAGCCTACTATTACGTCGGTCGATACGGTAACACCGTTAAACCTGCCCGTAAACCCGGAGGCCCAGGCGTCGAGTGCCTCCTGTTTGCTTTTTTGGTAATCTTCTATATACAAGGCGTTGTACGTATTGTTATCCACCCCTTCCATCGACCCCATGGCGTGCAGGGCGACGACTTCCTGCCCCAGGACTTTCGCAAGATGCATGGTGAATTCCATGGCATTGTCAGCCCCTTTTGAAAAATCCGTTGCGATCAATATTTTTTTCATAACTGAAAATGAAAATTAAATGAATAAGTGGAAGAGCGCGAACAAGAGGATCGAAATCAGGATGGACGCAGGCAGGGTCAGTACCCAGGCCATGGCGATGTTCCGGATAGTCCCCGTATTCAGGTTCCCGCCTCCCTTGGAAGCCACCATGGCGCCTGCGATACCGCTGGACAACACATGCGTCGTACTAACGGGCAAGCCAAACCAGCTACTGAGGCCGATCGTGCTGGCCGCAACGATCTCGGCGGTAGCGCCCTGGGCATAGTTCAGGTGCTCCTTCCCGATTTTTTCGCCTATCGTTGTAACGATCCGTTTCCACCCGATCATCGTTCCTATACCCAGCGAAAGGGAAATGGTGGCGATGGCCCAAATGGGCGCGTAATCGGTCAGCTTGTTCAAGCTGCCGGAAGTTCCCTTCAAGGTAGCCCGATCCGCTGCGGAAATCTGGATTTTGCTAGTCGGAGCTGCCAAGCCACCGAGGGCTTTGGTCAGGGCTTGAACGCGTTTCCGATAAGTGAACACTTTAGCATTATCGGCGCCATCCTTATCCCCGATATTGGCTTCGGCCTGAAGTAAGGAAGTATTAATGGCGGTCAGGGTATCGGCTGACTGGGGATTGGCCGCGATGGCCCTTTGTACGATGGGCTGGGCGCTCGTCAGAGAGGTGAGTATCTTGTCATTGGCTACCGAACGGTCCAGGGCGAACTTGGCAGGCAGGAAGGCGATCAGGATCAGCATGAGCAACCCTACCCCTTTTTGACCATCATTGCTCCCGTGGAAGAAGCTTACCAGGGTACACGTGAGGATCAAAAGGCAGCGGATCAAAATGGGTGGCCGGTCATTTTCCCCCTGGGGTATATGAAACAGGCTATGCGCTTTGACCACATTTTTCAGGAACAGCATGAGCAACACCGCCGCCCCGAACCCAAATATAGGGGACATGATCAGGGACATGCCGATTTTCCCGGCCTCGCCCCAATTCACTCCCCCTCCATGATAATAGTACGTGAAGGCCAGACCCGCCCCGATCATGGCGCCGATCAGGGTATGCGAACTGGAACAGGGAATGCCCAGGTACCACGTACCCAGGTTCCACACGATGGATGCCAGGAGGACTGAGAGGACCATGACGGCGCCCACCTGTACGGGAAGGGCCATTAGGTCATTGAGGGGCACCAGTTTGAGGATGGCCATGGCCACTGCCACCCCCCCGGCGAGGACGCCCAGGAAGTTGAAGGTCCCTGACCAGGGCACCGCGTACTGGGGTTTCAAGGCCTTCGTGTAGATAACGGTGGCCACGGCATTGGCTGTGTCATGGAATCCATTCACGAATTCGAAACCGACCACACATAGCAAGCAAAGGAAAAATATGGCGAGAATACCACCCTGCAGATCGACCCCCCCGATGAAGGGAAGATTGATCAAATTGAAAATTAGAGGCATAGCGGAGAGAGGTTTATGTAGTTAACTCTTTACAAATGACACGATTCCATTTCTGGAATCGCAAAATTGAGGGTTATGGAATTATTAACTAAATTTTCCAGATGTCCGGGCCATCGCAAGAGTTTGAGGGTACCCGTAATATTTTTCGCTGAACGGCGACTCATAAAGCATGGGATGGATTCTATTTTTCCTCGGCCTCGCTGCGGCCGAGTATGGCCTGTATGGCCTTTTCCGAAAAGCCGGGGTTGCCCCCTGGAAGGCCTGGGTGCCGTATTACAATACCTGGGTGATGGTCACCCTGATGAAAAAGAAAAAGGTCTGGTTTTACCTCCAGTTCATCCCCATCGCGGGGCAATTCATCACCCTTTCGCTTACCGTGGACTTCGTAAGGTTGTTCGGGCGCCACAACCTGATAGAGCATAGCCTGACGGTCTTCCTCCCCTTTGCCTACCTACCCTGGTTGGGTCACGCACGAAACATCCCCTTCGAAGGCCCCGACAAGGCCATGAAACACAAAAAATCCCTGGCAAGAGAATGGATCGATGCGGGCGTATTCGCCGTTGTAGCCGCCACCCTCATCCGGGCCTTTGTCTTCGAGGCCTATGCGATCCCCACCCCTTCCATGGAGAAAAGCCTAATGACGGGAGATTACCTCTTCGTCAGTAAAATGAGCTATGGCCCCCGGATACCAAATACGCCCCTGGCCGTTCCTTTTGTACACAACACGCTCCCTATCGGGGATGGAAAGTCTTATCTCGAGTGGGTCCACTGGCCCTATCTTCGCCTTTTCCCCCAGGCGGTGAAAAGGCTTGACGCCGTCGTCTTCAATTTCCCCGTGGGCGACACGGTTATAGATCTCCCCGAATTCGGCTCGGCCGTGACATATTATATGCAATGTCGCTACGTCGGCAGGGATAAAGTATTGAACGATCCTGAAGACTATCCCCTGATCGTGCGGCCGGTAGACAAGCAGGAAAATTTCATCAAGCGCTGCACCGGCCTTCCCGGCGACACCCTGAGCATCATCCACGGGCAAGTATACGCCAGTGGGATCCGGGAGCCCCTGCCGCCCGAATCGGAATGGAGGTATGACGTTTTCAGTAAGGAACCCCTGACCAACGAATTCCTGGAAAACGTGCTCCACATCGATATGGAAAACGACACGGACCGGAACTATATACAAATTAATCCCGGCGAAGCCTATATCATCATGACGCCCTCCATGGTTGGGGAAACGCGTAACCAACCCGGTGTGCAAAGTGTAGCCATGCTGGAGCACACGCGCCCGGACCCCGAGGTTTATCCCTACGATACGGCCCGATTCAAATGGAATGAAGACAATTACGGGCCCATTTGGATCCCGAAAAAGGGCGAATCCATCCAACTCACCCCCGCCAACCTGGAACTATATAGCCGCATCATTGAAGTCTATGAAAAGAACGACCTCCGCAAACGAAACGGCCAGTACTTCATTAACGGCATGCCGGCGACAACCTATACCTTCCGGATGAATTATTATTGGATGATGGGAGACAACCGCCACAATTCCCTGGATTCGCGCTTTTGGGGCTTCGTTCCCGAGGACCATATCGTGGGCAAGGCCTCCCTGGTCTGGTTCAGTTGGAACCATGGCCCCAAGTGGAACCGGATGTTACGTTTGATCAGAAGACCCGACGGAGAATAATTGCAAGGTCCGGTTTTCCTCCGGGGGGCTGACCAGCTCCTTGAACGAAAACCCCAGCTTTTCCAGCAATCGTTTAGATCGCTGATTTCCCTCGGAAACGATTGCCAACAGCTCCGTCATTTTAAGCGAATCCAATGCATAGGCCAGGGTGCCCGAGGCCGCCTCGAAGGCATAACCCTTCCCTTCATATTCAGGCAGAAAGGAATAGCCCAGGTCGGGCTGGTCCAGGTAGGACCGCTTGAAAAGGCCGCAAAGGCCGATAGGCGCGCCTCCGTCGTTTAAGATCACCAGCCAGGCCCCGTAACCGTTTTCTTCATATCCCTTGATGTACACCTCCTCCAGGTAAGTCCTTGCAGCCTCCATTGTTTTGATGTTGCGGTCTCCCAGATATTGCAGCCAATTGGGGGCATTGAACAAGGCCAGCAGGAATGGGGCATCCTCCGGCACCAGCTTTCTTACGTATAACCTTTCCGTTGTGAACAGGGTCATTGGGGCGCTATATTCACATGGAAGTTAAAGAAAGGATTCTTTATTTTATCCATTACCCTTACCCACATGCCCACCAACATTTCGGGCCCCCTCGCGGTCACGATGTCCCCCAGGTCCATCATGTTTTTTTCTTCCCACCCGAATTCCATCAGGAGGATCTTTACCCTGGCTTTGGCATCCGCGTCGTTGCCGCTCAGGAAAACGGTATGGTTTCCGGGGATGGAACGGGGATGGATCATCACCGGGCAAGCCATCGTATTAAGCGATTTGACCACCCGCAGCCGCGGGAAAGCCGCCTGTATTTGTTCCCCAAGGGAATCGGTATTGCAGACGAATAGAGAGGGCGGGAATCCCTTGGACATATCCAGGGGGTTCGTCACGTCGATCAGGACCTTTTCCGTATTTGCTTTGCTGGCGGCCACATCCCTGGTCCCCATAATAACCTGGTGTCCCAACTGAACCAGCCGCCCGGCGATGCCCTGACCAACCGAACCGGTACCTAAAATAGCGATTGTCATATACTATATTTTTTATAGCTCCGAAAGTAAGTATAGTACCTCGCGCCTGAAAAAGGATAAAAAACGTTTCGCCGAATTGCGCAAATTGATGCCCCAGATCACCGAGCGCATGCTAAGCATCCAACTGAGACAATTGGAGGAGGACGGGATCGTGCAAAGGCAGGTTCACTCCACCAAACCCCTGAAGGTGGAGTACTCCCTCACCGAATTCGGCAGGACCCTCATTCCTTGTGTTGAACGAGATAGCCAAATGGGGGCGCTTCGTGGGCACCACCAAGGGGAAGATCACCCTGAATTCGTGAACCCCGGCCCGCAAGGCCGGCGGCGTGACTTACTCCTCCGCGGAAGGTCCGTCCGGCCTGCCGGCTCCGTTCCGCGGATCGGTCTTTGCCTTCAGAAGGTACTCCTTGGGAGGAGTCCCCCCTTGCAGATTTTTGACGAAATAATCCCAGCGCCTCCGCATCATATAGGAAGAGTAGGGACCATATCCATGCGGACTGTTGGGGAACACGATCAGGTCGTAATCCTTATTCGCCCGCTCCAGGGCTTCTACCACCAGGAGCGTATTTTCAGGCGGGACATTGTTGTCCATGAGGCCATGCGCCAGCAACAATTTCCCCTTCAGGTTCTTGGCCAGGTTCTCGTTCCCCTGCGCCGCATAGTCCGAATTGGAAACAAGGCCATCGTAGCGCTCACCCCAATCGTCTTCGTAATTGCGGTTTTCGTGGTTGCCCGATTCGGAAATGCCGACCTTGAAGAAATCGGGGTAGCGGAACATGGCACCTGCAGTGGCGAAGCCGCCTCCCGAGTGTCCCCAGATCCCAACCCTGTTGGTATCGATGTAGGAATATTTTGCCGCCAGTTGGCGGATGCCGGTTACCTGGTCGGGCAACGTATTCTCCGCCATATTTCCATAGCTCATATCGTGGAAGCTCTTGGACCGCCAGGGATTGCTGGTCCCTTCGATCGCCACGACCACGAATCCAAGTTCGGCCAGGGCCTGGTTGTCGCCCCTGGATGCGGTAAAAGACCAGTTGCCCCCGACGCTACCCCCCTGGGGTCCGGGGTATATATAATCCACGATGGGATATTTCTTATTCGGATCGAGGTGCGTGGGCGTCCACAATAGTCCGTATATGTCGGTCGTCCCGTCATGCGCTTTCACACTAAATACCATGGGTGGTTTCCAGCCCGTAGCCACCAGCCTCGACACGTCCGTTTTTTCCAACGTATTCAGCAGCTTCCCATCCAGGTTGCGCAGGACTGTGACCCCCGGAACATCCGGTTTCGAATAGGTATCGATGAAACACGTTCCATCCGGGGAGAGGGTAACGACGTGATTGCCCTCTTCCGGCGTGAGGATGCTGAAGTGCTGGCCGTCGAATCCAATCTTGCAAAACCGTCCATAATAGGGGTTCTCCTTAGATAGGCCGTCAGCCATAAAATACAACTCCCGCTTTTTCTCATCCACCCTCAACAGGCGCGTAACCACCCAGTCCCCTTTGGTAATTTGGTTTTTGACTTTACCACTGGCCGCATCATACAAATACAGGTGTCCCCAGTTATCGCGTTCCGAGTACCAGATGAATTCCCCGGTCTTCGGCAGGTATCTCCAGTTGATAGAGCCCTGCCCCGATTCGTATTGGGTAGGCACCGTTTCCTCGAAAATCTCTTGTACCTGTCCCGTGGCCGCATCGGCGATGCGCACCTTTTCATCCTTGTGGTCCCGGGAAGTGGAAACAAAGGCCAATTGGCTGCCATCCGGGCTCCAGTTCACGTCGTCGAATACGCCGCTGCTGGAAATGTCGTCACTCAAGGTAGCGCGGTGAGGATCCGGGGGAATCTGGAAGCGGATCACCCTGGGCGTGTCCACGTTGATGATGACGCGTTGGATGGTTATGATGTCCTTGTCCCCCGGTAAGGGATATTTCCAGGCCTTTAAGGTCGGTTTGCCTACATTGGTGGTGACCAGGTACATGTCGCTCACGTTTCGCTGGTCTTGTTGAAACGTGGCGATTTTTTTGGAGTCCGGGGACCACATCAATATGGCAGCTTCGCTGTTTTTCCAACCCGCGTTATCCGTCGCATATCCAAAGTCCTTTACCCCGTCGGTGGTCAATTGAACCTCCTGGCCGCCCTTCAAATCGCGGACCCAAAGGTTGTAATCGCGTATGAAAGCGCCCCATTTACCATCGGGTGAAGCCACCACGTCACGACCCCTGCGACGTCCTCCGCCCCCCGGAGCGCCATCCGCTGCGGTGCATTGATACGTTCCGAGATCGCATTTCCACCCCTTCCCATCCGCCATGAAGGTGATTGACTTCCCGTCTTCTGAAAACTCGAAGGTCTGGAAGGGAAGGCGCTCCGCGGTGTATTGATTTCCGCTGGCCGTGGAAAGCGCCGCCGCCAGCTTTTGCTGGTCGAAAGCCGCCATCATCGTCTTTTTGGCCGGATCGACCAGTATGAATTCGCTTCCACCCGGGTTCAAATCCCTGTACCAAAAGCGATCACCGGGCAGCCAGTTCGGGCGGACATTCGCATGGTCCACCAAAGGTTCGGTATTGTAGGTAAGCCTGCTTTCGGCAAGCTCGTAGTCTTGTGCAGTGGCGCAAATTGCCACGGCCGTCAGGCAGGTGGTTAGAAGGGCTTTATGCATCATAAGGCGGGGAAGGTACTATTAAAAAATCTTGTCTAGTTAACCCCCTGGATATTGAATCGACCGCCCATACCTGAGGAGGACCACCCCGGGGGACATTTCAACAGCATCCAAAAAACGCAATGAAGTCTTCACTTTGTCGCTAAGCCTGGGTCCCGAACCTGCCAGGACCGGCACCGCCTTGAGCCGGGCCACCGCATCCAAATCGCTTTCGATGCGTACATTTCGCCAATTCGTGTCTGTCAGCGTTTTCGAAATTACCACCTTCTCCGCCCGGTCCAGCTCGTCGGCCAGGCGCAGTAGGGCGGGCGACCCTTCCCGGCTCCTGGCCACGGCCGGCCAAAAAGCCTCGAACAGATGATACGTTTTACGTCCCAGTATAATCGTTTGGATTCCAATCAACATCCGGGCCATAAAATCGCTCCAGTCATCCCCCGGCACGTATGCGTCGTGGCCGCAAAAGCCATCAGGGCTAATAGCGAGGGATAAGATGAGTTTTCTCATATGAACATCAAAATATATACTTTTGCCCCGATATGCAACCCAAACATCTCCTTATTCTTATCCTTCTCCTGTTCAATTGGCAGGTATTGTTCGCCCAGCACAACCCCGTCTTCCCCGGTTGGTATGCCGACCCCGAAGGCATCAAATACGGTGACACTTATTGGATATTCCCAACCTATTCCGCTCCTTATAACGACCAGGTATTTTTTGATGCCTTTTCCTCACGTGACCTGATCCACTGGGAAAAACACCATGACATCATTGATACCTCCGCCGTCAGGTGGGCCCACCGGGCCTTATGGGCGCCTTCCGTCCTGAGCAAGGACGGGAAATATTATTTCTTTTTTGCGGCAAACGATGTCCACCAGGGAGAGATCGGAGGTATCGGCGTTGCGGTAGCCGACAAGCCGGAAGGTCCCTACCAGGACCTCCTGGGAAAGCCCCTCCTCGGTGAAATTTTCAATGGGGCGCAACCCATAGATCCTTATGTCTTCAAAGACAAAGACGGCTCCTATTATATGTATTATGGAGGTTGGGGCCATTGCAACGTCGTCCGGTTGAAAGACGATTTCAGCGGAATCCAGCCCCTTCCCGACGGATCCTTATACAGGGAGATCACCCCCCAGGGATATGTGGAGGGCCCCTATATGCTCTACCGGAACGGATATTATTACTTCATGTGGTCCGAAGGAGGTTGGGGAGGACCGGACTATAAAGTGGCATACGCCATGTCCACTTCACCTTTTGGTCCCTTCAAACGCCTGGCTACCGTCCTGGAGCAGGATCCCGCCATCGCCACGGGAGCGGGACATCACTCCGTGATCTATTCTCCCCAGGATGGTAAATACTATATCGTCTACCACAGGAGACCCCTGGGAGAGACGGGTGCTAACCAGCGGGTAGTCTGCGTGGATGAGCTGTTCTTCGACGCGCAGGGACATATCCAAAAAGTGAAAATGACTAAATAAGCCGCCCGTCGATCAGCTTTTGCAAGGCTACGGCTACTTCCCGGTCATGGGGTGGTTCCAGAAAGGTTTTATGGTCCCCTGCAGCTTCGATCACATGAATCCCCTTCTTCATATAGGGTTTCCAACCCAAGTACTGGCGGTCGAAGACATAATATATCCTTTCCTTGACCCTGAATAACTCCAGGACATCTTCTTCGTTGGGTATCAGTTGGTATTTTAGCCTGGCTTGGTTCATCCTGACCTTGAGCTTTTCCCTGAACCCACCTTCCTCATTTTTCATGAGGCGCAAGAGCCGCAGGAGCTGGCGGGACCTGACCTGTAACACCAACCCTTGATACCGGGCTGCCTTCAGGGGCTGCTGGAGGAAGTTCTGCAATAAGAACAAGGCCTTGGTAGGCTGCCTTTTCGCCTGGTACGCCAACATCTGCATCAAGCCGTCCTTCGGCTGGATATCGCCCGCGTACGAATCGAACATCGCCAGTAATTTAATTTCCTTGCCCAAAGCCCGCAACTGCCGGGCCATTTCAAACACGATGGTCCCTCCCATGGAATAACCTACCAGGAAGTAGGGTCCGTCGGGGTTATGTTTAAGAATTTCGGTTACGTACAGGTTCGCTAAATCTTCTATGGTATCCATGGGTTCCTGGCCCTCTTCGAGTCCCCAGGCCTGGATCCCGAAAATGGGTTGATCGGGATCCATATAAGCCGCCATCGAGTGAAATACCATCACGGTCAATCCTATGCCGTGCACGATGTATAATGGGGGTTTCCTGCCCGAAGGCTTGATGGGGACGAGGGGGCCCATGGAGGGCCTTTCTTTGGATTCCAGGAGTTTGCTGAGTTTCCGGATCGTAGGCGCATGGAACAAGGCGGACATGGGCAATCGGATACCGGTCCTTTCCTCCAATAGGGTCATCATTTCCAGGGCCACGAGGGAATGGCCGCCCAACTCAAAAAAATCATCCAACACGCTGGTTTCCTCCAGGTCGAGCACCTCACACCAGATCCCAGCCACCAATCTTTCCATATCTGTGGTTGGAGCCTCATAGTGGCTTCCGTGACCCGTTTTATCAGATAAACCCAATAATGCCTTCTTATCGATTTTTCCGCTGACGGTCAGGGGCATTTCTTCGATCAACACGAATATCCCCGGCAGCATATACGTGGGGAGGTAGGTCTTTAGCTTTTGCCTCCAGGCAGCAATTTGCTCCCGGGAAAAGCGCACATCGGTTGCAATATAAGCCACCAATTGTTGGTCATCGGGCCTGTCTTCCTTCAACAGGACCACGGCATCCTTGACTCCTGGCTGGTTATGCAGGTGGTATTCGATCTCTCCAAGCTCCACCCTATGCCCCCTGATCTTGATTTGTTGGTCCAGCCTTCCCAGGAATTCAATATTCCCATCCGGCATCCTGCGACCCATGTCCCCGGATCTATACAGGTGTGCACCTCCGGAGTGCGAATAAGGATTCGTCACAAATCGCTCCGAGGTCTGTTTCTCCAAATTGATGTAACCTCTGGCTAACCCTTCCCCTGCGATACAGATTTCTCCCATCATGCCATCGGGTACAATGCCCATGTTGGGGTCCAGGATATATACCTGGGTATTTTGTAAAGGGGTTCCAATCGTAACCGGTCCGTTACCCGGTAAGATTTTGGCCCCTGTTGCATATATGGTCGTTTCCGTGGGGCCGTACAAATTGTATACGGACCCGAAGCATGCGCACAGTTTATCCGCCAATTGCCTGGTCATTGCTTCCCCTCCACAAATGGCCTTGATGTCCAATAACCCGGTCCAACCCGCGTGTAACATCATTTTCCAGGTGACAGGCGTTGCTTGCACCACCGTGATCTTCTCCGTCCTGATGATGTCTACGATGGACCGGCCATCCCGGGCAACCTCCTTATCAGCAAGCACTACCTGGGCCCCGGTAAACAGGGGAAGGAACATCTCCACGACGGCAATATCGAACGCAATCGTCGTCAAGGCCAATACCCGGTCGTCCTCCCGGATGCCGGGCATATGCAACATCCCTTGAAAAAGGTTGACCACGCTATGGTGTTCCACCATTACCCCCTTTGGTCTACCGGTGGACCCTGAAGTATAAATAATGTAGGCCAGTTCCGAGCCGGACACGTCAACCCCAGTCCATTCGTGTGTTTCTTCCCAGGCCGTTTCAAGAAGGACCTCCTTGAATTGTCCATGAAAAAGGCCGCCCCATTTACGGGAGGTGAGGAGCATCGCAGCTCCGGAGTCGTCCAACATGAAGCCGATGCGTTTTGCCGGAAAATCAGGATCGAAGGGAACGTACGCCGCACCCGTTTTCCAAATGGCGAGCAGGGCAACGACCATATTGAGGGATCGATCCAGAATAACACCAATGCGGTCGCCCTTAAGAGCGCCCTGGCGGACAAGGAATGCCGCAACACGGTTCGATCTTTCTTCCAACTCCCCATATGACAATGATTGCCCCTTGAATCTCAGGGCGACCCGTTCAGGGTGTTGCCTGGATCTCTCGCTGATGATCTTGTGGAGAAGTTTTTCAGCAGGTGCTTCAGAGCAGTCGACATAAGTCGATCTGTCTTCATGGTTATATCCTTCGAACACTGATAACAATTAAGTAAGAGCCTTAAAATATAATGCCAAATGCAAGGTTCACATCTACAATTTACTTTATTTGAAGGACATTCATGTGCATTTCGGATCTTATTTCAAATGAAAGATTTTCGTAAAGTTTTATAGCCTTTGTATTCTGCCTTCTGACATGGAGAAAGGGAATTTTTCCTTGAGAAACAATCCTGGTGGCCTGATAAAGGGTTAAGGCCTTTCCATAACCCTTGCCCGTATACTCAGGGTGGGTACATACGGCGCTCACCTCCAGATACGGCTCCGGATGCATCCTTCGGCCTGACATGGCAATCAACTTGTCGCCTTCGAAAATGCCGGCATAATGTCCGAATTCAATGGTCCTTTGAAGGAAAGGGCCGGGGTTGGTTATACCCGTAAGTGCCAGCATTTGTGGAATATCCACCTCACCCAGGGGTACTATGGGCGCCTCCATCTCTTGAATTTGAGCAGGTCGCCTTATCATTTGTAATATGACCTCATGCTGAAGCGATTTCCAGGAATCCGGGACCCTTATATCCTCTGCAGTGACGGTTACCATCACACTTTTGGCAGGCAGCATGTCCGCCAATTGGGAAAAGGAAAATTCGTCGTAGATCTTCAATCCGGCAAATGGGGAAACCTCCCTGACAAAATATCTTACCGATTCATTACCCAGGGAGAGGTACCGGTTTCCGGAAATCAGTGCATGGTAGATAGGGTTATCCAGCAAGTGTGACATTACTGTGGCTCCTCCATTTTTATCTTGAACCGCATGACGGCCGCGCAAAAGCTCCAGAAATAATTAGTCCCTCCGACCGTAGTATTTTGAACAGTTAGGGGAACCTGTGCGCAGACGCTGGCAGGGGAGGTAAAACCGGGCGTGACCAATCCTTGTGAAAAGAGGGGAAGGGTGGGAAACAGGAGAATCAAGCAGAGGAAGCGGCCCTGGTACATCACAAGTAAAAATAAAAATTCTATTATGATTTAAAAATCAGCCATTCCCTTGCCCCGGATGCCTTATTATATTCCAGAATACCCCCTCTCATGCCTACATAAATCAAATTGCCCTTGATCAATATAGGCTAAGGGGTATTCCCTGCGCCAAAGTCGTCAGGCTCCAAAAGGCTAATGGAAAAATTAGAACGCGCGGGGGGCTGATCAAGGTGAAAAAGTACTATATTCAAAAATATGACTTCCCTCCTTAAGTCGGCGCTGTTCACAGCGTTAATAAGTTGCTGCCTGATGGGCGAAGCTCTCGCCCAGGAACCCGTCACCAAAAACGCCTCGCCCGAGGCAAGGGCGCTCTTGAAATTTTTTTACAGCATTTCAGGGGAATATATCCTTACCGGCCAGCATAATTTCCCAAACGTACAGGGGAAAAACACAGCCTTTGCTTCGCGTTATATCGGAAAAACCCCTGTCATCTACAGCACGGATTGGGGGTTTGCCTTTGGTGGCAGTTATGATTCTTACCTCGCGCGCCGGGATATCGTAAACGAGGCCATCGAACAATACAAACGCGGGGCGATCGTCACCATTTGCTGGCACGCCGTGCCTCCCACCTCGGATGAACCCGTTACCTTTCAACCGGCACCCGGTGATGATTCCACGAAATTGCATAGTGTATCAGGGCACCTGCTGGACCAGCAATTCCAGGAAGTCCTGACCCCCGGAACGGAACTCTACCAGCATTGGTGCCGTCAGGTCGATACCATCGCCTTCTACCTGAAGAAGCTACAGGATGCCCACGTACCCATCATTTGGAGGCCCTACCACGAAATGAACGGAGAGTGGTTCTGGTGGGGAGGGCGCCAGGGGGAGTACAGCACCATCCGGTTATACCGCCAACTGTTCGACCGGCTGGTAAACGTGCACAAATTGAACAACCTTATCTGGATGTGGAATGTGGACAGGCCAAGCACCCCCGCCCGGAAGTTTTCCCATTTCTTCGTGGGAAGCGCCTACTTCGACATTGCTTCCCTGGATGTGTACGGGAGTGATTTCAAGCAAAGCTATTATGATAGCCTCCTCTTCCTGGCGGGAGGCAAGCCTGTTACCTTCGGAGAAGTAGGCAATCCTCCTTCTCCTGAAATCCTCAAACGCCAGCCCCGTTGGGCCTACTTTGTGATTTGGGCGACCATGGCGCGCTATACTACCCGGAAACAGTACGATCTGCTCAAATCCGACTCCAGGGTCCTTTTCCTGGAAGACACGGCCTATAGGATCGCTCGGGAAAACTCGGGACTCCCCTACGGTTTGACGAGGCGAATACCCGATTATTCAGGCGAGTGGGTGCTCGATGAAGACCAAAGCAGCCTGGACGACCGCGGAACTGCCTTCCTCCCCGCCAGAATTGACGTCCGCCAAACGGAAGACAGTATCGATATCCTGCAGACAATCCCCTCCGAGTACGAGAAAAATACAATCCAGACCATTGCCCTTTCCCTGAACGGTGAGGAACGGCCCTTTCCTTCTCCCTTCGGAGGCTCTCCCGGAAGCATCAGCGCCAGGCTCGGCCCTGCCACCGACACACTGACGATCATTTCCCGGATCAGGAACGCAAGAACCATCGAAACCTGGACCCTCCGGGAGGCGGGTCATTTGCTCGCCATTACTCAGGCCTCCGAAATGTTCGGGGGCAGGAGAACCATTATTTCTATATACAAAAGAGTCTTCTAATATGAAACGTTCCTTCCTTCTTGTGATAATTGCCTGCCTTACCGGCCTTATTTCGAAAGCCCAAAAGCAAGGCTCCTCCGAAAACCCATATTTCCTCGACGCCACCCCCACGACCGTGGCTTATGGATACTATTGGTCCGAGGCAGTTCCCGTGCTCCGGGTCCAATCAGGGGACTATGTCAGAGTGCACACCCTCCTTACCAACACCCCCGAACGCCTGGTAGAAGCAGGGCTTCCCGCGGACCAGGTGGAGCAGCAACTGAGGGACGTGCAAAGCGTCAAGAACCGTGGCCCCGGGGGCCACGTCCTCAATGGGCCCATCTACGTGGAAGGGGCCGAGCCGGGGGATGTCCTGGAGGTCCGCTTCGATTCCATCCAATTAGCTATACCTTATGGGTACAACGCCATCGGTCAAAATGGGTTTTTATCCGATGAGATCTTTGACCGGAAAATGCGCCTCGTTCCTCTTGATAAGGATAAAATGATCGGTCACTTCGCAGACGGGATCGACATCCCCCTGCATCCCTTTTTCGGCAGCATCGGGGTCGCGCCCCCCAAGGAAGCGGGACGCTGGAACAGCGCGCCACCCTGGATCCACGCGGGGAACCTGGATAACAAGGAACTCGTCCAGGGAACGAGCCTGTTCATTCCCGTCCACGTGCGTGGCGCTCTCCTGGAAATCGGTGACGGGCACGCCGCCCAGGGAAACGGAGAAGTGGATATCACCGCCATCGAAACCTCTTTAATCGGAAAGTTACAGTTGATCGTGCACAAGGGCATGTCCGCCCCCTGGCCCTGGGCCGAAACCCCCACGCATATCATTACCATGGGCTGCGATCGGGACCTCAACGCCGCCACGCACATCGCCGTCAGGCAAATGATCCGTTATTTGATGGAGGTAAAAAAGATGACCCAGTCGGATGCCTATATGTTGTGCAGTGTCGCGGTGGACGTAGACATTACCGAATTGGTGGATGGAAATGTGGGGGTACATGCCATGCTCCCGAAGTCAATTTTCGTGAAACAATGAAACCTGCGCTTTGCTTCCTGATCCTTTTTTTCGCCGTCCGGTTGGACGCACAAGTGATTACCATAACGGGCACCGTCATCGACGCCTCTTCCGGGGAAACCCTGCCCTACGCAACCCTTAGTTGCCCGGCGAGAGGGGTGAACACCATGAGCAACGAAGCCGGTCAATTCATTTTCAAAATTCCCGCGGAAGGGAAAAAGGACAACATATTTATTTCTCACGTGGGGTTCGTCACCAGGGCGCTTTCCCTGGATCAGGCCGCGACTCAGGGCATCGTAATAAAATTAGCGGAAAATCCCCGCCAAATGTCGGACGTGGTGGTCCAATACCGGGACCCGATGAAATTGCTCCAGGAGGCCATCGATCGAATTCCCCTCAACTACGCCACCAAACCTTACATCCTGGATGGGTTTTATCGTATGACTGTTCGAAACAACCAGCCCATCATAGACATTTCGGAGGCCGTCTTTTCGATTTACGGGTCCAGCTATTTGGACGAAGACAAAACTTTCAAGCTGATCAAGTCGAGGGTGGATAAGGATGAACCTGCATTCAATGGAAAAAATATAAATTTCGGCAGGAGACCCCTTGGGATTATCGACATGGATTTTGTCGGCCGGTTGCACGGCATGGAGATCCTGGGAGACACTGGGATCCATAACCATCAATTCACCTTTGGGGGGTTGATCGATTATGAAGGCAGCCCGGCCTATCAAATCTTTTTCGATCAGAAAGACGGCCTGAAAAAGTCTCTGTACAAAGGGACGATCATTCTGGATGCCCGAACCCTGGCCTTCCTTTCCCTTACCCACACCATGAGCCCTAAGGGGCTGCCTTATTATTCTGAACGACCGAATATAAAGCACACGCGGGAAGCGATTTTACCCTTACAATTTGATTATATCTACGACAGCACATGCATCTCCTACCGTCCATTCGGGGGAAAGTATTATTTGAACCATGTCTACACTATTGCCAACCTTCATCTATTTTCGGATGAGGCAGGCATGGACTTCAATCCCTTGCGCTCGGAAACGGATTACCTCGTTACCAGGATCGATACGACAGACGTAAAACCTTTTCGGAAAAAGGAAATCCTGGATCGGAACAAATCAATAGAAAACCAGGGGACCCTGAACGCCGATTGGACGGATGCTTTTTGGGAAAATTACAACCTGATCAAAGCAACGTATAATGTGGATTCTGCAAGGCAAGTCATGCAGCGTCACCAGGCGGTAAACAACTAAAAATTGTAGACCAACGCCTCGACGATCTTGCGCCGGTTCTCGATTTTAGCCCCCGAGTGATAAAAATGATCGCGCGTCTGCACATTGAAACGGCTCCAGAATTTACCCACCATTTGGTTCTCTCTCCAATCATTGTGGTGCCAGGTGGACAATACGAATCGGGCTTTCGTTTCCCTCAACAGGTGGAACAACGAGGCCTCATCCTCCTCCGTCCAGGCATTATAATAATCCGCGTAGCGTCCATAATAGGGCGGGTCGCAATAGATTATATCTCCTTCTTCCGCCAGGGGAATGATTTGAGAAAAGGGCTGATTCAGGAAAACCCAATGGGGCTCCTGCTGTATAATGTTCGTTACCCTCGCCACCTGGTTGACGACCTTGCTGATATACCCCGGTGAAAAGCGGTCCGGCTTTTTGCAGAAAGGAATATTCCATTCGCCCCTCCGGTTGAACCGCATCATCCCGTTAAAGCCCGCCCTGGATAAAAACAGGAAGTCGAGCGGTGAGAAATCTTTGTTGAACCTGGACTTGACTACCCGGTAGTGCGCATACCCCTCACGGCTCAATTGGTCCCCTTCCTTTTCCAGATATTCCCTGACTATGGCAGGGGTGACCTTCCCATTTTGAATCTCCCGGTACAGGTTGATGATATGGGGATTTGAATCGCTCAGTAGGGCCTTCTCGAACCCAGAATTGAAGGCTACCACGCCGGTGCCCAGAAAAGGATCGATCCAGCGTCCGCCTTTGTCCGGAAGGGTCTCAAGTATCCAGGGGACCAGCTTGGTTTTGATTCCCTGGCTCTTTATCGGCGGTATGCATAGTTTCCCCACGGACCCAAAAATACCTATTTTTCAACGAGTTATAAAACAAATGGAGATTTCGGAGAAAAACCGTATCTTAGAATAAATCCGTATCCCATGTTTCTACACCCTACTACAATTTGGCTCATCCTTTTTTCAATTTGGGCCGTTATTATCAGCTGCAATTTTTATGTTGGTTACGTTCAGGTACAGCTCTTCCATAGGGGCTTGCTCTCTGCTAAATGGAGCCTGGGATCCAGCATTTTGAAATCGGCCCTGGAATCAGCTACCGACCGCCGCGACATAAAGATGATCCGCCGGGCAATGGTCGTCTTCCGCATTTCCACCGGCGCTTTCCTCAGCTTCATCCTGGGTATTGTCCTGATGGCCGTCTGAGCCTAAGGCAGCTACCGACCATCATTTTTCGAGGCTCCGTTGTGGATCAGCTTCTTATATTCGGAATACTATATTCCTGATATGAGAAAAATATGTTTTTGCCTTTTTGCGCTGCTTTCCCTCGCCGCCTCTGCCCAACTCACCCCCGCCACAAAAGCCAATTATTCGCTGGCTGCAAAGTTTGCTCCCGGTAAGTTGAGCAAAATGATCTTTTCTACGACCGTGGAACCTCACTGGTTGAAGAAAAGCGATCGTTTTTGGTACACGTACCAAACCACCGAAGGCAAAAAATGGTACATCGTCGATCCTGCCAAGGCCGAAAAGAGACTCCTCTTCGATAACGCCGCCCTCGCCGCGGGGATCAGCAGGGTCGTCGGAGATCCCTTCGACGCCCAGCACCTGGGACTGGACAGTTTGAAATTTATAGGTGACGAGAATACCATTCAATTCGAAGTGAAAAGCTCCATCGATGTGGAAGTCAAAGATACCACGGCCAAAAAAGGAGCTACCGCGCCCAAACAAAAGAAGGTCTTCTATTTCGAATACAACCTGGACACCAAAGCCCTGACCGAGCTGAAGGACTTCAAAAAACCCAAACACAAGCCGGACTGGGCCAGCATTTCCCCCGACAGCAGTACCATCGTATTCGGGCGCCGTTTCAACCTCTATTGGATGGACCGTGAGAACTACGCCAAAGCCCTTAAAAACGAAACCGACTCCACCATCGTCGAGCACGCACTCACCACCGATGGAGTAGAAGACTTCAGCTATCACGGGGATGGCCTCATGGGAGCCACGGGAGAAACCAACATAGAAAAGGAAAAAAACAAGGATAAGAGAAAGGGGGCCTCTATTTACTGGAGCCCCGACTCAAAGCACTTCATCCTGGAACGCTCCGATGAACGGAAGGTAAACGAGTTGTGGGTCATTAATAGCTTGGCCAATCCCAGGCCGACCCTGGAAACGTACCGATACGAAATGCCCGGGGACAACAACGTTCCCATAGATCACCTGGTGCTCTTCGATATGGCGGCCAAAACCCACACTGAGATCGAGACCGGAGCTTACAAGGATCAGACCCTGTCCGTTTGGTCCGCCCCCGCCCTGGCTTCGGAGCAGGACAACGACTACCGCGTTACCAAATGGCTCGGCACCAACGAGACCTTTTACTTCTCGCGAACCAGCCGTGACCTGAAAAGGATCGACCAGTGCATCGCCTACGTCTCCACTGCGAACGTAAAAACCCTGATCCACGAACAACTGAACACTTATGTGGAGGAGCGTCGCCTGGGCCTCGTGGGTGCCGGAAAAGAACTGGTCGAATGGAGCGAACGCGACGGCTGGGCACATTTTTACCTCTACGATAGTACTGGCAGGCTGGAAAACCAAATCACCAGCGGTCCCTTTCACTGCGAGGACATCCTGGGCATCAACGATAAGACCCGTGTCCTGTACTTCACTGCCAATAACCGGGAACAAGGCGAAGATCCCTATTACCTTCACGCCTACAGGGTCAACCTCGACGGAACGGGCCTCGCCCTGCTCGACCCCGGAGACTTCGATCACGCCATCCGGATCAATGACAACCGCGGGTACTTCGTGGACAATTTCTCCAGGGTGAACACCATACCCCGATCCACTCTCTATGCCAGCGACGGCCACAAAATCATGGACCTGGAAACCGCCGACCTGCGTGGCTTGTTTGCAGCCGGGTACAAATTCCCCGAGCCCTTCACCGTCAAAGCCGATGATGGCATCACCGACCTATATGGCGTCCTGTACAAACCCTTCGACTTCGACAGTTCCAAAAAATATCCCCTTATAGAATACGTCTACCCCGGCCCTCAAACCGAGTCCGTCAACAAATCCTTTGGTCGTTTCATGGACAAGACCGATCGCATGGCTCAACTCGGCTTTATCGTCGTTACCGTTGGGAACAGGGGTGGAAATCCCGCGCGTAGCAAATGGTACCATAACTTTGGCTATGGGAACCTCCGCGACTACGGCCTGGCAGATAAAAAAGCTGCCGCCGAACAACTCGCGGACCGCTACCCCTTCATCGATATCGATAGGGTGGGGATACACGGCCATAGCGGAGGCGGCTTCATGAGCACCGCCGCCATCCTCGTCTACCCTGACTTCTTCAAGGTCGCCATCTCTTCATCCGGCAACCACGACAACGCCGTCTATAACCGTTGGTGGAGTGAGAAGCACAACGGCGTCAAGGAACTGATCAGTGAAAAGAACGACACCACTTTCCTCTATACGATCGAAAACAACCCCGACCTGGCGCATAACTTAAAGGGACACCTCATGCTCTCCACAGGAGACATCGACGACAATGTCCACCCCGCGAACACCATCCGCGTCGCAAATGCACTCATCCGCGCGGACAAACGCTTCGACCTGGTTTTGCTGCCGGGGCAGCGTCATGGTTACGCGGACATGACCGAGTATTTCTTCTGGCGCCTTGCCGACTATTTCAGCCTTTACCTCCTCGGCGATACGAGCCCAAGGCCCGTGAACATCGAGCAAATGGACAGGGAGCTGGATCAAAGTGGGACCCACGGGAATTCGGGGTCCAACAGGAATAGCGGGAAACCGGGGGAAGAGGAGGAGGAATCAGCGGATATCCCTTAGATCATAACCGGCTTTTATAAATTTTCCCGGCCTTCATAACGAAGCAAACATTTTTCATCACTTTAATATCCTGAATCGGATCCCCATCGACGGCGATAATGTCCGCCCACTTCCCTGCTGTTATGCTTCCGGTATTCCCGGTAATCCCGATCAGGTCAGCAGCGCTCACGGTCGCTGCCTTAATGGCTTCCATGGGAGGCATGCCCGCCTCCACCATGTATTGAAACTCCATATAATTTTTACCGTGCGCGTAGACTCCCGCGTCCGTTCCGAAAGCGATCTTTACACCTGCCTTATAAGCCCTGCCGAAATTCTGCTGGATCTGTGTCCCGATTTCAATAGCCTTCCGGGCAATCACCGGTGGAAAATATCCCGGGATCTTTGCCGAATCGGCCACCGATTTTCCGGCAATGATGGTAGGCACCAGGTAGGTGCCGTATTTTTTCGCTAGTTCCATGTCCTCTTCGTTCATGAAGGTCCCATGCTCGATGGAGGTGACGCCGCCCAGGATCGCCCTGCGAATTCCCTCCGCACCATGCGCGTGGCACGCCACCCGCAATCCATAGTCCTTGGCCGTCTCCACCACTGCCTTGATCTCATCAATGGTAAATTCGGCTCCTGATCCGTTCGCGCTCAGGTCAAGCACGCCTCCAGTGGAAGCGATCTTGATCACATCCGAGCCCCGCTTGATCTGTAACCGGACCGCCTTCACCAATTCATCGCGTCCATCCGCTACCCCATCGTCAGGGCCCATCTTGTGATTGAAGGCATCATCCCTGAAACCGACAGAGCCATCCATATGGCCCCCGCTGGCGGAGATGGCCCTGCCCGCTGTAAAAATCCTGGGGCCTTCCACAAGGCCCTGTTCCACCGCTTTGCGCAAGCTGATATTGACCCCCGAACCTCCGCAGTCGCGCACCGTCGTAAACCCTGCCATCAGTGTCCTTTTCGCGTATACGGATGCCCTGTAGGCAATATCGGCGTCCGTCAGGATAAACCCTTCGGCAATGACGTTTTTGCTGTATTGCGACTCCAGGTGGACGTGGCAATCGATCAAGCCCGGCATGACCGTCTTATCCTTGAGCGAAATCACTGTATCACCGACTCCCCCGCCGACATACCCGCTCTGAACGTCCGCGATATTATTCCCTTCCACGATGATCGTCATCTGGCTTTTCACCGTTCCGGTGGTGACATCTATGAGTTTTCCGCATTGGATATATGTCTTCTGGGCCAGCACGGGTGCAGCGATCAGAAGCAGGCAGGCAAAGACAACCTTTCTCATTCGTAATGGTTTGAGGCTGAAATTAAAGAAATCCTACCTTTAACCAAAACCATCTGACATGTTCCTGCTTATCCTTGGGATAATCCTCGTGATTTTAGGGTTTGTATTCTCCCGCAGAACCGATAACCTGCATCGATACAATGTCGTGCTCCGTCTCGGGGGACTCTTTGTAGCCCTCATCGGTCTCTTTTCCGCCAGCCTCGTGCAGATCGGCGCAGGGGAAGTGGGGGTTAAAACCCTCTTTGGAAAGGTTCAGGACGATGTATTGGGAAGCGGATTGCACTTTGTCAACCCGCTGATGGAAGTGACAAAAATGGATATAAAGACCCAAAACTACACCATGAGCGGCGTTAAGGACGAGGGCGCCAAGGAGGGCGATGATGCGATCCGCGTACTCACTTCCGACGGGCTCGAAGTCGTCATCGACCTTACGGTATTATACAAGGTGCTTCCCGTCGATGCCCCCAAAATACTAAAGGAAACAGGTCTCGACTACACGGAAAAGATCGTCCGCCCTTTGTCCCGCACGAAGATCCGTGACAACGCTGTTTATTATGATGCCGTCTCCCTTTACTCCGTAAAACGCGATGAATTCCAAAACCGGATATTCCAATCGATCACCGGGGAGTTCCAAAAGAGAGGACTCCTGCTAGAACAACTGCTCATTCGAAACATCTCCCTGCCCGATGCCGTCAAAACCAGTATCGAGCAAAAAATGACTGCCGAACAGGATGCGCAAAAAATGCAATACGTCCTCCAAAAAGAACAACAGGAAGCCCAACGCAAACGCGTAGAGGCCCAGGGCATAGCCGACTACCAGCATATCATCAGCGAAAGCCTGACCGACAAGCAACTGCAATATGAAAGCATTAAGGCGCAGCTTGAAATCGCCAAGTCCGCCAATACCAAGGTGATCATCATAGGTAAAGGTTCCGCTCCAGTTCTGCTGGACACGAAAAATTAGCGGGAACCTGGGATTGCGTAGTTATACGGTTGCAACTTTCCAAGTGGGGATATACCTTTATGAGGTACCCTATTGTTTGGATTGCTTAACATAACTACTACTCCATGAATAGCCTTTTCAAACTAGGGCTCAGCGCCTTATTGTGTGCGGGCATTCTTACACTCGCCGCCTGCAACTGCAACAAGATAAACGTAAACACCAACACCGGGGACGGGGCCACCGCCAATCTGACGATCAATGGACTCGGCGCTCTCGGCGGCAAACAAGCCCAATACGTTTCGGTTAGTTTTACCGGAAATGTCGTCACCAAAGGGGATGGCAGTGGCGCCGCCTCTTTCACGGTCACCCAGGAATTCGAAATCGATCCCTCGGGAAATATCACCCCCGGCACCACCCTCCCCCGCGTAAACCTACAGCCAGGAAGTTGGTCCGTAACAGCCACGGTCAATTCCTGGACCGCTGCGTGTACAGGGACTTTGTCCAAAGGGGGATCCGGAAATTTCGTCTTTACCTACAATACTTCCGGTTGTTCAACTAAATAAATCTTCTTACATGAGACGCTTATTCCCCTTTCTGTTCATCCTTTTCTTTTGCATTCCTTCCCGAGGATATTGCATCGACGTCAATGTAAACATCTCCGGTCTGCAAACATTGATTCAGCAACTCCAGGACGCCGCTAACAACGTCGTGGGCTCCGCGGGCGTCCAGATACGACAAAGTATAGACGAGTTATCCAACCAGGTCGCTCAGCGTATCACCCAGATCGACACCATGGGTACCAGCCTCCTCAACACCGCGACCGACGACATCAACAAAATCCTGGACAGCCTCACCCAAAAAGTGCAAACGCTGCTGACCCAGGTCAATAATATGGTGAAAAGCGATATCCGATGTATCAGCGCGGAACTTGCCCAAACCATCAGCCAGGTGACTGATGGCGTAACCAATCTCCTTAACCAGTTGGATCAGGTACTCAGCCAGGTCATAGATCAGGCCTATATACGGGCAAATCAACTCATTGCAACGGGTACGGGAAGCATAGCCCTTACCGTGGATTCGGTCTTTGACACCATCGCCAAGGTCGTCATTGTCATCTTGATTTTTATATTGCTGTTCTGGCTCATCCGCAACCTATGGTTGGGAAAATTCCCCACTAGCCCAGCCTTGAAATTCGGTATTCCCGCCCTGTTGGTCGTCATTGTCGGAGGCCTTTGCTTCCTATTGTTTTCTCCAACCGCCCTGGCCTCCATCATCGGCACCAAAGTCAATATTCCCGTCTCGGCCGCCACTTGCAATCAGGCCGACTCCTTGTACAATGGCTTCATCCAGTCTTATAACAATAATGGGGAAAAGGTCGACGCGGGGATCGTCTCCCTTGGAAACAAGGCGGTAGAACAACTCAGCCTCTGCCAATATACCTCCTCTTCCGCTGCCACCATTTCGGATGATGAAACGAAGATCACCGCCATCAATGCCTTGCTTTTCCCACCCCCTCCTCCTCCGGGGACCTCGGGAAATCCCGCCGATACAGCTTGTGCCAATACGCCCTCCGTACCGCCAGGCGCCCTGTCTGGCTTCAATGCGGGAAAGTTGGGGGTGTTGGCAAACCTGAAGGCATCGCATGTGATCACTGGGAAGAACCTCACTACCTTATCGGCGTCCGAATATTCAACACTGGTCGAAAGGAACTCCAGGGCTCATGTGATGACGACGGCGGTTCCCCGGCAGATACAACCAATTGAGGTGGGGAAGATGAATGCGAATGTGGCGAAGGCGTTGGGAGGAAAATAGGCGGGAAAAAGCAATTTTCGAGAAATGCATTTTCAGCCAACGTTGAACCGATACAAACGGCCCAATGGGGGCAGTATTTGAGGGTATTTGACCCGGACGGTAATGGATGGGTCATTCAACAGAAGCGGAGATAATTACCCTTTGTGCCGGGCGATGGAAATGTTCAGCCTGCGGCCTTCGATCTCTTTTCCTTGTAGCTCATTCATAGCCAACCTCGCTCCTTCTTCTTCCATCTGGATAAACCCGAAACCCTTGGTCCGGCCGGATTCCTTATCCGTAACAATGACAGCCGAAACGACTTCACCATATTTAGAAAAGAGTACCTCCAGGTCATTGCTGGTGGTATGAAAGCTCACATTAGATACATATAGATTCATGATATGAAAATTAAAGCCAGTTACACTGGTATATTTTGTCTACCTTCGTAGTTATGGTTAAAAAAGCGACAGGTCTCGATCTCCTGAAAAGGAATTTCAATCGAGTAGAGGAAAAATTCCAGGATTTTTTTGAGAATCGTCAACCAAGATGGCCATCGGAGAAGCACGATTATCTGCACAACCACCATCAAGCCCTGAATCAGTTCCATTCTTCCACCGTTTCCATGGAAAAACTCCGGATTACCGATTTACCGGATAAGATCAAACAGGAAATGGATCTTGCCTTCGAAGCTTTCAAAAAGGGTGACGAATACGATTGAGGAAAGCCCATGGGTTTGCACCCCTGGGCTCTGTCCTCAAACGCTTTGATGAAATCTGGTATAGTTTAGTAACGATAACCATTCCTGTCGTTAGAGCGGGAAGAATTCCTATTATCCGATTTCGGCCTGGCCTGTGAAACAACGATAGCACGGCCTTGAATTTGGGCGCCATCCAGCTCTTGCATAGCCTTTTCGGCAGCCTCATCCGACATTTCTACAAAAGCAAATCCACGAGATCTTCCGGTTTCCCGGTCTGTTATGATTTTCACGGACTCAACCTCCCCGAAAGGGACGAATAACGATTTCAGATCTTCATCTGTTACCTGGAAACCCAGGTTGGAAACATACATGTTCATGTTCTTTCATTTAATTTTTGAAATGAACTGAGCTTAGGCAGTAAAAGTAGCGAAGACGAAATTGTGCGGGATTAAGAGCAGAAAACGTAACGAATACTTCTTGTGATTTACTCAATTATATGCAAAGGTACACTTTTCTAACGGGAAAGCCTAATTTCAAATTTAACCCATTTTCAACGATATTGTCATGATCTAAAGTATAAGCCATGACATTGGAACAAACCAAAGAATTCATCCAGGGCGGGTCCTGGGTCAGCATCGCCGCAGAACTTCGCCCCAGCATTACCAAATCCACAGCCGGTGACATCAACCCGTTTTATTGCACCAGGTTATTTACTTATTTGCCAGCGGACCGATTTGAATGTACCCTGGTCAATTACCTCGACGCCACAGGAAAGACACCCCTGGTGCGTTTTGTAATTAAGGGCCACCTTCAGTGGCAGGGAGACCATCCTGTTGCCCCCGGGGCTCAAAAGGTGGATTACGTCGCTGATGAAGCCTACGAAGTTACTCCCTTGCACGCGGGCTGGGTCGATGCGGTAAACCGAATCCCTGCTAACGGCCTCAACAAATGGGAATTGAATGTCACCCAGGACCTGAAGGGAAAAGCCTTTCCCGCCTTCGGACTCTTGGAGCCAAAGGTCTACGTGGATTATGACTTGATCTATATCTTTGAAAATCTCTTGTTCAACGGCAGTAAGCACGTGGACGGCCGCCCCTTCAATAAGCCGCTCGATCGCCCCACAAATTTGCAGGTGCCGTTGGTGAGGAAGTGAGATATCGGCCTGACTACGCCGGCTTTTCCACCGTAATCGAGCATTCCCCGATCAAAGCCGCCAGCGATCCCACAGCCGCCAATACCGGTGCCACCGCCGTTCCAACGACACCCAGGGTAAGAGGGAAGGACATCAACTCCTTACCGGTCTTATCCTTGATGGTAATTTTTCTTGCGTTCCCTTCTTCAATAAGTTCTTTCACTTTTTTGAGCAGATTTTCACCCTGTACGGTGAATGATTCTTTGGTAAAGTTTTCCATATTTTCAGTTTTTTCTGAGTCCCTCAACGAGGTTTGTCATCTTGGATAAAATTAATAAAAACCCGGTGCAATCCAATTTGCCGCCGACTTTCCGCCCGGGAGAGCCCGCCGAGCCCAAAATGTCAAATTCATTAATTATTAGGCCAGACGGCCCAAAATCTGTATATTTGGTTCCTATTGAGATCAGCCTCAGGAAGTAATCGTCACGCCAAGTCTCCTTTTCTTTCTATCGCCCCTCCTTAGCTATTTCTAATTTCTAATTTTTTTTAGTATGAACATTTATGTCTCCAATCTGGGCTTCCAAGTTTCGGATCAGGATCTTAAGAAGTTGTTTACGCCATTTGGCGAAGTAACCTCGGTTAACGTAATTACCGACAAGGTTACTGGTAAATCGCGTGGTTTCGCCTTTGTAGAAATGCCTGACAAGGCAGCAGAAGCGGCCATTAAAGAATTGGAAGGCGTTCAGCTCGACGGCAGGACCATTTCTGTCTCCAAAGCCCGGCCCAAGACCGAAAATCGTGGGGGCGGAGGATTTCATCCCAATCGCAACTCCTATTAGCTTTTAATAAAGCCCTCTCCCTTCACGGTGAGGGTTTTTTTATAACTAAATCATTTTCATGACCAACGAACAAATCGAAAAATTCGTCGCTGAGAATCTCAAGACCGGTCACAAACCCGTGACTATCTCCTTCAAGGGCCGGAATGCCATCGCCGGTGTCTTTATAAAAACGCCTGATTTCGATGAACTCAAAAAGAAGAACTTCTGGCGGATCGTCAATTGTGCCCACCTGGAAAACTACCTGCGGTCCAAGGATCTGAATCACGCGAGGATGTTTAACGGGGCGGAGTTTACGAAACTGACGCTGCAATAGCATTACCACCCAAAAGTCTCATGGATGAATGCGATCAGGCTTTCAGCCATGGATTCTTGTTCACTTACATTCGGGTGCCCAGGCGTGTTTTTGTAGGGGAAGAAATGCGTGTAAATGTTTTTATCCTGCAAAGACGCTACCGCCTTTTCGATATATCCTATCCACGGTGACCCCTCCCGGGTCGCATCCATATTGCCCAGCGCACAAATAATATGCGCCTTGGGATATTTGTTCCTAACCTTTTTGATAAAGTCGGCATAGGCTTCAATGATCTGGCCGGCCTTTGGCGCTGTCACCCCAAACTTTGCTTTAAACTGCTCGTTTTCCGGCATATTCGTCAGCCAACAATCATTTTGAAACAAATTTACGATTACAATGTCGGGACTATACCTGCTAAAATCCCACTTGCTATTCGAGTCCGTTGCATCCAGCCTGTCGTACATCCCGGACATCACCATGGGGAACCAACTGACCAGAATTCCAATTCCGCTTTTTGAAGTAGAATAAAATTCCGCCCCGAAATGCCGGGCCGTCAGCGCCGCGTAACTAACATAGTCATCTTTATAGGGACTGGTTCCCCTATCCTGCCCGCTGGAGTCCTCGACGGCATAACCGCTCGTAATGGAATCCCCAAAGAACTCCAATTTATGCCGGGCCGTAGCAGGAGCCGGCATAACCCTGGCTCCATTATTCAGTGTAAATTCGTAAAACCATGTTTTCCCATTTTCCCATTCGGTCCTCTTAAATAAGGTAAGGGTGTGCTTACCTGCTTTCAAACCCGATACCAACAAATATCCCTTTTTACCCGCATCGGGATGTAGTTTCCGTACCACTTTACCATCCACCACAACATTGAAATAATTATCGCCGCGTTCATCATTTAACAAGGCACTCACCTCGCTGCCCGTAAAGTTGATCGTTAAGGAGGTACCCGGCCAGGCAATCACCGAAGCCGAATCTTTCATATCCACCCGTCCCATATAGTGTATATGTGAATCCTTGTGGTCGAGAATAATTTGTGCGGTGCATTGGCCTGACAAGGCCATGAATAAAGGGAGCAGGATTATAATGGCTTTTTGCGTCTTTACTCCTACCGCTAGCAGGTATACGACCATCGAGATTTCCGAAATCGCTGAAGGTATCAGGACAACGGTGTGAATCGTTTGTTCGAATCGGGGTAGCAGGAAAGCCGCAAGCAAATCAACCAGGTAACAGGCACCACCCACGATTAGCAAAAATCCGAGCCATTTGGGAAAAAGCACGGATTTATAAGCGAGATACCCCAGTGGTATCAGCCACAGGCCAAAGAATACTTGAGCAATGAGCGTACCGTAGTGCTGAATATCGAGCAAAAGCAGCACCAGGGCATTCGAGCCCTCAACGCCGAAGGCACCCGAATAGGCGCCATCATTCGCTACCCGCAAGCCCTCAAACTGGAATACTGCATTTAGGCAAATAATACCTGTTGCGAGTGCAACGAGGATTAGCATAGCCCTTGCTACGCTCCTATTGATGTGCTGGAGCAAAACATATAGGGTCATAGCCAGGAAAACAAAGAACGTACCGTCCAAGAGGTGGGCGACTACGCCTAACCGTACAAGCTCGGAATTCGTAACGACATTCCTCGCAGTGTCCGCTGCATTGCCTGCCACATATACCTTTGGGTCTACAAATCCTTCGGAAAAACCACCAAAAATACCAACAAGCAGGTAAAGGACGCCTGCGATTCTTCCAAGCTTTTTGTTCGAATTCGCCGCCATAGGCCCTTTTGGAAAAGATACATATATTTCTAATGAGATTCAGACATGTTCGCCACAAAGCGTGGACAATTGTCCAGTGCAGAAAGGTAAATCTGATGATAATTGCAGAATCCGTCCCGATCCCGAACCGACGCATACCCCGAACTCATGGCCGTAAGTCCACGATAAACCTGCTCAATGAAAGCAGGATCATTTTGGAAATGTGCGCACTTTTGGCAGATCGCTTTGGAATTTTCCATACGTCAATGCGTTACTATAGAAGACCAGTAATGACCAAAAACGATAACTGAAAGGATATACCCCAAAATTACGTTTATAATAACACCAGCAGTGAACGCAACAAAGGGCTTGATGCCAGCATTGGCCAATTCCCGGAATCGCGTCGTAAGCCCGATACTTAAGAAGCTAAAGGTGAATGCCCAGGTCCTGAGCGACGTAATTGGTGCGATAAGGGAAGGCTTCACCAACTTATTATAATCAGCCAGCGTATATCCATGGACAATTATTGTCGTGAGCACCGACGCAATGAGGAACCCAATTACGAATTTGGGAAAGCGCCACCATATCTGGCCGACATGGACTTTTGAATTGGTTTCAGAGCGTTCCCAAACCGTGACGGCTATGAGCGCCAACACAAATGCCCAGATACCGATCCAAATGTCACGTCCGATAACTTTAATCAGTGTATAAGATGCAAGTGCCTGGTCTGGCGTTCCCGAAATGCCCAAATCTTTTCCTGCCAAACCACCATAAGACTGGGCCGCAGCTAAGCCGGCAGCGTCTGCAAATTCTGACGTCCCGATCCAGGCGCCCCCTACACCGGTCGGTAGATGCAGCGTGCGAGAAACCAAGGGTAAAGCGAAAATGAGAATTATAGCCCAAAATACAACCAGGCTTATGGCGATTGGCGGATGCTCCTTCTTGGCCCGCACAGCACCGGCCACTGCAATCGACGCCGAAACGCCACAAACGGCGCCGCCTGCGCCCAATACCGCCGCCAACCGGTGGTCAAGACCCAGCTTTCGGGCAACGAAGAAGATGGTTAAAAAGGTGATTATGGAAACAATGGAAGCCTGCAAAATAGCCACCGGGCCGGCCCAGATAATTAACGTGAAAGGCAAAGTGGCACCCAACAGGACAATCCCGAGTTTAATATATAATTCCACGCGGAAACCGGCATCGAGCCAACGCGGCAATCCGATTACATTTGAAATAATCAGTCCAAGGACAAGCGCCACCAATGGTGGTTCCAGGTTATAGCGATTGGCTTGATCCCAGCTGCCTGCGGCGTAAATAATTGTTGAAAGTATAAAGACTAAAATAAAGGATGGAATAAATGCCTTGGGTCTTTGCCCAATAAATGAAGTCACGATCGTGAATAGAATCAAGGCAGCGCCGAACAAAGCGAGATAACGAATGCCATTCGTTGAAAGTTGAGTAGCCAGTTGCGCTAAGGTTGACCATTTCGTGGGAGCCACCGCAATCCAGGAAATACTGGAACCGGCAAGATAAAAGACATAGGCCAGGATTATTATACCCAGGCCAAGCCACACTGCCCACCAATCTTCCTTAGACCAGAATTCCTGCCAACCGGAGGGTTCACGTACACCTGTAGTTTCAGTGGTCATATGAGTTATTGATTTTATTCTACTAATTTAGTAGACTTTATGATACTCAAGTTAAAAAAAATCGGGAACTCGAATTGAATATTTTGCTTATATTAGGTATCTGAACCACCAAATAAACGCAAATCCTATGTCGCTTTCCTCACACCTCAGCAACGGTTGGACCATTGCCATAAGCAGCTTCGGAGTTCTCAGGAAACACAAAAAGCTCATTCTTCTACCCATCCTTTCCGGTAGCCTCCATGAATTTTCGCATCCACATACTTTCAGGAGGTCTGATCCTTTTCAATCTAAGTACTTCACTTGGACAAACCGGTAGAATAACAGGGCGAATCGTCACTGCTGACTCGCTGTTGGATCCCCGCTCAATAACGATACTCCTGTTAAAAGACACGGCTGTGGTAAAAGGTACGAATCCCAGCAAAACTGGATTATTCCAATTAGAAAATATCCAGGAGGGAAATTATCGCCTGTCGATGCGTCGTGTCGGATATATGGAAGGCGAATTCACTTCCCTTTCTCCCCGATAAGAAAATGATGGCAAAGGCGAAAAAGGGGAAAATTCATTTAGGTGGATGCGTCATCTTTGATTGCATGCCCATGTATTATTGCACGATTCACAATAAGGCGCTTTAAGTTAAGCTTGATTCACGATAATTTTTCCCTCAAATCAAGGGCCAAAATAATCAATTTCATACAATTCACTTTAGCCTGAATATAAGGAAGTTAATCCAGGTCACACGCTAGATTCATATGCAGAAATATCGTTAGGTACCCTATACGCCTTCCAAAAAAATATCGCTACATTTTTATAAAATATTATTACATTGGCATAGCTAATCATTTATCACCACTTAACGTTTCTTCCAAATGAAAAAATTAAAATTGAATTCCCTGGACCTGGGAGGTGTTGAAGTACTCTCCAGAGCAGAGCTCAAAAGCATCACTGGCGGTATCGGTTCTTACTGGCTGTGCGTCTGCCCGGATGGCTCGTTCTACCAATGCATCGGTGGCACCGAAGCAGCATGCCAGTCCAAGTCGCCTTCCGAGTGTGGCGCCGGTAATACCGCCACTTGCTCGCAGGAATTTTCCATCCTGGGCTAATCGCCCAACATTTTTGGATTTCAAAAAAGGCTGCAATTCATTGTGGCCTTTCCGCTTTGCTAATATTTAAACCTGCAAAAGCAATGGTCCCCATTCCAACGTACGTGATCAACCTGAAAAAACGAACGGACAGGAAGGAAAATGTCCTAAAAGAATTTGAAGGCAGGCAAGAATTCAAGGTGAACATAGTGGAGGCCATCGAACATTCCAGGGGAGCAACGGGCCTCTGGTTGACGATCCGGGAAATCCTGTTAACCAAGGTAGACCCCTCGGAAGAATTCATCCTCCTTTGTGAAGACGACCACCAATTCACTGAAAATTACGCTGAAGAACGCCTTAGGAGCTTCATTCGTGAAGCAGCGGAAAGAAACGCAGACATCCTATGCGGGGGTGTCAGCTGGTTTGACGACTCATTCCCCGCGCTGGAAAACCTTTTTTGGGTAAGAAAATTCTCCGGTCTACAGTTCACCATCATTTTCAGAAAATGCTTCGATACCTTGCTTAACGCCCCCTTTGGCCCAAAGGACGCGGCCGATGATTGGATATCTGGGCTTACGCGAAACAAGTTCGTAACCTATCCATTTCTATCCACGCAAAGAAACTATGGTTATTCCGATGCGACCCCGATCAATAGTTATTCGGGCCTGGTAGAGAAATACTTCACCGGAAGCAGCCAACTCCTTGAAAAACTGAAACGGGTTGGCTCCATTTATTCGAGTATGCCTGAAATACCCAATTACCATTACGACGGAATTACGCTCCCGGTATACTGTATTTGCACAAGGGAAAAACAACAAACACTTCTAAATCAATTCCAAGGGAAGAAGGAATTCCAGGTTTTCCTGGAAGAAACTCCGGAAGGGGATACCCAGGAGCTCAG
>CAZJDB010000251.1:0-36993 GCA_964544695.1 uncultured Chitinophagaceae bacterium
CACACCCAGCCAGGGTCGTGAATTGCAGTCGGAGTACTTCGTGCCCATCGAATATGCCTATTCGGCAATAATGGCGGTGGCGCGTATTCGTCAGCTCATTACTCCCCATCTGCTCATATCGGAGATCCGTTGTGTTGCAGCGGATGACCTTTGGATGAGTCCTTGCAATGGGGAGTCCTGCGTCGCCCTACACTTTACGTGGAAGCCCGAATGGGAAGCGGTGCGGGAAGTACTGCCTGTGATCGAGCGAAATCTGGCGCCTTTCCGCGCCAGACCCCATTGGGGGAAGTTGTTTACCATGACGCATGCGCAACTGGCGTCCTTATACCCGCGGATGAAAGACTTTCAGGAATTGCTGAGGTATTACGATCCCGAAGGGAAATTCAGGAATGCGTGGTTGGGCAGGATTATATTTGGACCATAGCCCACCTCCGCCAATCTCGCCGGGCTTAAAAATCCAGCCTTGTGCTGAAACGGATGACATACGTGGGTATATCCGGGTGGTCCAGGTACGTGAAGCGATGGATCAGGTCGACGCGGAATAGGTTTAGGATATTGTAGACCCCGACCCCCGCCTCGAAATAGGGTTGGTTCCCCAATACGTAAGTGGATAAGACCCCGTTGTTCAGGGGAAATTTCATCTGGTCCGGGTTGAGGGCGGGGTTATTTTCGGGGCGGACGCCTCCAAAGAGGAGTTTCCCCTCGACGAGTTCCCTTAACCTTAATTTCTTCAAAAGGGGAATCTTGTTGAAGAAGAACCCATTAAAGTAATGATCTATGTCCAGCCCAACATAATGGTCACTGACGAATTCCTCCACGTTCATTAGGTTATAGGAACTGAAGCTATAGTAGAATGCAGTGTTGGCCGGGTGTATGATCAGGAGCGGGAAGGGTAGGTTGCCGGTGATGTACCCCGCATCCAGGGAAATATCGGAATAGCCCAGGGGCGATACGTACCAGCGTTTAGACACTGCCAGGTGGAAGGCATTGTAGTAGTACTGGCCCCCCAGGAGCCCTTTTATACCCAGCGAATATTGCAAGGTAAGGATCGGGTATTTGGTTGTAATGGTCCTGCGAATGGTTTTCCCCTGGTAAAATTGTTGGTGAGGAGCCCATCCCAGCGTGACGGAAAACTGCGTAGTCGTCAGTTGCCGGACCGTGTCGAATTGCGCGGGCTGTGGCTCATAAACGTAGACCAGTGACTGGGCTGGTTGCTGCGACCAGTATTTCATTGCAAGATTATAGGAAAAATGATCCCCGAACTCCCGGATATAGGTCAGGGTGGCGATGTCCGTGTACAACCACTTTCCGCCCACGCCTCGGTTGAAGGAGCCCAGAAAACTGTTTTCCTGGGCGAATTCATTTTCCTCCCCCGGGTTACGTACATCGTGCAGGTAACTTGCCTGCACATAATGGAAGGGATAGGTGTAGATCGACTTGTGGTTGATGGACCATGTTGCGCTCGCCTTGTACTTCCAACGTCGGTCATCGGTCCCGTAAGCCACATAGTCGTCGGTGAATATTCGCTTGCTCAGCTTGGCGTTCGATCTTCCTCCGAATTGATACCGGCTGCCCTCCAGGGTATTGAAGGAATAAAAGCTACCCACGGGACCAACATCGAACTTCCCTGCCGATTTATATCCTACAGTCAGGAGTGTTATGATGTCCATGAGCCTGTGATAAGACCGCATTTTCAGAAGGCTGTCCGTGTTGGCATAGGTCCTTGCCTCGGAAGGGCTGAGGGGATGGGGTCTTTCAGCCATCCAAAAGCTGTCCGGCTGGGGCACCGATTGCAGGGTGGTATCCACGGGCAATCCACGGAAAGTGTCCTCCCCAAGGCTGGTATCGGATACATCGGAAACCAGGGTCGTATGTTCTCCATAAAAGCCCAGGTTATTTTTCACGAGGCTGAAATACGAGAGCATGTCGGAAGAGGATCGGTAATACCGGTCCCCGGGACCCACCTCGAACTCCTGCGTGACCCGGAAGCTACGTACCCAATTCAGGTTGCCGTGGGGACTTGCCTCCATCTCCGCCTTCCTGATGGCGAAGCGCCCATCCAGGGTGATGTATAGAGTGCCCCTGAAAAGCAAATCTTCGGGATTCCTCGGGGTGAAATAAAGCCGGATAACACGGACACCCGATACTTCAACGGTATCCCGGATGAAATACATATAAAATTCAGGGGCGAGCTTGGCCACGGGGCTCATGAATTGGAGGGTGAAGACCAGCATGGTGTTGTCATACACACTGAAATCTTCGTAAAGACGGTTCATAATGGCGCTGATTCCGCCCATGTCGATATATTCTCCCAGGTCAACACGTTTGCGGCCCAGGATTACCTGTTTGTGCTGTACCGGATGCGATCTATAGTATATTCTACTCGCCACTTCCTCCATATACCCCGGGACCAGCGCTTTTCCCGGAACAGTGATCGTATCGGGGGGATCGAACAGGAAGCGGTACTTTTTCAATAGGGCGTTATCGACGATAAAGCGGGGAGGCCTGTCCGCCAGCACCCGGATTTTATCATACTGCTCATAGGTCATATACGGGTATCCTTCAGGCGCATTTTGATCTTTGTGGGCGATAACCTGCCGGATCAGTTCGACGGCGGGGTTGTTTTTGTTTCGGTATTTCTTTTTGCTGATGACAATGTCCTGCATGGTAACGTAGGACACGGAAAGGAGGACCCTCATGGGGGTATCAGCCACGGGTATGATTTTAGTTTTATAACCTGTAGCTGTGAATCGTAATGATTTCTTCTCGGTTTGGATGATGAATTTACCCGCTGCATCGGTCAAGATACCTTTGCCTGACCCTGGAACCGTGACACTTACATTCTGGAGGGGGACAAGGCTTAGCGAATCCAGGACAGTACCCCTGATCTGCCTCGACTGAGCGTCGGCCGGTGTCAGCCCCAGCTTGACGATCAGCACGGCCAGGGCGGAGATACTATTAAAGGACGGCACCGCCCACGTTCGGTTTGATGGTGGAGGAGGTGGCCTCCAGGGCAATCCGGGCGGCCCGTTGAATGGCAGGGGAAGGGCTGGTCAGGGCTTCCCGGAACAGGGGTTCGTATGCCGGGTTCTTTGCGAGTACCTGGATGGCCGCAGCACGAACCAGCGTATTGGGATCCGTTTTTGCGAGATCGGCTATAGCGGACGTGTCCGTGGTATGTTGTATCGCTGTAATGCGCAGGGCGTAATAGGGATCGTGCAGGGCTTTTTCAAGGATGTTGCGATCTCCGTGCTCGATGGCTTCCAGGCGGTTCCGGTAGAGGGGGGCGTGATCGTATTGAAAAGCCAGTTCTTCCGGGGTCTTGTCATCATGAATATCGGCCACCAGGACCTTGTCGCCATCCACATCGACCAGGTCGGGTTTTTGAATCGCATGAATCGTAATCGTGTCGGTTTTGGAGCGCATCCAGTGCGCGTATCCTGTTTTCTTCCCACCTTCATATAAGTCGATGCTCATGGGCAAGAGGAAGGCTGCCCCATTTTGGGTTTGTTCCAGGTAGACGGTTTCCGTTTGACCGTCCCAGGTATGGCGGACGTTGAGGATCGGATGCCCGCTCCCGAAATACCACTGATTGAAAAACCAGTTGAGGTCCCGGCCGGTAACGGCCTCCATGGCCAGACGGAGTTGCGTGACCTGCGCATTTTTGAAGGCATTCGTTTTCAAATACAGGCTCAATCCATTGAAAAAAGCGGAATCTCCCAGGTAATTCCGGAGCATGTTCAGTATACAGTGGCCCTTGAAGTAGGTGACCACGTTGAATACATCCAGGGGGTCGTCGTAGTGGTAGCGCACCAAAGGCAGCGTATCCGCACCGGGGGTATGCAGGTATCCCCTCAGGTCGTGCTCCAGGAGCGCGTCGGCTTCATCCTTCCCGTACCGGTGTTCGGCCCAGAGCCCGTCTCCGAATTGGGCAAAAGTTTCATCCAGGGCCTGGTCGCTCCAGTCGACGCAGGTAACCAGAACTCCGAACCACTGATGGAACAATTCGTGTACGATGGTGGTGCGGCCTTTATCATACCCCGCGTCCATCAATTCGGCAGGGGTCCGGTTCTCGTACTCGTTCAGGAGGGTGGCGGTTGTGTTTTCCATACCCCCACTCGCGTAGTCGCGGACGACGATTTGGTCGTACTTGTTCCAGGGGAAGTCATAATGAAGCTTCTGTGAAAAGAATTCGATCATCGCCGGAGTCTCTCCGAAGATTTGCTTCGCGTAAGGGGCATATTTGGGTTCCAGGTAATAATCAACGGGCTTATTGCGCCAGTGGTCGTGATATATTTCAAAACGACCCACCGCCATCATGAACAGATAGGGGGACTGGGGCAGGTCCATGATCCAGGTGTCGGTGCGCGTTCCGTCGCCATTTCGTTTTTGGGAGGCTAGCCGTCCATTGGACAGGGTCGTGTACTTTGCCGGGACGGTCATGCGGATTTCATCCGTTGACTTCTGATCGGGGTGGTCGATGGTTGGAAACCATGCCGAGGCGCATTCAGGCTCACCCTGTGTGTAGATTTGCGCTTTTTCGGTGCTGTCGGGGTTTATGAAAAAGAGGCCCTTTTCGTATTTGGCCATGGAAGTGTCAGCGAATCTCAGCTCATTGGGTTTGGCGGTATATTCGATATAGATGGTGTATTTTTTTATATAGACCCTGTCCAATCGGATATGTATGACTTTTCCGTCGTAGCGATAGGCGAGGGGTTTACCCCGTATGGCTACCTTATGGATGTCCATGCCCTGCGCATCCAGGAATAATGAATCGGTCGGGTAGAAGTGGGGCTTCAGGGTCAGCCACTCCTTTCCATACAGGTAACGCTTCGCATAATCGAAACGGACGTCGAGCCGGGTGTGGACGAGGTCGTTGATTTTAGGCGCAAAAGGATGGGTTGCCGACCACAAGCCGGCCAGCAGGAACAAGTGTTTCATACCGTTAAAATACGGTTCATTTTTTTGGATTTGTTAACTACCTTATAGGAGGAAAATTCAACTTATGAGTGATACTCCGTCGATTATTTCGTACAGAGCCTTGCGGAAATCGGTGGGCATCCTGGGCATAGGCCTGGTCCCCGTTGTCGTATTGGGCTCTTATATACTTGACACTCCACACGTAATCCAGATATCGGTGAGTGCATATTATTATACAAGCATGCGAAACGTATTCGAGGGGATACTTTTCGGGATCGCCATTTTCCTGATCTGCTATGACGGATATTCCAGGCTGGACTCGGTCATCAGCAAATTAGCGGGTCTTTTTGCGTTGTGCATCGCCCTTTTCCCTACCTCCTCCGATCCCAACGATAAAACCGATATCATCAGTAAGGTACACTACATTTCCGCGGGCATATTCTTCGCTTGTCTTGCTTTTATGTCCATTTGGCTATTTACCCAACACAAGGGGGTCATGACCTCACGTAAGATTAAAAGGAATCGTATTTATCGTATATGCGGTATCGTAATGGCAGTCGCGGTCATTGGTATTCCCCTGGATTCCATCCAGTCCATCCATGACAGTATCATCGAATATAAGCCCACGCTGATCCTGGAAACGATTGCCTTGGTTTCCTTCGGGTTTTCATGGCTGACCAAGGGGGAATGGGTGCTTCCGGACAAACCGGCTGATTCTGCGCATCCTATTTTGTAAGGAGTTTTATCGCCGCCTCCTTTTGGGCATCCACGCCGTTTTGGATGTCTTTAATGGTCTTGGGTACCGTGACATCGGGGCTGATGCCGATCCCGACAAACTCCTTCCCATCCGGATAGGTATCGTGCTTGGCGCAAATCCTGGCGGTGCCTCCGCCGGGCAGGTCAAAGAATAAGGGATATCCCGTGCTTCCGCCCGTAGGGAGCCCGACCATTTTTCCACGCTTCATATAATCGAAAACCACCACGAAATCCTCGGCGGCTGAAAAGGTCCGGGGGCCGATCAGCAAGACCACCGGCTTGCCATAGTGCAGCTTGGGGTTGGCCGGAATGGAGCCCGGAGGATTTTCAATCCACTCGTAATCAAATCCCGGCCGCGTACTGTGCGAAATGAATTTAGAAAGGGAATAGGGGGCAGCGCTGTCAGCCAATTCGGCCAGTATTTTAAAACATATATCGTCGCCTCCGCCTCCGTTGTTTCGTATGTCGATGATCAGGCCCCTGGTTTTGGAAATGACATCGAACAGGGAATCTACTTTTTTCGGGATACCGTGGTCCTCGAAATTGTTGATGGTAAGGCAACCGATATCCCCTATGGTTTCGTAAGTGACGGAAGACAGCCGGTTCACGTTTCCATACCCACTGCGGGGGATCGTACGCATGCTGATTTTTCCCTCCGCATCCCTGAACTTCATTTGAATAGGCTTTTCCGCGGGGCCTGTAAACAGGGCATACGTATACTCGCGGACCTGCAAATCCTGTGGGGTAGAGCTGCTCTGATAGGGCCTGATGTATTTATCCGCGTAACTGGTCACGGGTTCTCCATCCATTTCCAGGATCTCGAGGCCTGGTTTGATGCCCGTCTTTAGCAAGCTATCACTGTATACCATGGAAACAAATACGCGCCCCTCGATTTGTTCGGCGCGGAAGGGGGGCCTGGAATAGAATTCACTGGCCAGCGAGTCCGGCACGTATACGTTGGTATGCCCATCCCTCAAAAGGGCAAAAAACCGGATCAACACCCTGTAATAATCGGCCGTGGTATGGGTGGCGAGTACCTGGGGCAGGAAATCTTTATAAGTCTGGTTCCAGTCGATCCCCGCCAGGTCGAAGTGCACGAAATTGTATTTGGCCATGGACCATAGCAACGACAAACCCGATACCTTGTCCGCCGGGCTCAGGTCCGGAGCATAGGGGGATTTGAATGCGGCTTTGTTCCACAATGTCCCTTCATTTTTCAACATGTCCAGGATATGCTGGAACCGGGGTTCATTTTTAATGGACAGGAAAGCCGAATCGTCCCTGATCCAAGGTAGTAACACGCTGGTGTTTCCCAGGGCGTACCAGCGCTCCAGCGTTTCCAGGGCGAGCTCCTTTCGTCCTGTTGCCGCATAGGCCCTTGCCAAATCGCGCGTCACGTCATTGCGCCGGAACTTGAGGTATATGCTGCCGAACTCCAGGTCCTTTACGGGAACACTGTCCAGGAAAACCAGGGCACCTTTCAGGAGGCCGATGGCGCTGTCGATTTCGGCTTTGGAGGCCCCGGTTTTGTTCCAAAGGTCTTCCGCGTCTCCGCGCGCTTTTTGGGCCCGGTCATAGGCGGTGTTCCAGGTAAGGGTTTGGGCGCTTATGTTCAGGGCCAGCAGGATGCCCAGGAGGGTTAAGCAGTTTTTCATACTGTCCAAGATAAAACTGTCTTAAAAGACCCCCAAATTTGTCGTTTTTACACCCTATGGGGGCCGATCGCGCACATTACTTTGTACATATGAAATACCTAATACTACTGCTGCTGCCCCTTTGCGGTTGCGCACAAGGGCGCTTTGAGAAAATGCCTGCCGACCTGGAAACCGACTGGGCCAAGAGCGCCCTGCCACCCGACCTGCGCGCGGATGCCACCGTCTTCCTGCTCGATCCGGCCAAGGGGTACTATGTTGCCCATCAAGGAACTAATGGATTCGTATGCCTGATCGGGAGAACGGAATGGGAGTGGGGGGAATTCCGGAATGACCTTTTTACCCCCATCGCTTTCGACCCGGAGGGCGTCAAGACGATTTTCCCGGTATACAGGGACGTGGCCGCCATGCGCGCCAGTGGTAAGTATACGCCCCTGCAGGTGAAGGATACCGTCATCAGCCGTATCCATCGGGGACAATACGTGGCCCCGTCCCGGAATGGGATTGCCTACATGCTGGCGCCCCTGATGCGGGTGTACACCGGTATGCCCGGAGATACCATGGTCATGAGCATGCACATGCCCCACTACATGTTTTACGCGCCCTATGTCAATAATGCGGATGCGGGTACCGTTTACGGATCCGATGGACCCTTTATCTCGAACCCGGGAAGTACGGTGCTGGGAGACAAGAAAGGGCCCTTTGGGTACTATATTGTAAGGGCTCCATCTGATGTCAGTACAAAACTCATGGCGGACGGGCAGGATTTGTTGAAGCGGCTGGAGGCGTACAGTCCCCTTTTCTATGTGCGATGAAGAACAAATAAGACTGAGGATGGAGACCTGGGCCAAAGCCGCCCGGGAAAGAAACTGGGAAGGCCTTCTGGCGTGGCATCACAAAGACATCGTACTATTTGACGTGACACCCCCCTTGCAATCCATCGGGATAGAGTCTTATCGAAAATCGTGGGCGGTGTTTTTGGATAGCCTGGATTGTTTTCAGATCAGGGGTCTCCACATCGTGGCCGGGGCAGACGTGGCATTTTGTTTTGCCCCGATGACATGCATTTACCAGGGCGAGGAACTCGATTTCCGCCTGACCGTCGGATTTAAGAAAATTTCCGGCCAGTGGTGGTTTATGCATGAACACCATTCGGTGCCTGCCGGATAGTTCATGGCTTTGATAAATACAATGTTTGTTTTGCCCTGGTCACCGCCGTATACCACCACCTGAGCAGTGCAGGGTGCGGCATCTTACGTATATTTTTATCAAGAAACAGGAAAACTTCCCCCCATTCTCCCCCTTGCGCTTTGTGACAGGTTACCCCGTATCCGAATTTTGCCCTCAGGCAGTTCAGGTAGGGATCGTTCATCATACGATTCTGGTACTCATCGGAAGCTTGTTCGATGTCTAATTTTTTCATTCGCCGGCTGAAGTCGATCATGAGGGTTTGCAGTTGGGTCTCCGTGAAATTTTGACGCGGACCTTCCAGGATATCGAGGGAAATGTACAAATCCTGCTCCGAATCGGTCAATAACGACCGGATCCGGATTTCCTGGAAACGCAGGAGGGTGTGCACATGCGAAGCTCCCGTCCGGACCACTACCACGAAATCCCCATTTGTCAGCAGCGCCTTCCGGTTATTGTAGGTCACCAGGAGGACCTCGCCCTCCTGGATCGGTTTGCGCGGATCCTGGAAGAGGTCCCTACGCATGGCCATGTTGATATTATTTACCATTAGATTGGTCCTGGCGATGGCAATCGTTTGATTCGGTCCTTTTTCTTTAAAGGATTTGAAATAGCTCCTGAACAGGTTTTCGTTGGATTCCAGGACGCGGACATTATTTAATTCGCATTCAAGGAGCTTTTGGAATTCCTTTGTGGATTCCATATTGCGGATCATGGAAGCCAAAACGAGTATATCGTTATCGGGATCATTCCTTTCGTTTTTCGACAATGTATAGGATATGGCGACGCGCTTTTGTTGCTGTAGCCAATCCACATCCAACGCCGGACTTGAATGCTCCTTTACCGGCGGGAGCTGGCCGGGATCCCCGACGAAAATAATTTTGTGCCCCCGGGCGTACTCGAACAGGTCGTTCAGTAACCGACCGGATCCAAAGATCATCCCTCCCACTTCTTCAGAAGGCAAATTGGATAACATCGAGGATTCGTCGATAATAAGGATTTGTTTCACCGTTTCCGGCGTGCGTATGGCAAATGTCAAAATAAGCTGGCCGTGGTTATCGATTGGGGCGTCCTCCGGTAAGTCTTCGGGAATCCCATCCATTTTGGCAAAATGATAGAGGTGGCTGTGCACCGTTTTTGCCGTTCTTCCCGTTTTTCCCCTGAGGACCGCGGCGGCACGGCCGGTGGCTGCCAGGAGGGAGAATCTATAGTCCTTACTTTCCAACCATCCCGCCAGGTGTTGCATCAAAAACGTCTTACCAGTTCCCGCGTACCCCAGCAGCACGAACGTATCCGCCGCCGGATGGTCGATAAACCTTTTAAGGATATTAAAAGCATCCTGCTGGTCCTCGTTCAATGTAGTTTTGGTAGCCATCAAATATAAATTAATTATTTTCGTACAGTGTCCCTCCAGGAATCAATAAGGCTTTCCCAATTGACGGCATCGATTGCCGAGGTAGTCGATGGTGCTTTCGGCCCCAGGAGTTATTGGATCGTGGCCGACGTAACCAATCACGTGTACAAATCTGAGAAGAATCTGCATAATTTTGATTTTGTTGAAAACGACCCCGTTTCCAAACAGATTGTGGCGAAAGTGCGTGCGGGCGCCTTTGGGGCAGGGGCCCTATCGATTGCGCGCTTTGAAAAATTCACGGGACAGATCTTTACGAATAACTTACGGGTACTGGCAAATGTTACGGTGCAATTTCATCCTGTTTTCGGGATGCAACTGGTTTTGTCCGAGATCGATGTCACCTACACCTTGGGTGCATTGGAAAAGCAGCGGATGGCGACGCTGGACAGACTCGTTACGGAATACCCGCAGTTCATCCAGCGAATAGGGGATGCCTACCATACGGCGAATAAATCACATAACCTGGGTCGGGTCATACAGCAGATCGCCGTTATTTCCTCCACCACTTCGGCCGGGTTGGAGGACTTTAAACATACGTTGGAAACAAACTCCTATGGATACAAGTTCGGTTTGGATTTTTATTATTCCGTTGTCCAGGGCGAGGGGAATGCCGAGCAACTCGTCAATGCCCTGGTCGATATATTCAAAAGCAATAAGAAATATGACTGTGTCGTGATCGTCAGGGGCGGAGGCGCCCAAACGGACCTGATGATTTTCGATGACTTTAAGGTGGGCCTGGCGATTGCTCGGTTCCCATTCCCGGTCATTACCGGGATAGGGCATCAAAAAAATGAAACGATTGCGGACCTGATGGCGCATACCGCCACAAAAACGCCTACAAAGGCAGCGGAATATATCATCGGGCATGACCGGAAATTCGAGGAATCGGTGCTGAAACTCCAGAAGAATATCGCCATGTGGTCCCAAAAGTTATTTTCAAAGGACACCCTAAGCCTGAATGAAATTAAAACCAGGATCGCCTTTAAGGCTAAAGATGTCCTCAACCTTCAGTCCAATAAAGTCGTAACCGCCAGGTCAGGTATCTCGATAAAGGGGGGGATGGTCATCGATAAGCGAAAGCAAGACCTCCAACGCGCCTCGATGGAAATGGTGTTTCACAGCCGGAATGTGCTTAAAGGGTATTCTGGGAATTTGAACCACTTTTCGGTTGTAATGAAATTGGTATCCCCCGCCAATATTCTTAAACGCGGTTTTGCGGTAATCAAATCGGAACATAAAATCGTTCGGGATGCCGGGCGCCTGAAAGCAGGCGATAAGGTAGAAATGATCTTTCACGATAAAACGGTAAGCGCAAACGTTACCTCCAAAAAGGATAACCATGGAATTGACTTATGAGGAAGCATTCAACGAACTGAGTGCTATTTCCAGGGAGATCGAATCCGAAAAGGTTTCGATCGACGTGCTGGCGGAGAAGGTCAAAAGGGCCGCGGACCTGATTTTGCTTTGCCAAAAGAAACTTCGCGCTACGGAGGAGGAGGTAAACAGAATTATTGATAAGATGGACGGGGTAGATTAAATTGCAACCATGAACACCCGATCCCTGACCTTCATGGTCTCCCCTGCTATCGGCATGGTTTCGGCCGAGTATATCGTCCCTGACGCGCCTAAATGTATAATGACGCTGGCGCACGGGGCCGGTGCAGGCATGCACCATAACTTCATGGCGACGCTGGCTACCGCGCTTGCGGAGGCGGGCATTGGTACCCTAAGGTTCAATTTCCCGTTTGCCGAACACAAAAAAGGACGCCCCGATACTCCCCAGGTCGCCCACGAAACCATCGCAGCGGCCCTGGACCATGCGCGCCAGTCGTACCCATCTCTGCCCCTGTTTGCCGGGGGTAAATCCTTCGGTGGCAGGATGACTTCGCAATACCTGGTGGACCATCCCCGCCCCGAGGTGCGCGGCATCGTTTTTTATGGGTTTCCCTTGCACCCTGCCGGCAAACCTTCCGTCGAACGCGCGGAGCACCTTGCGCGGGTCCGTGTGCCGATGCTGTTTCTCCAGGGAACTAAGGACGACCTGGCATCCTGGGACCTGATCCAATCCGTTTCCGCTGGGTTGCCTTTGGCTACGCTCGTGAAGATCGAGGGGGCGAATCATATGTTCAAGGCCGGCAAGACCGATGTGGTGGCTTTGCTGGTTAAGGCGACGGCGGATTGGGTGAAGGGGTTGTTATGATTTCCTCACGACTCATTATATTAAGATTATTTATGGGACTGTTCGGGTTCAAAAAGCCGTTCTCCGGCCCGTATAAGGACGCTTCAACCAATTTGATCTACAACTTGCTTTTTTGCGACGATCTGAATTTATTTAAGAACAACTCAAAACAACCCTTTGCCTATCCTTTCGATGTCCTGTATTCTGAAAAAAGCTCCGCAATGGAATTGCAGAAAATTGTGGGTGACGCGCATTCGGACATAAGGGTAAAGGTACTTGCTTATAACAGGCTCAGGGCTGGCGGTCACAAACCAGTCAAAAAGGAACTCCTGGCCGTAATCGTCGAGATCGGACTCGAAGGTGGGCTGGATGTGCTGGCCTCATTTGAAGCCTTCAGATGAACCACGACGACCATATCCGACCAAAAGAATGGTAAGAATCACCTTCCTCGTATCAGATGGGTTATATTTCGGAGAAGGCCCCGCGAATATTTTCTTCAAAGATCCCATGGCCGGACCCGTGTTAAACGCCGCGACCCAATTGTTGCAATTTATTACCACCCATAAAATGTAAAACTTGCAAAGTTTCCGGCAAGCAGACTGATGCTTTCGAACACACACATCTTTTCGAGGTATGGGCTTAATATGGGATGGGGTGTGACCGGGATTCTGAATTGTTACCTTTAAATCGGATATTGTGCGTGAGAAAATCTTCCAATGTGAGAAAACAAATTGTCCTGACTAGCGGAATATTCTTTGTCCTCTTTTTGGCGGAGTGGTGGTTTTTTTATTCTTCCGCACTAAACATCCCCGAATACATCCCCAATACTCAAATCCACATCGGCGGGCTTGCGCTAATTATAACAATCATCCTTTTATTTATATGGGAATTCAAAAGGCTTTTGCGTATTCAGCCGCCCCTTTCAATTTGGAAATTGGCATTTAGTGGGACACTTACTGTTTTCATAGCGGAGGTTTTGTTCCAAACGTTGCGGCAGATTTATATGAATATAGATACACCGGGCGGACGTTTATACAATTTTATCCTCGGTGCACTGGGAATTTCATTGTTTTCATTTGTTCTCGGATTTTTGATTGCTTTTCAATTAAAGACCAAAAGAACAAGTATTCTGTTCCTGCTAATCATTCTCGTATTTATTTTGATTTATATCACGAAAAAATATATCATGGATTAATCCTGAGTCTCACCCCCATATCGTATTGCATCTTTAAGGATATCAATGTTTATATCTTTTAGTGTTTTGAACTTAATGCAATACCCGGTCACGCTCGCCTTGCCTAGTTTTTTTCCATACGTTTTGGCTAAGTATGTCTTATCCTTGATACCAATGATATAGACAGAGATTCCGGTTTTGTTTGCGCTCATACCAATTTTAAAAAAATCTCTGGTCTTTCCGTCAGAATATTGTATGGTGTGAAATCCATAACCTATAGTTGGGTTACTAACAGTTTTATTTTCACTGTTTTTGCCATTATCGAACCATAATTTACAACCTGGTAAAATTTGAAGTATGAGCTGGTGTAACTCTTGCATATCACTACGCTTTGGTTCAGGTTGGATGGTGATATACTCGTTGATTTGTTCTTGTAGGTTCATTATATTGAGGGAGGTTCAATTAATATTCTTTGACCAAAGTCTCCAACGGAATATTCAATGTGTTGTATAGCTTCCGGATCATACTTAGATTTAATTTCCGATTTTTTTTGAAGATATCGGATACCCGGCTTTTAAAGCCAAGGATTTTTGCCAAGTCCTTGTTTGTCAACCCTTGTTGTTCCATGCGGTATTTAATGGCATCGATGGGGCTGGGAGCCATAATTATATAGTGTTTGTCTTCGTAGTCTTTGATTAGTAAAGCAAGAACATCCGCTTCGTCGCTTTCTGCCGTACCAGCGTTTGCCTGAAAGATATTTTCGAACCTTTCAAGTGTTTGTTGATATTCCTTTTTCGTTTTTAAAATTTTGAGAGACATATTGAAATGTTTTATTTGTGCGGTTTGAATTGATTTACAATCTCAGCATTTACTTTGTCGTATTCTGCATGGGTGCCAACAAACTTTATAAACACCCATCCCTTTTGATAGTTAACTTCGACAATAAGCCGGTAGTCATTCTCATTGATTTTAAAAATCGCTCGATTATTCTTAACCGTCCTCGCTGTATTGAAGTCTCGGGTAACATCTCCTGGTTTCCGCCATATTTTGGATAAAACATCGTGATACCACTTCTCCAACGTCTCCTTACAGTCCGAATGCTTTTTGTAAAAAGCAATCAATGAACTACGATTATAAATGTTCATTCTGCCGCCTCGTTTCGACAAAAATAGCAAAAAGTAACCAATTTGGTTACCTTTTATTTGGCCGCCGGATATGCATGGGATATAAACAAAGAAAAGACGCGGCTTTGGGCCGCGTCAGGAGTATGAAAGTGATCCGGCTGGGACTCGAACCCAGGACCCATACATTAAAAGTGTATTGCTCTACCAACTGAGCTACCGAATCGATTTTTGGGAGTGCAAAAATACTCCAAAAAGCCCATCGGGCAAATTATTTTAATTTGTTTTTGCGGCGGTACAGGCAGGTACGTATTTTCGCGGACAGCATGGCCTTGATTACCTTGACATCCGATATTGGACACCAGGATTACCTGGTTGGCGCTATCAAAGGCCAATTGCTGGGCATCAGCCGATCCTGGCAACTGGTGGATGTGACACATTCGCTGACTCCTTTTAACTATCCGCAAACGGCATACATATGCAGGGGGGCGCTGAGGCAATTCCCGGAGGGTACCTTTCATTTGGTCCTGGTGAACCTCTTCGATGTGCGTCCGGAACACCTTTTGCTGGTAAGACACGAGGGGAGTTATATCGGCATCGCGGACAATGGCCTGATCACGATGATCCTGGAGGAGACCCCCGAGGCTGTGGTGGCGCTGCCCCTGTCGAAAACGGCGATGAAGAACGCGTTGTATTTGGTCCAGGTGCTGGGGCGTGCGATCCTCGATCTGGAGGGAGGAAAGCGCCTGGAGGAGTTGGGAGATGGGAATGTTTCGATACAAGTGAAGAATCCCCTGAGACCACAATTGGGGAATAATTGGATGGAGGGGCAGGTGATTTTTATCGACCATTTTGAGAACGTGGTGGTGAACATCAGCAGGGAGGTGTTCGAGGAACAGCGAAAAGGCAGGAGCTTCAAGATCGTATTCAAGCGCGATGAAGTGATCGATAAGATCTGTGATGCTTATGCGGATGTAGGGGAAGGGGAGAAGCTGGCTTTGTTTAACGCCGCCGGCTACCTGGAGATTGCCATCAACAAGGGAAATGCGGCGGGTTTACTGGGTTTGCAGGGGTTTGCGGAGAAAAGTTTCGGGCAGAATCAATATTTGCAAAACCGCCTGTTTTATCAGACAGTAAGGATTTATTTTGAGTAGTTCTGGGTATAATTTGTTAATTTTATGAGCGCCTAATGTGGCGTGACCCTATCATAAACCTGGTGGATCCATGAAAACATCAAGGCTAGTGTTGATGCCGTTGCTGGGGCTTTTTCTTTTGGCGGCCTGTACCAAGGAGAACGGGCTGATACACCCCGTGCCGCCAGCCGGAGCGGACACTACAGGCAATAAGGGTAGCGGAAGTAATTCGGATTCCACCTACGTGGGCACACTTACCTGGAATTATCAACCGGACTCGGTGGGATCGTCCTGGAGCTACCAGGTCAACCAGGTGTTCAATATCAGCCAGTCCACCCTGGCCCAATTAGACCCTGCGGCGGCAGCCCTTTTCTCGGGTCTCAATATCGACACAACCGTTGTTTATCATGTACAGGCCCTGGGGACCTCAAGCGTCGTGGGTGGGCTCACCTTCATGAATTTTTCCAATGATTACGGAGGCGGATTCTTCAATCCGGCCGTGGCCATTGCCGGGGGGAATTATACCGGCGTGAACGTGCTGTGGGAACCCATTTGGGTGGCAGGTTCGGGGTTTGGCGGCTTTACCCTGAATATCGATACCTTATTATACCTGGAGGTTCAGGCAGCCGGGACCAGTTGGAATGAAACGACGGTGGTCCAGGATGCGTACGGATATACGGATACGACGAATTATTCGTTTACTGTCAAGGATACCGGGATGACCCGGGGAGTAAACGGGATTACGTATCCCCACGTCATCCAGGTGGAATCCAAGGTCCTCCCGAGCGCACTGGCGTCGTATGCGGCGTTGTTTGCGTCCTCGGGGTACGACTTGTATACGGTCACTGAATGTTATTATGCCGAAAATGTCGGCCTGATAGAAGAGGACCTGAGCGATTCCTTTATGGGGGTCAGTCTCACCGCTCAACTGCAGGCCTCAACGATCAAGTAACTAACCCATCTAAATAAAAACAAATAGACTATGAAGAAGCTTTATTTATTCGGTGCAGTCCTCGCCATTGCCGCGATGGGGTGCAAAAAAAGCAGTTCTAATGGGGGCGGTGGCTCGGATTCCGGAACTTTTCAGCCAACCACCAGCGGCTCCACCTGGAGCTATTCGGTAACCGAGAATTTCAATGCCGCCAACTCCCTGCTGTTATCCGCAGCGGAGGCGGACACGGCTTTGCACCTGGTCTTCCCGGTCATCGACACTACGTACACCATGAACGTCACCGCTACATCCTCGGATACGACGGTTGGTGGAGTGTCCTATACCGTATTGCAAGCTAACGGGCCTACGGGCAATTTACTGGTTGCACCCCAGGATACCCTATACTGGGGCCTCGGAGTTGTTCCAGAGTTCGAAATCCCGGGCCTGGGTGGAACGGTGAGTCCTCAACCCTTCCTGTATTTGAGGGATGGACCTGTGGGAGAAAGTTGGGCCCAGACGGTCTATGGACCCAACCCTCAGGGTGGACAGGACACGATCTATTACAACATGTCCATTACGGCGGTGAACCAAACGGTAACGGTATCGGGTCAGACCTTTACAGGGGTGACCGAGGAGACGGTGAGCGTGCTGCCTGGTGGCATTACCGCCCTCGAAAGCCTGCCTGGTATTCCCCAGGGAGTAAGCCTGGCTGTTAGCGGGACCTTCTACTACGCCCGTAACATTGGCTTGATCGAGGTGAATATCTTCTCGGGGACTTTCGGGTTCTCGTATACCGAAATGCTGACGTCGTATACAATCAAATAATTCTTTCTCACCAGCCGCGAAGCCCACGTGGCCAGCGCGAAGGGTGGCGGCCCGTAAGGGCCGGCGGTCAAAAGAAAGGGCGCCCCGTCAGGGCGCCTTTTTTATTGCATGGACGAGGTCTTTATTGCATAAACGAGGTGCGCATTTTTTCGAGAAGGTTGCTCTCCAGCATTTTCTGGGCGAGCATGATCATGTTTTTGAAAGCGGTGGCGCCGGAGATCCCATGGCCGATGATCACGGGCTTGGAGACGCCCAGGATGGGGGTTCCGCCATAGATTTCATAATGAAACCGGCGGAAATATTCGTCGGATTCGATGTTCCGCTCGACGGCTATATCGTAGAGGGATTCGGCCATCTTCAGGAGGATGTTGCCTGTGAAGCCTTCACAGACCATGACGTCGGCATGTCCGTTCAGGATATCACGCCCTTCGATGTTGCCCATGAAGTTGATTTGCGGGCACTCTTTGAGGAGAGGATAAGCCGCTTGCGCCAGGAGATTGCCCTTTCCTTCCTCTTCCCCGATATTGATGAGACCGACTTTCGGGTCATCTATGTTCAGGATGGATTGGGCATAAAGGCTGCCAAGGATGGCAAATTGAAGCAGGTTTTCGGCCTTGCAGTCTGCGTTGAGGCCTACATCCAGGAGGAGACCATAGCCGCCGTTCGGTTTGGGCATGATGGTTGAAATAGTGGGACGCAGGACGCCTTCGATGGATTTGATGCTGTAAAAGGTACCCACCATCATAGCGCCGGTATTGCCGGCGCTGATAAAGGCATCGATCTTGCCCCCCGCCAGCAGGCGGAAGCCGCGGGCGATGGAGGAATTGGGTTTCTCCTTCAGGGCTTTAGTGGCGTGTTCGTTCATCCCGATCACATCAGGAGCGTGAACGACGTCAACTGCCAAGCCGGCCAGCAGGGGCTGGACCTGGGCTTCATCCCCGATCAGCGTGAGGGAAACGTTTTGAGGAGTGGACTGTAAGTACAGCGCTACACCCTTCACAGCTTCCTGTGGAGCATAGTCGCCACCCATCATATCAATTCCAATGCGCATAGAAGGGAAGTCGTCTCACTACGCCTTGAGGGGCGCCTTTTCCGCAACCAGTTTACCTTTATAAAACAGCTTTCCCTCGCTCGTATGGGCGCGGTGGCGAACGTGCAGTTCACCGGTGGTGCTGTCTTTGCTCAAGGTCACGGTTTCGGCCTTATAGTGAGTTCTCCTCTTGGCGCTGCGTTGTTGTGAGTGCCTCCGTTTAGGGTTGGGCATAGCTATTTGTTTTTAAATTTATCTAATCCCTTCCAAAGGGCATTTCCAGTTTTTTTGCCGGCGTCGGTAGCCTTGGGGCTCATGCCCGCCAGCCGGGCGAGGACTTCCTTATTGCAATAAGAACCGCCGATCTCGTTTTCTGCGCACATCCTTTGCATGGGGACGCTCAGGCTGATAAATTCGTATATCCATCCCTTGACGTCGATATGGCTTTCCGTCCTGGAGATGTAGAACACGTCCGGGTCGGATTCCTGGTTGTTCATCTCCTCGGGGCTGTCCACCATTTTCACCAGGATATCGAATTCATCCCACAGGTCGAGGGGCAGGTCGTTACCGCAACGGTCGCAGGAAACGTCCACCTTCCCACCTACTTCGAATTTCAGGATCATAAAGGAGGCCTTTTTGTCCAGGGTCAACTTCACTTCCGCCTTCACACCCTTGAAATCCTGTTGTCCGTACTCTTCAAAAAACTGATCGTCAATCTCATAGCGAAACTCATGGATGCCAGGTTTCAACCCCACAAATGCGATTTCAAAAGCCCGGCGCTGACCCATCGGAAGTTTTTAAAGAGTTTGCAAAGGTAAAGAAAAAGGGCCGAATGGCCGAATTTTTTCTGCCCTAAGTTGCGGATTAAAGGTACGGATAAATTGGGCGTCCCCGCGCGCGGCGGACGGCAGGTACGGCGCACCCGAGCGCGGCCGCGGCCGCCATTAGGCGTAGCTCCGCACCACGGCCATCGCGTCCTCGATGTATCCCCCCCCAAAGAGTAGGGCATGAACCAACAGGGGATAGAGCTGACATAACCCCAACCTTTCCTCCCATCCCGGCTGAAGGGGATAAACGTGTTGATAGGCTTCATAAAAGGAAGGCGGGAAGCCCCCGAAGAGGCGGGTCATGGCCAGGTCCATTTCGCGGTGGCCCCAGTACGCGGAGGGGTCGCACAGCCAGAATTGCCCGTCAGGACCGGGCAGGATGTTCCCATACCATAAATCCCCGTGGAGCAGAGAGGGAGGCTCGGGCGGGAAGCGGTCGCTTAAACCCTTTATTTGTTCTAACGCATTGATATTGAATAAGCCAAGTGCAACTCCACGGTTGATCAGGGGAAGGATACGCCGCGAAAAATAAAATGAGTTCCAATCTTTTTCCAGGGTATTATCCTGGGGGAGGGTTCCAACGAAGTTAGGGATGGGGAAACCGAAGCCGGGGGCGGGCTGTTGGTGTAGCCGGGCAAGGTCCTCTCCCAGGCGGACCCACCGGTCGGGGCGGGGAGGGCTGGGTTCGACCCATTCCAGGAGGAGGTAGGCTTTGCCCCGCTGGCTACCGGTACCGATTACCGCGGGGATACGGGGGAAGCTGACCTTCAGGGCCTCCAGGCCCGCTTTTTCGGCATCGAACATTGCTTTTCCCGGGGGATCGGCGTAGGTTTTGAAGAATTGGTTACCGGATCTTCCGTAGCGTGCGTCGAACATCTTACTTTTATTCCTATGGCAAATTATAAAAGGCTTTTGATCCTGGTCATTCTATTTTTTGGGGTGGCCTGGTTCGGAAGTTATCCGTATGGGGTGGAAACTTACTACAGCACGGGTATATATCCCAAAATATCTCTTTTTTTCAGGGTGCTTTGGGGCTGGGTTCCTTTCAGCGTGGGAGATGTGGCCTACTTCGTGGCGGGTGTGTGGATGTGCGCGGGCGTCGTAAGGATAACGCGCCGGCTCGTGCGAAAGGAGTGGACCGGTCGGCAGTGGCTAGGTTGGGGAAGGCGCCTCCTGGAAGGAATCCTGCTCCTGATAATCGTATTCAACCTGATGTGGGCGCTCAACTATAATCGACCTGGCATTGCGGCTCAATTGAATTTGCAGCCCCGGCCTTATGCAGAAGATACCCTGCAAATGCTGATCGATTCGCTGATTGTAAAAGTGAACGAGAACAGAAAGGCAATCCAAAGAACCCCCTTAAGCAACCAGGAAGTTTTCACCGAGGCAGTCCAGGCGTACAGGAACCTGGAATACGATTCGACGCTGGCTTTCCTGCGGTACCGCGTGCGCTCGGTCAAGGCCAGCCTGTATGGGCGCCTGGGAAATTACCTGGGCTTTCTGGGATATTATAACCCCTTCACGGGAGAAGCCCAGGTGAATTGCGCGGTCCCGGCGTTTACCATCCCGTATACAACTTGTCATGAGATGGCCCACCAATTGGGATATGCCAGTGAAAGCGAGGCTAATTTCGTGGGATACCTGGCGGCGGTGCACTCGGACGATCCGCGGTTCCGGTACTCGGCTTACCAGGATTTGTTTAGTTACGCCAACAGGGAGATGTATTACCTCGATTCGGGGTGTTACCGGGAGAATTTTAGGAGACTGGATACGCTCGTGAAACAGGACTACAAACAGCTATACCTTTTTCTGAAGGCGCATCGGAATCCGTTGGAGCCCGTGCTGAATAAGATGTATGACGGATACCTCAAGGCGAATCACCAGGAACAGGGGATCATGAGCTACAGCGAGGTGACCGGGTGGTTGATTGCTTACATGCAAAAGTACCAGAAACTCTAAAAGGCATTTTTCCACATCATGCTCTCCACGGGCCTATCGGGCTGCCCGCTGTATTTCGCGCTTTTCTTCGAGTTATACTTCACCGCTACCTCACCATCCACGGGAAAATAAATCAGTTGCCCCACGGGCATACCTGCGTAGACGCGTACCGGCAGCTTCACCGAAATTTCCAGGGTCCAGTTCCCGCAAAAACCCACGTCGCCCTTTCCGGCAGTGGCGTGGATGTCGATGCCCAGTCGGCCCGTGGAGGACTTTCCCTCAAGGAAAGGGACGTGTGCGTGCGTTTCGGTATATTCTTCGGTCACGCCGAGGTACAAATAGTTGGGCAATAGGACGATCCCTTCAGGAGGGATTTCAAAATGCGTGATCTTGTTGTGTTTTTTCGCATCGAGTTCTTTGTCCACATAGGTCGCCAGCCACTTGCCGAGGTGCACGTCGTAGGAGTTGCTACCCAGCATCTCGGGCTGGAAAGGCCTGATGACGATCGTGCCTTTTTCCATTTCTTCCAGGATGCGCTTGTCGGATAATATCATTGCTGTAAATTGAGTTTTATTTGATTTTCGGTTGCGAAGATGGGACTTTTTTATCAACAAGATATCAACGAGAATACACGTTTGGCGGTTTGGCACATCGAAGAGCCTGCCGAATTTTTTCTGGACTATGTTCCGGTGCAGCGGGAAATATCGCATCCCCAAAAGCGCCTCCAGCATCTGGCCGGACGATACCTGCTGAGATATCTTTTCCCTCATTTCCCATACAAGGATATTCTTATTGCGGATACGCGCAAGCCATACGTCCCGGGTGACCCTTTTCATTTTTCCATTTCCCACCGCGGAGAATATGCCGCGGCCATCGTCAGCCGCGACTCCCGGGTAGGCATCGACATCGAGGGCTTCACGCCGAAGGTGGAGCGTATCCTGCACAAGTTCCTCAGCCCCCGCGAGCAGTCTTTCCTGGATGTGCGTCACCCGCTCAGGCAGGGCATCGTTTGTTGGGCCGCAAAAGAAGCCGTCTACAAATGGTATGGGGTGGGGGAGATGGACTGGATCCGCGACATGCCGCTGGAACCTTTTGTGCTGGGGGCATCGGGGAGTCTCATATGTCTCTTCAACAAGGATGAGTTCCACCAGGCTTTGCCGTTATCCTACATGACTTGGGAAGAGATGGCGCTCGTCCACCTCGTGACACCGCCGTAAGCGGGCGCGGCCCGGGCGGCAAGGGGGATTAGTCCAGCAGCAACGCGTCGTCGTCGGTGATCCGCAAATCCACGGAGTCGCTGCCGGCAATGCCTTCGACGGAACCCTTTATGTGGGTTGCATTGAGCAGGACCTTTTCCAACTGTTTTTCCCTCATTTTCCACAACTTTTCCATGGTGTCCCTTTCGCGTTGGATAGAGAGTTTCATGGACATAAAGCCTTCCCGGATGGCCTTCCATTGCTCCGCGAATTCGTTACTGGTCAGGTAGTCGTAGAGCATGTGCATCTTTTCACCCCTGTTTTCCTGGGAACGGCCGGCGCTGTGGACGCGGAGGATGCCATCCCTCAACACGTAGGCCAGGGCGGTAACTTCCGAAAAGGTGCAAATCCAAATCCCTTCCCTTTCTCCAAAGCGCTCCATATCCTTAGGCATGGCCTGGGTGACGAGTATGGCGACGTCGGCGCCGAGTTTGCGCATATCCGCCTTCAGCTTTTCCACCCAATCCTTTGCAAAGTCCTTGGTCCGCTTGCTTTCGTAAATGATCTTTCCGCAGTCGTTGCCAAATTTATTACGGACGACCTGGATGCAATCGGCTCCGCGGATGCCTTTGCCCACTTCTTCTATAAGATCGAAGGGAAAGGTTGCCGCCAGTAGTTCTTCCAGCGCCAGTTCCTGCGCTTCTCCCTGGAGTTGCATGGAACCCTGTTCGGCCTTCCGTCTCATTTCCTCGGCGAGTTTTTTTTGGTCGTCGAGTTGTTTTTCGAGTTCCCGAACGCGGAGTTGGTGTTCGGTTTCGCGCATGGCGATTTTTTCGGCCTCCTCCAGGCGGATTTTCTCGGACAGTTGACCCCGTTCCTTCAACAACTGCCTTTGCACCGTCAACTCAAGCTCCTGTTCTTTGGTTTGAAGTTCCTGCTCCTTGCGCAGGAATTCCATCTCGCGTGTGCGGGCGGTCTTCAGTTTTTCCTCGTTATCCGCCTGTGCCTGTTGCAGGAGCTTGAGGCGGTTTTCAAAGTCGGCGGAGACGCTTTTGCGGATGCTTTCGTTCAGTTGGACTTCGCGCTTGTTCATCTCCTCGTCCTTTTGCTTTTTGTAGGACAGCATCTGCTCCCTCAATTCCTTCTTGTACTCCTCCGATACGGCTTCCTCCATGGGAAACTTGTGACCGCAATGAGGGCATTTGATATCCGTCGCCATTCTCGCTTTTTTTGCAAAGTAAGCAGGTTTATGCTATTTTGGTACGGATGAAGACAATCTGCCTGGGAGCCATGTTGCTGCTCTGTTCGCTTCAAATTCTCGCACAATACAAGCCCCAGCGGAGCCATTCCTGGGTACAGGACAAGGATTTTTATCTTTTCACGCTGCTGGAGCAGCCGGCAGTCAGAGGCGCGCTGACAAAGGATACCTTGTTTACCCGGGAGTTGAATAATTTCAGGGAGCTGTTGGATTCCGCGTCGCGGTCCCGCTCCCGGTCCCCCCTGGTCGTGGCCAGGTCTTTCGAGTGGTCGGACGAGGATATGGAGGCCGTGGCCAGGGAATTGGATGCGATTTGGGAAAACGCGCCCCTGTCGGCCAACTGGTTGATAGGTGAGATGCGCCGGTCAGGATATTGGATCCTGGATTCCGCCATGCGGGACACGGCGATGCTGAACAAGGCGTGGCTGGAAGCGGCAAGATCGGAAAATAAGTTGATCGAGCACTATACGACGAATAAGGGATTTCGCTATCCGGCCGTAGACTCCGCTACTTTCGCGCCCGGCAGCCCGATTGCCATAGAACAGATGGGTGAAACGCTGATGATGCTATGGCATGAGAAAGACAGCATGGACCTCTTTTTCCAACCCGTACTTCAACTGGCCCTGGATATCCTGCTCATCAATAACCGCGATGAGCCAGCGCGTTTTGAGCCTCTGGATACGGCCAATAAGAGGGCTTACGCGCGCATCCAAACGACGGACTGGAATTCCTACGACTACGAGGCTATCCTGATTCCGGGAGAAGGACCGGAAAACGACTGGTCCATGAGCCCAATGGGAAAATATCGTTGCCAGTTGGGGGCGGAGGCGTATCGTCAGAAAAAAGCGCCCTTCCTCATTGTTTCCGGCGGCTTTGTGCATCCTTTTCAAACTCCTTACTGCGAGGCGGACCAAATGCGGGATTACCTGGTCAAGGCGCTGGGCATCCCGGCGGACGCCGTCATCATCGAGCCGCAGGCAAGGCACACCACGACAAATTTCCGGAATGCCAACCGGATCATGCTACGGAAAGGGTTTCCGCAGGACAAACGGGTGCTTTGTATCTCCACCGCGGGGCAGATGGGCTATATCCTGGCGCCGTTCTTCGCCAACCGTTGTCATCAGGAGCTGGGATATGTTCCCTTCGTCGATCTGCAAAAGATCGATCCCTTTACTGCTTCCTATATTCCTGCCCGGGCTTCCCTCCAACTCGACGCCACGGACCCGCTGGACCCTTAAACCGGAGCCTCGACAGGTTCCGGGCGAAATGTCGTATTTTGGGCTAGACTTTTGCTATGCCTAAGTACTTGAAAACGATATCAGGTATCCTGATCGTGTATTTTATCCTCCTGGGCCTGTTCGGCCTGGCCTGCCTGATCCATTTCAGCAGGGACTATGAACGCAACGGGGGGGACATGGGCCCCATGTATTTTTTCGTGTATTACTGTCTGGCCACGGCTTACTACAGTCCCTTCCTGGTTTGGTCGATACGGTTGTACCGGGGAAAAGGGGTAGAGAAATACCTGACCCTTCAGCTCGTTCTGATCCTCGTGCTGGGGGTGTGTAGCTCGCTCGTGATACTGTGGCGGATGTTCGGCTGATTACATGAAGAACTGCTCGGCTACGATCTTCCCGTCCTTGACTTCGTAAACGCAGAGCTCGGTGGACTTGGAACGGCCTTGTCCTTTCCAGGTGGAATCCAACGTCAGGGTGAAGGCAAAGGAATGATCGGCCACGACGGGTTCACCGACTTCGCAACTGTGCAGGGCTTCGACCATCTGGTTGAAGGCTTCACTTTTTTTCAGGATGGCGTCCAAGCCTATGACTTCCTTGGGGAAAGGTGGCATTTCCCTGGGTTCGGTGCTGGTGGCTTCTTTGGAGTAGAGTTCTTTTTGGGCTTCTTCAAATTTGCCCTGTTTGCATAAGTCGGCAAGGCGGCTGGCAATCTGATGGGTGGTCATAGTGTTCGCGTTTTTGCAAATATAGGCGTTAAACTACAGGGTGGGTCGAGGGGTCAAACCTGGGGTATTATTTTATTATGAAGTCCGTAATCGCGATAATCTGTGGGGTTTTATTGATGGCAGCCGGTGTGCCAAGGGAGAAGCACGTTCGTTTCCCCTACAAACAGGCTGGCCTCACCGAGGCGCAGGCCGCCGCTCATCTCATCGGACGCTTCACTTTCGGAGCCACGCCCGGCCAGGTGGATGAAGTCTGCAAGGAAGGTTTGGAGCGTTGGTTCAACCGCCAATTGGATGCCAGGGAGCCCGACGATTCCCTGGATGCGATGCTGAGCGGCTATGACGCTTTGAACCTCAGCAACGATTCGACGTTGCATGTTTTCTTACGGCGGGACCAACTCGTTAGGATGGCTAAGAAAGAAGGCGTCATTCCCTCGGACTCCGCCGCACTGTCCGATCCCAATGCCTACAAGGATATTTTAGAATCGTACAGGAAGGAAAAGGGGGTTAAACTTCCCCAGGAACTCTACAGGCAATTCTACAACCAAAAGGTATTGCGCGCGGCCTTTTCCAATAACCAGTTGCTGGAAGTCATGACCGATTTCTGGTTCAATCACTTCAATGTATCGGTGACCAAGGGAGACTGCGCGATATATATCCCCGCCTATGAAAGGGACGTGGTCCGTCCCAATGCGCTTGGGAAATTTTCGGATTTGCTCCTGGCAACGGCCAAGTCCCCCGCGATGTTATACTACCTCGACAACTTCAATAGCCGGGGTGGGGGAATCAACGAGAACTACGCGCGCGAGGTCATGGAACTGCATACCCTGGGCGTGGACGGAGGGTATACTCAATCGGATGTTACCCAGGCGGCAAGGGTGCTGACGGGGTGGACCGTATATCCCATCGGCCCGGGCCGCGAAGACAATCCCCAGGCCAGGAAGCTGGATGCCATGAGCCCCGAACAATTAAGCACCAGGGGATTTTACAGGCGGGGCGATTTCTTCTTCAACCCCGGCCGCCACGACAAGGACGAAAAAACGGTCCTGGGAAAGACATTCGGGCCCGATGCGACCAATACGCCGATGGAAGGATATCAGGAAGGCGTCGACCTGCTGGAAATGCTTGCCCATCATCCCTCCACCGCCCACTTCATTTGCCGGAAGCTCGCGGTTCGATTTGTATCGGACGATCCCCCCGCAAGCCTCATCAATAAAATGGCAAAGACATTCCTGGACAAAGACGGTGATATACGGCAGGTCCTCCTGACCATGGTCAGCGCCCCTGAATTCTGGAGCCCGGGCGCCGTGAGGGAAAAGATCAAATCGCCCTTTGAATTGGCTATTAGCTCGGTGCGCAGCCTACATGCAAGTGTGGATCAGCCCCAGCAACTATATAATTGGGTGAGCAGGATGGGTGAAAAACTATATTCCTACCAGGCGCCCACAGGTTTTCCGGATAAGGGACAGTATTGGATCAACACCGGTTCCCTGTTGAACCGGATGAACTTTGGTCTGGCCATGGCATCGGGGCGGATACCCGGAATACATTTCGATCTCATAGCCTTGAACGATCACCACGAACCGGAAAGCGCCCAGGCGGCCCTTGTGACATATAGCCGCCTCCTGATGCCCGAACGTCAGACCGATGAAACGGTGAAGCGCCTGACCCCCATGCTGAATGACCCGGCCCTGGGGGACAAGGTAGCGACGGCCAGTGGTGAAGACAAACCCGGACAAAGCAATGCTGGTATGCTGCCCCAGGTCGTAGGCATTATATTGGGATCACCCGAATTTCAAAGGAGGTAAACCATGGTATCGAGAAGAGGTTTTTTAAAAGGTGGGGGCCTGGCCCTTTTTGGAGTAGGCCTTATCGGAGGCATCCCCGGGTTCATCGCGGAAGCCGCGGCCCGCGAGAAGATCACACGGCTTTATAAAAAGAAAAAGATACTGGTGTGCATTTTCCAGCGTGGGGCCATGGATGGTCTCATGGCCGTGTCCCCCTTTACCGATACTTATTTCCAGGCGGCGAGGCCTTCCCTCTTCATGCAGCATGACGCATTGACGGACCTGGACGGACGCTTCGGGTTGCACCCCGCACTGGCGCCTTTCTTACCCGTATTCCAGGACAAAAGGCTGGCCATCGTCCATGGCATAGGATCGCCCAACAATACACGTTCCCATTTCGATGCACAGGACTATATGGAATCGGGGACGCCCTTCGACAAGGGTACCCCCAGCGGCTGGCTGAACCGCGCCGTGGGTTTATTGGGCCATGACGGTCTGACGCCTTTCTCCGCGGTCAGCCTGACCAGCGCGATGCCCCGGTGTTTGTATGGGGACAATCCGGCGCTGGCCATCGGAAACCTACAGGACTTCGCCATCCAGATGCGCGGAAATCCCGCGGCAACGAACCTGGCCGCCAAAAGTTTCGAAGACCTGTACGACCAGACTGCCGCCGGCTTGTTGAAGTCCACGGGTCAGGAAAGCTTTGAAGCGATGAAGATGCTTCAGAAAACCGATACCCGGAACTATAAGCCGTCAGGGAACGCCGTCTATCCCAACTCGGCCTTGGGTAACTCGCTGAAGCAAATCGCCCAGTTGATCAAAATGGATGTCGGTTTGGAGATCGCCTTTACCGAATGCAGCGGTTGGGATACCCATTTCGGCCAGGGCACGACCCAGGGCGTTTTCGCACGCAGCGCCACCGACCTGGCCAGTGCCATCATGGCCTTTTGGACCGACCTGGACGCCTTTCAGGATGACGTCACCGTGATGACCATGACTGAATTCGGCAGGACCGTTCACCAAAATGGGACTGGGGGAACCGATCACGGCCGCGCTTCCTGCAATTTTATTCTTGGAAACGATGTCGAAGGCGGAATGGTCCACGGAGACGTCAAGCCCCTGGCCCAGGAAAACCTGGAGGACGGTAGGGACCTACAGGTTACGACCGATTTCCGTAGCGTCTTTAGCAATGTGGCGGATGCCCACCTTAGCATCGCAGGGGACAGTGTGTTATTTCCGGGGTGGACGGGAGATAAGGCGAAAGTGATGCAGATCTTTTCCTAATTTAGGGGACTGCATGAGCCATCTACATATGAGGAACAAGCATTGCTGGAGGAATTAAGGACCGGCAGTGCAAAAGCCTTTACTGAAATCTACCAACGGTACTGGCAGCGCCTCTATGTCGTGGCTTACAAGAAAACGGGTTCGCGTCAGGCGGCCGAAGATATTGTCCACGAAGTATTTATCTCCCTTTGGAAAAACCGTCGCCAGTCCGAAATCCGCTCCTTGTACGCCTACCTTTCCGCGGCCACGCGGTATACGATATTCCGGGAGGTTAGCCTTGCCTCCAGGAAGACCCTCTTGCAAATCGAACCCGCCGACGAGGCGAGCATAGACTTCCGCTTTCTCTCCCAAATGATCGCTGAGGAAATTAACCATTTACCCACCAGGTGCAGGCTGGTCTTTCAGTTTAGCCGTCAGGAAGGCTTGTCCAACCGGGAGATCGCCCAACGGTTGAGTATCTCCGAAAAGGCCGTTGAGAAGCACATCACCTCCGCCCTGGGCAAGCTGCGTGTCCAATTGAGGCACATCCTCCACTTTTTTTTATAAAAAGGGTAGGGTAGAACATCCCTTTTAACACTAATCATGTATATGACCCAGGATGAATTGTCCCGGCTCGCCCAAAAATACCTTTCGGGTATTGCGACGGCCGAGGAAAAACGATTGCTGCACGAATGGTATTATGACCCGCAGGGAGAGTGGGTGGCGGAGATTCCGGAAGACCCGGAGGTCTTGGAGGCGCGGATGAGGGTGAGGCTAATGCGAACCATAGGGACGCGACGCATACCTATGACGGCGTGGCGCGTCGCGGCGGCCCTGATCCTTGTCGCGGGTGCGGCGGCTCTTTTCTACCGGACGCCGCCGAAAACCAAACCCCAGGCCATCCTACCCGGCAGCACCAAAGCGATCCTTACGCTGGCCGATGGAACCACCAAGACCCTCGACAGCGGTCACACGGGATGGACGCTGAAGCAAGGGGCGGCCAAGGTGCAGCAGGCTACGGGCGGGGTACTTGCCTATGAAGCAACTCCTGCCAGCGAAATCGTGTACAACACACTGAGCGTGCCCAGGGGAGGACAATATCAATTGAAACTTTCGGATGGAACCCAGGTTTGGCTGGATGCCGCCTCTTCCCTGCGTTATCCCGTCAGTTTCGGAAAGACCGAAAGGGTAGTGGAGGTTACCGGTCAGGCCTACTTTTCGGTTGCCCCCGATGCGTCGAGGCCTTTCCGGGTGAAGGTGGTAAACCGCGAGGAGGTACAGGTCCTGGGAACGGAGTTCAATATAAATGCGTATGATGACGAAGCATTCCTGCAAACCACCTTACTCGAGGGAAAGGTCCGGGTTAACGGAAAGGACCTGGCCCCGGGCGAGCAGGCCCGGCTGGACGGCGGCGGAACGCTTATCCTGAGTGACGACGTGGACAAGGAGGCCGTGGTAGCCTGGAAATCGGACATGTTCTATTTCGATAACGAGGATATAGGAACGATCATGAGACAGGTGGAAAGGTGGTACGATGTGACCGTGGATTATGAAGGGGACATGACCGGAAAAATCTTTACAGGCCAGATCTCCCGTTACGCGCAGGTTTCGCAGGTATTAGAAATGCTGGAGCTGACCCATGATATCCACTTTCGCATAGGATCGGGAAACCATATAACGGTATTGCCTTAAAAATAACGCTGACAAAAGAAACCGGGGGAGATTACGGCCCCCCCGGCAGGTATTGTCCGGGCGGAGACTGCTTAATTGTTTCACAACCCAAACTTGGTAAAGGTATGAAATTGACCACCAAAACGCGACTATGTATGAAGATTGCGTTTGTATTGCTGTTCGGGGCCCTGTTGGGCGCAAGGGCTGAAGGAATGGCCCAGGAAATCACGATGTCGGAAAAGAACGCTTCCCTGGAGAAGGTGTTCCGCATCATCCACGCCCAGACGGGGTTTTATTTTCTCTACAACAACCAGGAAATGAAACGGGCTGGGAAGGTAACGATCGATGTACATGGGGCCGGGCTGGAGGAGGTCTTGCGACAGTGCTTCGAAGGCCAGCCATTGACGTATACCATTTCGGACAAGACCATCGTCATCCGGGCGCGGGAAACGCCTGCGCCGCAAGAGCAGGAGCCCCGCGAATCGACCATCCTCAACGGGAAAGTGGTGGATGAAACGGGAAACCCCGTAGCGGGTGCGACCGTCATTGACAAGAAGACCCATAAAGGCACGGTAACGCTCAGGGACGGCACTTTCCAAATCGACGTGCCCGTTGGGGACGTTATCGAGATTTCCTTCGTGGGATACAAACCCCAGGAACACCGGGCGACCGGAACGGAACCGGTACTGCGGTTCGTGATGGTCAGGGAGGTAGCCAACCTCACCGAAACGGTCGTCATCGGCTATGGTTCCACGCAGAAAAAGGACGTGACCGGATCGGTGTCCGTCGTCAGCTCCAAAGATATCGAGGATGTACCCTTCACTACGGTGGACAATGCCCTGGCGGGTAAGGCCGCGGGCGTGGAGGTCACCAAGACGGACGGAACGCCCGGTGGTGCGGTGCGCATACGGGTCAGGGGATCCACTTCGTTGCTGGGCGGCAATACGCCCCTTTATGTCATCGACGGCGTGCCCGTGGAGGCTCAGTCCAACTACATCAATCCGGGTTTTGACATCACCAGCCCCGCGGGCAACGGCGTATCGGGCAGCGGCGGAGACAATGCCAGCATGAGCACGGCCTTTGTCAATGGCCTCAACAGCCTTGGAGGGCTGAACGTAGATGATATAGAATCCATCACCATCCTGAAGGATGCTTCTTCCACCGCGATTTACGGATCCAAGGCCGCCAATGGGGTGGTCATCATCACGACCAAAAAGGGACGTAAGGATACGAAGCCCCAGATCGTCGTGAGTTACTACGGGACGGTCACTTCTCCTATCAATCCCAAAATCCTCAACGCCTCTCAATATAAAATGTTGCTGACCGAAGCCGCTCAGAACGATTTCGACTACCGGAATACGACGGGTCAGCCCATCCCCTCCAATGTGGACGGCATCCTGAATCAACCCGCTTCTTTTTTCGGAACAGCCAATACCAACTGGCTGGACCAGGTGACCCGGACCACCTATTCCAATAATTTGGTACTGTCGGTGCAAGGTGGAGGAACCGCTTCCCGGTACTACAGCTCCATCAGTTACAACAGCACTCCGGGTGTGGTGGATGCCACCGATTACCAGCGGATATCGGGGAAGATCAGCATGGAAAACGACATCGGCAGCAGGTTCCGCTTTCTGACCAATTTCGATTTGGGCTATACCAATCAGGACATTACCAACGGCGCCTACGGTATGGCGCTGACGGCGAGGCCCGATTGGCAGCCTTACGATGCCGCCGGGAATTTTACCGATTTCTCCTCGGAGGGGGCCGTATACCAGGGCTTCCAAAACCCCCTGGCCATGACCACCGCCTTGAACAATTCCAAGACGTTCAGCCTGCTGGGTTCCCTGTCCGCCCAATATGAGATCATTCATAACCTGATCTTCAAGAGCACCGTTTCCTTAAATATGCAGGACTACAACCAACGGATGTATACGCCCAGTTATCTCCAGATCGGGAGTTTCAATGGGAATATTTCCAGCGGAGGGGGGATCGGCAGCAATGCCAACGGAACGCTTAACGACTGGTTTTGGGAAAATACATTGACGTATGACAAGACCTTTCACGAGAACCATACTTTGAATGTCCTGGCGGGCACTTCTTACGAAACGACAAAAAACGATTTTTTCAGCGCCACGGGTCAGGGCTATCCGAATGACAACGTTCTCAACAGTCTTTCCTCAGCGGCTACACCCCTGTATGTTCGGGGAGACAATCCTGACAAGCCACAGAGTTACCTCCTGTCGTTTTACGCACGGGCCAACTACGGGTATAAGGACAAGTACCTGCTCACCTTTACCGGGAGGGCGGATGGTTCTTCGAAATTCGGTCCGGACAATAAATTCGGTTACTTCCCCTCGGGGGCCGTCGCCTGGCGCCTGTCCAAGGAACGCTTCCTGGAAGGTGCGCATTGGTTGGACGACCTGAAGCTCAGGGTCAGTTATGGTTTGACGGGTAACCAGAATATCGGCAACCAAATGTACCGCACCCTGTATACGCCTTACACCTATAATGGCAGTAACGCCCTCTTGCCCACTCAGCTCGGGAATGCGGCGATCAAATGGGAAACCACCAAGGAAAAGGACGGCGGCCTGGATGTGTCCCTGTTCAAAGGACGCCTGCAGGGGACCTTCGATTATTACGACAAGGAAACGGGAGACGCGCTCCTGTCCCTTCCACTGGCGGCCAGCTCGTCTTACCCATCCCTCCTACAGAATGTGGTCAGCATCCGGAACCGGGGCGTGGAGCTCGCCTTGCAGGGGGACCTCATCAAGACCCGGGATTTCCGGTGGAGCGCCTCCTTCAACATTACATGGAACAAGTCCATCGTCACCCACATCGACCCCAATGCCGACCTGACGCAGATCGGGGACCTGACCGGCGGCATTGAGTACAACAATACTGCCCTGATTCAGGGGAAACCCCTGGGGCTTATTACGGGTATGAAGGTGACCGGGATCATCAAAACCCAAAAACAACTGGCCGATTACCAAAGCGCATTGGGCTCCTTTGCCGGCTACTTCGGTTACCTTGGCCTGGGCGATCCCATGTTCGAGCTCGATACTGTGACCTACAAGGCTTACGGTGCTGCATATCCGCTGTTCAACGCCATTATCGGAAGTGCCGCTCCCAAGGATTACGGAGGGTTTACCCAGGAATTCGCGTACAAGCGGTTCGATGTAAGCCTGTACTTCACATTTTCCCAGGGAGGTAAGCTGGAGTGGGCTGACGACGTGAACAGCGTGGAGTTCGTAGGTGTTTCCAATGCCAACGCATCCATGCTGGGACGCTGGACGCCCCAGAACCCCAACAGCAACCGACCACGCCTGCTTCTGAACGACGGCATCATTTACAATAGCAACCTGAGCGTATATAATTCATCTTACCTGAAGCTCCGGACGATTACGCTGAATTACCGGCTGGAAAAATCCCCCTGGATGGAACGGAAGGGATTCAGGACCGCGACCATTTTCCTATCGGCCACAAACGTCTTTACTATTACCAAGTATCCGGGTAACGATCCCGAGGCTTCGGACGATGCCTATAGTGTTGGCGGAGGATACTTCGACGTGAGCAATTACCCGCCCGTCAAGACATTTTCCATTGGTTTAAAAGCCGGATTCTAAAAAAGAGACTATGCCTAGATATATCGGATTATTCGCCCTTCTGTTGGGCCTGTCCTGTAAAAAGCAACTCGATGTCTTCCCCACCACCCAGGAAGTCGACGGGAATGTCATCGTGGATGCTAAAAGCGCTTTCTCGGTACTCAATGGGGTGTATTATCGCTTTGCCGACGGCGGCACGGACAATAATAGCGTTCCTTCCGTTCTTTGGGTGGACCCAAAGGAAGGATACGGTTCCGAGTTGAGCGGATTGTTCACGTATCCTTATGGAGGCAGCGACCTGGCCAGCTATACGTACAAGGCGCCCAGTTACGAGCCTCAGAGCATGTGGAGTTATGGCTACAAGCTCGTCAATGCGGCCAATGGATTCCTGGAGAACGTTGCTCCGGTGGCCAGCATCCCCGATTCAACCAAAAATGAAATGGTGGCGGAGGCGAAGTTCCTCAGGGCTTACGCCAATACTTACCTTTTGCTGAACTTCGGCCAGTACACCGATACGACCAGCGGCTACGGGATCATCCTGCGCTCGGCGTTCGTCACCCCAACCAACATCGACCTTCCCAGGACGAATGTGGGAGTGGTATATGACTCCATCCTTGCCGATCTGAACAGCGCCATTCCGAACTTACCTTCCGTGAATACCTCTGCCGCCTACACGAACGTCTGGGCTGCAAAGCTGCTGGAAGCCAGGCTGCTGATCAACCGCGGAACGGCTTCGGATCTGTCTCAGGTGGTTAGCCTTTGCGGCAGCATTATCCAGAACGGCCCGTTTACACTGGAACCCAATGTGGAGGATATTTTCCGGACCAAAGGACTGAGCAGCAACGAGGTGATCCTGGGGGTACAGCCTTTTACGTCACCCATGCAGACGTATAAATTCCAGGAATACCTTTATTACAACCAATACACCCTCACCGATTCGGCCGTCAGCCTTTTCAATAATGACCCCCGGCGCCCATGGATGTATTATATGGGAAACTTCACAGGATATGGGTTTGGATACCAGGGAGTGATCACGAAATATTACCCCGGGGATACGACCAATCCTACCCCCGCATCGATCACCGAAAACTCCTATGCTTTCCGGTTGACGGAGGCGTACCTGCTGGAAGCGGAAGCCTTGGCGGCCCAGGGGGGAGACCTAAGCCAGGCCAAGTCCCTGTTGATAACGGTGTTGGGTCACGCGGGCTTTACGGATTTTTCGGCGGTGAACGCGGTCACCTCCGCGGAAGCCTTGCGGGAAATGGTCATTTGGGAGGAGGTTAAAAACTTCATGGGAGAGGACGAGCAGGATTGGCTTGCTATCCGCCGCCTGCCGTTTCCCGTATTGCAGGCATGGGCTCCGGGGATTATTTCGCAGGACCTCCTGATCATGCCGATTCCCCTGACGGAAACGAATGGAAATGGTAATATTCAACAAAACCCAGGATATAACTAAACATTATGCGTTATACAATCATCATTTTGTGTCTCTCCCTGGCCGCTTGCAAAAGCCGTGACGGCTTCGTTATCCATGGTTCCATAAAAGGTATTTCCTCGGGCACGGCTAAGCTGACCATGGAAATCGACAGCAACCGCACCCATCAAACCATCGATAGTGTGGCCCTGGTGGATGGTGCATTCACCCTCAAGGGTAAGGTGGGCACCTCGACGATGATGAGTATCATCATCGACTCCGGGAATTGGTCCTTTCCTTTGTTCGTGGAGAATTCCGATATAACGGTCACGGGGGATACCGCCGGGTCATTCTATTACGATTACACGAAGTACGGATCTACCAAAGGCGCCCAGCTCAAAAACTATACAATAGCGGGTTCCTCCAGCAATTCCGACTGGGTTTCCTACCAAAATGATCCTGGCCTGAAGGTGTACGATACTGTCATCAAGGGGTTCTATAAAGATGTGGAGGCAGGCATTGCCGCGCACAACAAGGACGCGGAATACGCCGCCCGCGACAAGGCGGATTCGGTGCGGAACCTGCAATCGGCCCTGGAACTCTCGTGGATCAAGAAGTATATTGCGGCCCACCCTTCCTCGGGCGTAGGTTTGCAGTTGTTTACGCAGTACTATGAATTCAATATGGGGATTCCGGCGCAGGACATGGAAAATGTGTTGCATACCTTTTCCGACAGCGTGTACAGTACATCACAGTATGCTTTCCTGATGCGCAAGCTGGCCCAAAAGAAGGCGTTGCTGCCGGGGCAACTGGCTCCCGATTTCACCCTGTTGCGCAAAGACAGCACGAAATTCACCCTTTCCTCCACACGGGGGCGATATGTGATGCTGGATTTCTGGGCCAGTTGGTGTTATCCCTGTCGCAAGGCCATCCCCCACTGGAAAGACGCCTATGCGAAATACCACGACAAGGGCTTGGATATCGTGAGCATCACCGATGACAATAACTGGAATAGCTGGTTTAAAGCCATGGATCAGGAGAAGATGCCCTGGACCCAGGTGGCGGACGAATTCGCCGTCAAGAATATGCCGGCGCGGGTAGGGGACCTGTATATGTCACAATACATCCCCATGTATGTATTATTGGACAAGGACGGGAAAATCATATTATTCAATCCCAGTGAAACGGATATGGACAAAAAACTTTCATCATTGATGCCATGAATAAACTTTTTCTGATCCCGGCGCTCCTCCTGAGCGTCCCGGTGAGTGCGCAATTCACGTTATCCGGAAAGCTTTCCGGGGCGACTTCCGGCGTCATGCATTTGTTTTACACCGATACTTCAGGTAGACGCACCCTGGACAGCAGTGTGCTTCAGGATGGTGAATTCCATTTTAAGGGACTTATCGCCGAACCCACCATGGCCATCCTGTCCTACAGCCAAAAAGAAAGTGCGGAGATTTTTATCGAGCCGGGAACCATGTCCGTGTCGGGTGATTTCAAGAACATCCATTTGACAGGCTCAGCGAGCGAGAAGGAATTCGAAGATTTGTACCTAAGGTTCGCGCCCATACTGGAAGAAAAAAGGCCCATGGATTCGGCCTACGAAGCCTTCAATAAAGTATATATAAAGGCCATGCACGATAAGGCGCCCGAGGCCGTGCTGGATTCCATGAAAGAGTTGGGAGCGAAGATGCACGAGGCTTTTACGCCCTTTTATGACCGTATCCATGCCGTAACCCTGGAATTTTTCGTGG
>CAZJDB010000252.1:0-2563 GCA_964544695.1 uncultured Chitinophagaceae bacterium
GACCGAGGCGCACAGCAGGACGTTCCCCGTAGTATCCATGCTTTTGCACGTCAGGGGCCTCGTGTTCCCGAAATACAAATCACCATAAATATCGTCCTCGATCAGGGGGATGTCGCGGGCGGAGAGGAGGTCGACGAGGCGGCGCTTGTGCTGGTCGGGCATGCAGGCGCCCAGGGGGTTGCTGAAGTTGGTTACGAAAAGGCAGGCCCGGACCGGGGTCGTCGCCAAAGCGTTTTCGAGAAAGTCGATGTCTACGCCCGTTTCCGGATCGCTGGGAATTTCCAGGATGTTCAGGCCCAGGGACTGGACGGCCTTTAGGAGTCCGAAGAATGTAGGGGTTTCCACGGCAACGGTATCTCCGGGCTGCGTCACGGCGCGCAGGGCGAGGTTCACGGCCTCCAGGCATCCGTGCGTGGTGACGATATCGGCTTCGGTCAGGGCGCCTCCCCAGCGGAGTGCGAGTTGCTTGCGCAGGGTGGGATCTCCCTGTGCATTGGCGTAGCCCAGGCAACCGTCGGGGTGACGGCGGACCGTTTCCAGGAGGGTCTTTTGGAGGCGGGCCCGGGGGAGGAGGTCCATGGAGGGAGTGGACAGGGAAAAGCGGACGATGGTTTCATCCGAGAGGTCCCGGTAGATACGGCTTTGGATGTCCTCGGAACTGATCGGCGGCGCCGGGGTCGGGCGTTCGGGGATCTGGGGGAGGGCCCTTGGGGTGTAGCGGACATAGTAGCCCGATTTGGTACGGGCCTCGATGAGGCCCTTGTGCTCGAGCTCGCTGTAGGCCTTGAAGGCGGTGCTGAGGCTGATGCCTTGCGCCTGGCTGAGGGCGCGCACGGAGACGAGTTTGTCCCCCGTCTTCAGGACGCCCTTGCGGATCAGGCTTTCCAATTTGTCCGCGACTTGTTCGTAAAGAAATGTTTCCATCTGTTATGGTCAAAAATAATGATTCTGCATCTGTTTTCCTATTCGGAAATCGCGGACATTTGTGTGATGAACCTACCTTTCTTTTATATCGAGGCCTTTACACAGACTGCGGGTAAAGGCAATCCTGCCGGGGTATATCTATTACCCTCGGCGCTGGAGGAGGCAGAAATGCAAAGTATAGCCATGGAACGCAATCTGCCCGAGACGGGGTTCGTACAACGGCGACCGGATGGATTTAGCCTGCGCTGGTTTACGCCTGCGACAGAGCTGAATCTATGCGGTCACGGCACCCTGGCCGCGGCGCACGTGCTGTGGGAGCAGGGTTGGCTGGAGCCTGGCATTGCGGCGCGTTTCCATACGTGCGCCGGAGAATTGATGGTGCGCTTGCTGGATGATGGTTGGATCGAAATGGATTTCCCGGCGTTTCCGCTGGAGCTGTCTTCCCTGCCCGCACAGGTGGCGGAAACACTGACACCCCTGGAAGTTTGGAAAACCCGGGATCGCCTGATGGTTGTGCTGGGGTCCGAGGCTGAGGTCAGGGAGTATCGTCCGGATTTCGAACGGCTTCGGGATATCGAGTTGTTGATCACGGCGGCATCTGACAAGGGGGCGCCGTACGACTTCGTTTCGCGGACGTTTGTGGTGCCTTTCGGGGTCAATGAGGACTTCGTTACGGGGTCGGCGCATTGCGCGCTTACGCCATACTGGTCGGCGCGGTTGGGGAAGACTTCCTTAACGGCTTATCAGGCGTCTTCCCGCGGAGGATTTTTGCGGGTTCGAGTGGAGGGGGATCGGGTGTTTATTGCGGGGCAGGCGTTGACACTTCAACCGGCGATCGCATGATAGAAGAAAGAGTCGATCCGGTGAAGCTGCCTGCGGAGCGCAGCCTCGATCCGGAGGATTGGGAGGCGGCCAGGGCCCTTGGACACCTGATGGTGGACGACGCCATCGAATACCTGCGCCATGTCCGGGAAAGACCGACCTGGAGTCCCATCCCGCGACACGTGAAGGAAACCTATGCGGCCCAGCTGCCCCTGGAGCCTACGCCCGTGGCAGAGGTATACGCGGAATTCCATCAGACCATCCTGCCGTATCCTCCGGGGAATATCCATCCCCGTTTTTGGTCTTGGGTCCATGGGACGGGGACGTTCACGGGGGCCCTGGCGGACATGATGGCTTCCGTGATGAATGCGAACTGCGCCATCGGCGAGCACAGCGCGATGTATATCGACCGGCAGGTTTTGAATTGGTGTAAGACGATGATGGGGTTTCCGGCGGAAGCCGGAGGGCTGCTGGTGAGTGGGGGATCGATGGGGAATTTCACGGCGCTTGCGGTGGCGAGGAAGGCTGCCCGGCAGGGGGGCGAGTTGGTGGCTTATGGCAGCTCGGAGACACACACGTGTGTAACCAAAGCCCTGAAGATACTTGGCCTGGATGGCCTCCAATCGGTGCCCGTGGATGAACATTATAGAATTCGGATCGATATCTTACGGGAACGCATAGCCGCGGATCGGGCGGCGGGAAAAATTCCGTTTTGCATCATTGGCAACGCGGGTACGGTGAATACGGGGGCCATCGATGATTTGGGGGCGTTGCGTAAGCTGGCGGATGAGGAAGGCATTTGGTTTCACATCGATGG
>CAZJDB010000253.1:0-3281 GCA_964544695.1 uncultured Chitinophagaceae bacterium
AGCCACCTGCCTGGGCCAGGCCACCCTCACGGTAAGGGTCCCCGACTCCGCTTCCGCCCACAATATCAGCCGCTTCATCTACGGACATTTCGCCGAAGACCTGGGGCGCTGCATCTACGATGGCTTCTGGGCGGGGGACCACATCCGGATGGACGTGGTGGAAGCCCTGAAACGCATCAAGGTACCCGACCTCCGCTGGCCGGGGGGCTGCTTTGCGGACCAGTACCATTGGAACGACGGGATCGGCGCAAAACGGCCTACACGCGTCAACACGACCTGGGGCATGGTTTCCGACAATAATACTTTCGGAACCGATGAGTTCCTGAAGTTGTGTACCCTTATCGGCTGCGAACCTTATATCGCGGGCAATGTGGGTTCGGGCTCCCCCCAGGAAATGGAGAACTGGCTGGAATACCTCAACTACGGGGGCAACAGCACCCTGGCCGCAGAGCGCGCGGCAAACGGGCACCCCGACCCATACAAAGTCTTCCTTTGGGGTGTCGGTAATGAGAGCTGGGGGTGCGGCGGTAGCATGACCCCCGAATATTACAGCGACTTGTTCAAGCGCTACCGCGAATTTTGTAAGACCTATCCTGGTTCCCCTCATTTGCGACCCATCGCATCCGGCCCCAATTCAGACGATTACAACTGGACCGAGGTCTGCATGCAGCGCATACCCGACTGGGCCATGTACGGTCTTTCCCTGCACTACTATACTATAGCCGGGAAGGACTGGGGCCACAAGGGTTCCGCAACCAGCTTCGGAGAGGACCTGTATTTCAACGCCCTGCGCAAATGCCTGTTCATGGATACCCTGGTTACCCGGCACAGCGCCATCATGGATAAATACGATCCTAGGCACCACGTGGCCCTGGTGGTGGACGAATGGGGCATCTGGACCGACGTGGAACCAGGGACCAATCCAGCTTTCCTTTACCAGCAAAACAGCTTGAGGGACGCCCTGATCGCGGCCACCACCCTGAATATTTTCAACAACCATTCGGAGCGCGTGCGCATGGCCAACCTGGCGCAGTCTGTGAATGTCCTGCAGTCGCTGGTGCTGACTCGTGGCGATGCGATGGTGCTGACGCCCACGTATTATGTGTTCGATCTGTACAAGGTGCACCAGGATGCGCAATGGTTGCCAATATCGCTGAATAGTCCGGCGTACACGTACGACGGCGAGTCGATACCGGCGGTGAATGCATCCGCTTCCCGGGACAATGCGGGAGCCGTGCATATTTCACTGGTGAACCTGGATCCGACCAAGACCCTGAGCGTCTCTGCGGATGTGGCCGTGTTGCATGTTGGCGCGGTGTCAGGGACCATATTGACCTCGGCGAAATTCACGGATGTAAATTCCTTCGAGCAACCCGATAAAGTCCGCCCGGCGGCGTTTTCAGGGGCGCACGTTGCAAGCGGACAGTTGACGGTCACGATGCCGGCATCTTCGATCGTGGTGTTGGAGTTACATTGATCCGCACCATACGCGGACAAAGCAAGTGCATCGATACCCAGGCAATCAGGTAGGCGACCGAACAAATGGCAAAAAGGATATTGTATCCGATGCCGATGTGCCCCAGGGCATCGAAGTGCACCAGCACCATCCCGATAACCCAGGGAAATAATACGCCGCCCAGGGAACCCGCCATTCCACCGATTCCAACAACAGAACTGACGCAATTCTTGGGGAACATATCCGAGGCGGTAGTGAAGATATTGGCGCTCCAGGCCTGATGCGCGGCAGCGGCCACACTGATCAACCCTACGGCCACCCATACATCAGAGGTGAAGCGGATCAGGAAAACGGGACACACGCACAGGGCGAAAATGAACATGGCTGTTTTCCGCGCCCGGTATTCGGGATATCCCTTACGAATCAGCCATCCCGAAAGGTAGCCGCCCAGGATACTCCCGAAGCTGGCCACGGTATAGATGACCGAAACACAGACCCAGGACTTGCTGATGTCCAGGTGAAAGGTCTTATAGAAATAGGTCGGTACCCAAAACAAATAAAACCACCAGACGGGGTCGGTCAGGAATTTCCCCACGACAAAGGCCCAGGTTTGTTTGACTGACAATATCCTGCCCCAACCGATGGGTTTGGGATTTTCGGGTTCGTCGGCGTCCTGGTTAATGTATTCGTATTCTGCTTCGCCCAGGCGCTTGCCGCGCATCTTACCGGGCGTATTGTAAAATATCAGCCAGAAGATCAGCCAAATGAAGCCCACGCCTCCTGTAATGAGGAAGGCCGATCTCCAGCCAAGACTGGAGGTGATCAGGTAGGCCACCAACGGGGGGCAAAGGATGGCCGCGACGTTGGATCCACTATTGAAGATCCCCGTGGCCAGGGCCCTTTCTTTTTTGGGGAACCATTCCGCAACGCCTTTGATTGCCGCGGGGAAATTGCCCGATTCGCCCAGGCCCAGGGCCGAGCGGGCGATGCCAAAACCCAGGGTGGTCCGGACCAGGGCGTGCGCCATTGCCGAAAGGCTCCAGACGATGATGGACAGGACGTAGCCCAGCCTGGTGCCGATCACGTCTATGAATTTCCCGAAAAAAAACAAGCCGATGGCATAGGAGGCCGTAAAGGCCATGACGATATTGCTGTAATCTTTTTCGGTCCAATGCAGGTATCCCGCCAGCGTATCTTTTAGCAGGCCGATCACCTGCCGGTCCATGTAATTGATCGTCGTCGCAAAAAAAAGCAGCATCACGATCGTCCACCTGTATCTTCCCATTTTCATTTCCAGCTATTTTAATTCCCGGATCGGAACGGGGTCCATATCCGTATACGTATAATTTTCCCCTGCCATCCCCCAGATAAACCCGTAATTCGCCGTCCCGCAGCCCGAATGGATGGACCAGGGGGGTGAAATCACGGCCTGGTGGTTGGCCACCAGGAGATGGCGCGTCTCTTGTGGCTCTCCCATGAAATGGAAAACGCGGGCCTCCGTGGCCAGGTCGAAATAAAAATAGATTTCGGTCCGTCGCGTATGCGTATGCGCAGGCATGGTGTTCCAAACACTTCCCGGCTCCAGCACCGTCAGACCCATGACCAATTGGCTACTGGGGATGCCCGCCTCATGGATGTATTTGTAAATCGTGCGGCGATTGGCATTCGACGCGTCCCCGGTCGTGACCGGCGAGGCTTGTTCGCGCGTAAAGCGGGCGTTCGGATACGCCTGGTGCGCGGGCGCGCTCAGGAAATAGAAATGCGCCGGGTTGGCCTCGTCCTTGCTGACGAGGGAGACCTCCCGGGTGCCTTTGCCCAGGTACAC
>CAZJDB010000254.1:0-18940 GCA_964544695.1 uncultured Chitinophagaceae bacterium
CATGGCCAGGTAGGGTTCGGTTGTCATCAGGTGGAGGGTCCGCGTGACTTCGCCGACACCCGAGTAAACATTTATACTGATGCCTGCCTTCCCGGGTGCGCCCTTTTTGGTGGTGATCATGACGACGCCGCCCGCGCCCCGGCTCCCGTAAATGGCCGTGGCATCGGCGTCCTTGAAGATCTCGATGCTTTCTATGTCCCCGGGATTGATCAGGGCCAGGGGGCTCAGACCGCCGGAGTTGATATTGCCCCCGGGATTGACCGCGGACACCAATTGATTCAGTGGGGTATTGTTGGGCGCGAAAGGCACCCCGTCAATGACGAAAAGGGGATCGGATCCCTGCAGGATCGAATTCTGGCCCCGGACCTGCACTTTGTAATAAGACCCGGCCACGCCGCTGCTTTGGGTGATGAGGAGTCCCGGCACGCGTCCCTCCAGGGCTGCCATGGGATCCTCCACTGGCTGAAGGCCGATCTCCTTGGAAGTAACCTTGGCGACAGAGCCCGTGTTGAGACGTTGCGTGGTCCGGCCATACGCGATGATCACGGTTTCATCCAGGGAACTGGCAACAGTATGCAGGGAGACGTCGAGGGGAGCGTCGTTTTTTATGGTGATTTCCCGTGATTCGTAACCGATGCAGGTGACTTGCAAGGTGTCTCCGTGGTGGACGTTATTGATGTTGAACAAGCCGTCCTCTCCAGCGAAAACACCCCTACCGGTGCCCACCACGCTGATGGTTGCGCCAGGTAAGGGTTCCTTACGTTCATTGCTGATCCGGCCGTTGACGTTGAGGGCAGCGGGCGGTTTGGGTTCCGCGGGGACCCGGGCCTTGATGACCACGGTCTTCCCGAATTGGGTCCAGCCCAGGGGCTGTCCCTCCAGGATACGGTCCAGCGCTTCCTTCAAGGATACGCCTTCCAGGGTGATGCTGATTTTTCCTGCCTGCCTGAGGCTGGACATATCGTAAACAAAGTAATAGCCGGATTGTTTCCCTATGGAGGAAAGGACTTCCTCTAAGCGGGCGTTTCGGACATGAAGGGTTATGTGCACAGGGGAGTCCTGGGCAAAAATTGGGTTGCAGATCATCATTAGGATAATTAGTCTAGCGAACATGCCTAGGGCGTTACTTGAATCCTCCTTTTTTCGACGGTGAAGTGAACGTTGCCGGCGGCAGACAAGACGGTCAATACGTCAGCCAGGCTGCTGTTTGGGGCGACCGAGCCCCCGATCACACGATCTTCGATTTTGCCCTGGTATTGAACGTCCACGTCATACCAGCGGGATACATCCCGCAGGATTTCGGTGAGGTTCCGGTTCAGTACCAGGCGATCGTTGGTCCAGGCAATGGCATCCTTCGCATCTTTGTTGGCGACTACCTTCACAGCTCCATCTTTCGAGGCCAGGGCCTCCTCGTTTTTCTGTAAGGTACCGCTGGCCCCAGTGCCAGCGGTAACCCTCACAGATCCTTCCAGAACGGTAGTCTTGCAATTCGGTTCTTCTTCATAGGCCAGCACATCGAATTGGGTGCCGAGCACTCGTATATCGGTGTTTGTGTGATCGACGTTTACGATGAAGGGCGCTTTGGGATTCGGGGCCACTTCGAAATACGCTTCCCCGCTCAGGGTGACCTTACGCTGGTCCGGCCCGAAGGCTACGGGAAAGCGTAGGGTGGAGGCTGCATTCAGCCAGGCGACCGTTCCATCGGGCAGTTCGACCCGGTAGGTGCCGCCCCTTGGCGTCAGGACCGTGTTAAAGGCGTGCGCTCCTTGTGAGGTAGGTGCTTCATAGGTTAGCACGCCAGGTTTGTTTTTCACGATGGTAGTTCCTTCTTGTTGGGTTATAATGCCGTTGGGCTGTGCGTCCAGGGCTAATTCGTTTCCGTTTTCCAATCGTAAGGTTGCCCGCTCCCGACCCGGAAGGACGGCCCCGTTCCCTGAAGGAACGACGGGCTGTCCCGGGTGGGTTGTTGTACTTGCGGTCACAGGGTTCGTATTTTTTCCATTACCATTTCTGTTGTAGAACCAGAGGGAGGTGACCAGTGCCGCAGCTACCACAGATGCTGCGATTCCGGTCATCCAATATCCCCGGTATTGTCTTTGGGTCGATTCTTTTCCAAGTAAGCGTGGTGCGATTCTGGTTTCAAAGGCCGTCTCCGCATCGGTCGCGGAAACATACATATCAATAAAAGAGTCAACTGCATCCGATTGCTCCCACTCCGCCATGAGGTCCGCGTGCGCTTTTTCGGCTTCGAGCCAGGCGCGCAGTTCTTCGGATTCCTCACCCCCCAGTTTTTGTTCCTGGTGGAGGCGGATAAGGTGGGCGATTTTGATAGAATATTGAATACGTTCCATAAACTTGTTGTCTTAGGTAAAACGAAGGGGTATAAAAAAAACACCATCTACTTCGAAAAAAGTAGGGTAAAGAGGGCCAGAAAGGGCGATTTGTCAAGCAAATCTTTCTTTAAGATATTGATTGCCCGTGCTTTATAATTTCGCACGATCTTGGGGGAGAGGTTCATTTCCCGGGCGATTTCTTCGGTTCCCATGCCCTGGGTGGCGAGGTGCATGACTTTTTTGTACTGGTTGGGCAACAGGTCGATGCCTTCCATGACCTTAGCGACCAGTTCCGCCCGGACGACTTCGTTAAGGCTCGCGTCTTCCATGATGTCGTCCTTTTCCAGGTAGGCGATCTCTTTATGGTATCCCCGGACGCGCTTGTTTTTGCGCAAGTGGTCCACGCAGGCGTTGCGTACGGCCAGGTACAGCCACGAACGGATGGCGGGCAGGGAAGAAAAACCTGTCCTCCGGTCCCAGAGTTTAAGGAATACCTCTGACACGATGTCTTCGGAAATATCGCTTTCGGGAATAAAGCGGCGCGCAAAAAAGACCTGCGTATTCCAGTAAAGGAGAAAAATGCGCTTGAGCGCCTGGGGATCTCCTCCCTGAAAACCCTTGATCAACAGTTCTTCATCGGATTCCATACGGTAGACTTGCGCCTGCATACATTAAACTACACCAAAAATATTTAAACCACCCCAAATATTTGTAGCACTTCCGGGGCTAACAGGAATGAACGAAATGAATGGCGGGGGCCGGGGGCGCCCGGACAGCGCGGGTCGGGGGGGCGGCCGTCAGACGGCGTTACCGGATCAGGTGCGGGACGAAGCGGCTAAGATTTCCCGTTATTAAGCCCTCCGACTCGCGGATCCCCATGCCGGCGGCCTCCTGCCCGATAATCCAACTTCCGAGGATGGGATGGTTCCCCTGGAAATCGGGGAGGCGGAAATATTCCTGGTAGATGAAGCCCTCTTTCCCATACTGACCCGGGCTCGATTCCAGGACGCGGCCCCCCTCCATGATGCGGATATTGGCCCCTTCCCGGGAGAGGAGGGGCTTGCGCACGAAGGCACCCAGGTCCCCGGGCTCGCGGTAGGCGGCCAGGAGGTGCGGGTGCCCGGGAAAGAGCTGCCAAAGGAGGGGCAGGATGGCTTTATTGGAGAGGATCATCTTCCAGGGGGGCTCCACCCAAAAGGCCCGGTTCCGGTCCAGGGGAATAAACCGGCCAAAGGTTTCCCCGGCCAGCCATTCCCAGGGATATAATTTAAAGAGGTTCCGGATGGGCTCATCCCTGCCGTCCACGAAGGTCTGCGTGTACGGATCCCAGCCTATTTCATCCATATACAGGAGGCGCGTTTGCAACCCCGCCTGCATGGCACAGTCCCGGAGGTATTCGGTATTGGTGAGGTCCTCCAGGCTCTTGCGGACGCAGGAAAAATGAAGGGTGCCGGGATAGAGGAAAGGGGCCAGGTATTCCCAGGTGGCCACGAGGCGCTCGTGGATGGAATTGAACTGGTCGCTCCCGGGATAGCGGTCCCGAAGCCAGTACCATTGGACAATGCCTGCTTCGAAAAGGGAAGTGGGCGTGTCGGCGTTGAACTCGAGCAATTTTATTTGTTCCCCGTCATAAGCCAGGTCGAAGCGTCCGTACAGGGAGGGGTGGTCTTCCAGCCAGGAGCGTTCGATCAGGGGGACCATTTCTTTTGGGATTTGGAAGGCGTCGTACAAGCCGCCGTCGATGACGTGCTGGGTAGCCGTGAGACAAAGTTCCCACAGGGCGCCCGTAGCCTCTTCGATTTTCAGGATCTCGGGGAGGGAAAAGGCATAGCACGCCGATTCATCCCAATAGGGTACGTTGGTCGTATGGAATCCAAACCCTAAGTTTTCGACGGCCGCCTGCCAGCCGTTGCGGGGCTCGAGGGAAATCCGTTCCATCAGGCGCTGATGCTTACACTAACCCTTCCGAATCCAGCGCGTAATACCCTGCCCGTGTGGTTTCGGATGCGGCCCAGTTGGTCGTAGGTTTGGTACAGGTCGTTTTCCACTTCCCGGAAGGCACGGAGCCACACGCTGTCACGGCGGCCGTAGGCGGGGGCGAGAGCACAGTCGCGGGGCGTGGGGCCGTAACCGGGCGCCAGGATGGGGGCGACAGAGGTTTGCTGATACAAGGGGCGGTTGCAGGCGGCAAGAGAACCGGTGATCAGCACGAGTTTGACGCAGGCTGACTTTTTCATGCCCTAAATGTAGGGCAAACCCTTGCGAGGGGTGCTTGAATTAGCCCTTTCTAATCATTAGTTTGGTTTAATGCAAACGCTACTCCAGGAACTTCGCCTTCAGGCGCGCGCGGGCCGCGTCGTCGACGCCCAATTCATCAGAAAGATACTTGTCGATGGATCCGTATTGGCGTTTGATCGCTTGGAAAGTTGCATCCAGGTATTCGGGTTTTGCCGCCATCATGGCGGCGGCAACCTTCGGATCGAGGTGCATGCTGGTGGCAATGACGTGCGTGAGGCGGTCATTGTCCCCGGCGCGGTAATAATTGGTGGCGGTATAATCATCCACGATCCTGGAATAAGGCACGTCCAGGGCATAGAGGAGCAGGGCCGCGGCGATCCCGGTCCGGTCCTTGCCGGCGGTGCAATGAAAGACCAGGGCATCCGTATCGGGTAATAGGAGGAGCTTGGCGAAAAAGGGTTTGTAGCGCGCGGCGAGGTAGGTGATGTTGGCGTACCACGATTCCATCAGGGAATCTCCGCCCGTGGTCAATCCCATGGCGCGGCGCATGGAGGTGTTGGTGCTGTCGCTGCCCGCGGGGCAAAGGATATAGTCGGTGCCGGGATTGATTTTATCCGGGGCCGCGGCGGATTCGGCGACGCCCCTCAGGTCCACATCGTAGCAGATGTGACGGGCACTCAGGGTGTCCAGGTCGGCGGCCGTGAGCTTGCTGATGTCGGCGCTGCGGTAGAGTCGGTTCCACCGGACATGGTGTCCGTCTTGGGTGGTGTAGCCTCCCAGGTCGCGGAAGTTGACGGCGCCCGATACGAGGACGTGGCGCTGATTGCTGTCGGATATTTGACTAAAGACGGGCTGGACAAGGGCAATGCTGATAATTAGGAGGAGTAGGCGCATGGGGAAGAATTTTTAAAAAGGGGAGGAGGCAAGGCGCCTCCTCCCGGGGATCATTTTCGTGAGCCGCCGCCAGGCGGCCATGTTTATTTCGTTAGCCACATGGTGGCGGTGATGGCGTCCTGCCCACCGTACTGACTGCCGATCGAGGTGGTGTAGTTGGTGGCATTTTGCTGAGCCTCGGCCGTAGGATACTGCCAGCGGATGGGGATCAAATTGTTGGTCGTTCCGATGCCGGGACCACCCTGGCCCATGGTGGGTACGCCCGTCCTCCGCCAGTTGTAGTAGGCTTCCCAGCCCGAATTTTGCCAGAAGGCTACATACTTCTGCTGCAGGATCTGGGTCAGGCCCGCGGCAGTGTTCCCGGCATAAACCACGTTGGGATTGGCCAGGAAGGTGGATACGCTGGCCGTCACGGTGCCCAGGGGGACGCCTTTGTCCGTGCCGATGGGGATGACGGTGCCGTCCTGGAGCTTGTACATGGCCAGGCTGCCCATGATCCCATTCGTATACCACGTACCGGCCAGGGTGCCGGAAATCCAGCCCCGGTTGGCGGCTTCGGCGATGTTGAAGCACATTTCGGGATACCCGATGATGATGGCGGGCTCTTCCGTAGCCCCGGTCGGGTCGGCGAAATACCTCAGGTAATTGGGATAGGAGTAGTCCCCGCTTTGGCTGTTGGTATACAGGGTGGCCTGGTCGGTGTCAATATCCGCGCCTACGTAAGCCGTGAAATCACTCAACTGCTTGCCTCCCGCGATCTGGGCCGGGGCCGGCGTGGCCGCGATGAAGGTCCGCGGGTCCTGGTTGGCAGTGGTGATGTTCAGGAAGGTGTTGCACATGCTCGAATAGAAATCGTACGGGGTATAATTGGGTGAGATGGGATACTTGTTGAATACCGCATTATAGGTATACTGCAGGTTATCCTTGTCGCTCCCCATGATCGGATATTGGGTCGGGTTGTTGATGATGTTGGCGAACTGACCGGGGATGTTAAGATCGGGGTTGTCCGTGGCCCTGCGGCTGAGACTGATCAGCACGCGGAGCTTGTACGTGTTGACGACCTTTTGCCACTGGGCGATGGTCAGCCCGTAGATATCCCCGGCAACGGTATTGCCGCCCTGGGCGGCGACAATGGCGCCCAGGTCCGTATTGGCGGTGTCGAGCAGCGCCAGGCACTGTTGATACACGTTGTGCTGGGGGGTGAAGTCGGGGGTCAGGATGGTGGTGCTGCCCGCCGAATCCATTGGGATGTCACCCACGCGCTGGGTGTACCAGATGAACAGATAAGCGCGGAAGAACTTGTCCAGCCCGGTGTAGGGATTGGGCAAGGAGCCGTACTGCGTGGGAAGTTGGGATTCCATCAGTTCCAGGTATTTCAGGACGCTGTACATGGTTGCCGTGTTGGACCAGTTGTACACATTGTTGCCCCAGTAATAGTTGTACAGGGAGACGTAGAATTGGTTCCAGCGGTGGACCTGGGACCAGGGGCCTTCCTGGACCTGGCCGGGGGCATCGTCCATGACGCCGCCTCCGTTATACAACTCGTTGTCGATCCGGTTGAGGATGAGGGAGACCGGGATGGTGGAGCTGGCGCTGGCAGAGTTCGGGTTGTTCTGCAGATTGCCCTTCTGGCATCCGCTAAACACCAGGGCAGCCAGTGCGATCGCGAAAAATATCGTTTTTTTCATTGTTATCGTTTTTATCATGGATTAGAAGCCGAGGTTCAGGTTAAGCCCATACCAACGGGAGGTTGCCGAGGACAGGGTGACGTCGTTGGAAGTGCCCGTCTGGGAGGCTGTTTGCATGTTGAAGCCGCTGGAGTATTGGTCCATGTCGATGTCCTTCCTTTGGGCGAAGTACAGCAGGTTCCTGCCTACGACAGCCAGGGAGGCCGTGCGGAAGAAGCCATTTGTGCCGAGCACCTTGGAGGAAAAGTTGTAGGTCAGGCGGAGTTCCCTCAACTTGGCGAAAGTGCGCTTCTCCGTGTAGTATTCATCGAAATTGGAGCCCAGGCTGGAAGACAGGTATGATTGCACCGTCTGCGCCGTGGTATTGGCCCCGAATTTCAGGGAGCTCAGGTTGGTGATCTTGCCCCCGCTATAGGTGGGGGTGCCGCTGGTGATGACCACTCCTTGACCCACGTAAGCGGGCGTGGCGGCCGTGGTGCCTTCCGCAGTGGATTCCCATTCCTTGTTGCGGGCGATGCCGAAGGCGCCGTGGTCGGATTCATAGGCCGTACCCCCGTTCATGGCGTGGTACCAAAGGTCGTCGTAGAAGATACCGCCCACGCGGCCGTCGAACTGGAAGCTGAGGCTGACATTCTTAAAGGTCACGCGGTTGTTGATCCCAAAGGAGTAATCCGGGTCCAGGTAACCCAGGAACTTGAAGTTGTTGATCCCGGAGGGAGCAGACAAAGGGCCGCCTCCGCTGTTGTACACGATATCCCCCTGCCCGTCGCGGACGAAAGCCGTGCTGTAAAAAGCATCCAGGCGGTCGCCGATATTGTAGGTGTGGGTCCCGTTACCCCCACTACCCAGGGTGACACTGGTTTGGTTGCCGAGGACCTTGTGCAGACGCTCCCGGTAGGAGGACCAGTTGAGGAGCAGGTCCCAGCGAAAATTCCGGGACTTGACGGGCGTAACGTTGAGCACCAGTTCCTCGCCCGTCTTCTTGGAAACGATGGCGTTCTGGTTCTCGTTGACATAGCCGGTTGCCGGATCCACCGGGAAGGCGAAGATCAACGGGCCGTTCAGGCTGGTGTAATAAGTGAAGTTGATCCCCAGGCGACCTTTGAACATCTGGTAATCCAAGCCCACTTCGTAAGACTTGATGTCAAAGGGCTTCAAGTTGGGGTTGGCGATAGTCGAGCCCTGGCTGACAGAGGTTTCGTTATTGTAGTAGGTGGTAGTGTTGACGCTGTTCTCGTTGCTGTAGGTGGGACCGTCATAAGCCGTGTACTGCTCCATGCCGTAACCCAACAATCCGCCATTAAGGGTGTTACCCGTCAGCATATTATAGGCGCTGCCGGCCTGCGCCTGGGTCAGACCCCCTTTCACATCCGCAAACGAGCCCCTGAACTTCAGGAGGTCGATGGATGAGGGCAGTTTCAGGTAGTCGCCAAGGGAAGTCGACAAGGAGACGGAGGGATAGAAGAACGTCTGGTTCCCCTTGGGCAGGGTGGATAGGTTATCCACGCGTCCCGTTGTGGACAGGTTGAGGTAGTTCTTGTAGGAAAGGTCCACCGAGTAGTAGGCGCTGTAGACTTGCATGTTGGCATTGTAGGAGTAGGCCAGGGCCGGGTTCTGGCTGTTGGTGATGGCATATACCCCGGGAACGGCCAGGTCCTTGGTGGTCTGGTAGGTAGAGGAATACACGAAGGAACGTTCGCTGGCCCCCGCGTTGGCGCTGGCGTAGAAGCCGTTCCAGTCATGTTTGTAACTCAGCAGCACGTCCGTATTGTTCTCGATCAGGTAGCGGTTGTCCTGGCGGTAGTCCCCATACCATCCCGGGTAATACCAGGGCAGGTATTGGTTCAGGACCGTACCCGCGGGAACCTTCTCCGTCAGCTCCTGGTTCCAGGTGGTGATGGCGGTACGGAAGGCCACACTGAAGTCGTTGTTGAAGTTGTAGGTCAGGCGGGCATATCCATAGATGTCCGTCTTGTATTTGCCCCGTAGCCATTGGTAGGCCATGAAATAAGGGTTGTTGCTGCGCCCGTAGTTTTCGTTATACTGGTTCAGGCCCGGTACCCCCTGGGGGCCCTGGTAGTAGTTCTTCAGGTCCTTGACATTGAAGTCGGAGGGACCGTACACATCGAACATGTACACATAGCTGTTGGGACCGTAATCCGCGTCGGGGATATTCGGGGAGTATTGCATGTTCAGGTTCGTGTTGACATCCAGCTTCAGGTGGGAGCTGAAGTTATAGCCCGCGGCCACGTTCAGGTTGTCCATGTTGATCGCGGTGTTGGGGGCCTGCCCCTTTTGGTAGACGTGCGAATAGGAAGCGCGGATGTCGTATTTGTCATTGCCCGAGGACATGGATACGTTGTTCGTGGACAGGAAGCCCACTCCCAGGAAGTTCTGAAGATTCTTGTCCCCATGGGACACATAGGGCGAAGCCGTCCAGGTGCCGGTGGCAGCATTGTAGGGGCTGTTATATTGGAAGACAGGCTGTCCGTCCATGCGGGGACCCCAAATAGCCAGGCGCTGGTTGTAGTCGTAGAGGGTTTCTCCGGGGAGCAGGCCCGCGGTATAGGAATAGGCATAGCCGGAGCCGCGCCCGAACTGGTCCTGTACCTTGGGGATAGCGGTGAAGCCCCTTTGGAACATGTTGCTGGAGTTGAAATCCACCTGCCAGCCCTTGGTTTCGTGGGTGGAGCGCTTAGTGGTGATGATGATGGCGCCGTTCAACCCCCGGAATCCATAGAGCGCGGCGGCGTTCGGACCCTTGAGGATATTGACGGACTCGATGTCGTCCGAAACGATGTTCCAGGTGTCTGAACTGATGGGCACCCCGTCGACGACGATCAGAACGTCCTTATTGCCCCTGAGGACCAGGTTGGGCCTGCCGTACATTTCAGGAGAGGAGCCAATATCCAGGCCGGCCACTTTCCCCTCCAGTTGGTTGATGGCATTCGGATCCCTGGCCTTGATCAGTTCGGCCCCTTTGACTTCCTGGGTGGCGTAGCCGATCCTTTTGGCTTCTTTCTTGATGCCCAGGGCCGTCACCACGACTTCACTGAGGATCCGGTCGGATTCGATCATGGTGACGTTCACGTTGGTGACAGTTTCGATGGGCATTTCCTGGGAGGTATAGCCGACCGAGGTAAAGGTCAGGAAGGCACCCTGGACATTATCCACTTTGATCGTGAACCGCCCCAGGGCATCCGTTTGCGTGGCGGTCTTGGCTCCCCTGAGGAGGACGGTGACCCCGGAAATGCCGATGCCTCCGCTGGTGACCGTGCCCGTGATGGTCCGGGACTGTGCGAAAAGCGAGCCACCCGGCAACAGGCAGCCTAGCAGCGCCAGGATCAGCACTGCGGTTCGAGTCAATTTTTGTCTCATTGGTTTGATGATTTTTATTTTTTGTTTAGTGGGCAGTATACGTGGCAATGGCAGCGATCAGGGCTTCGCCTCCTTCTTCCAGGAGGCCGTCATTTCGGATGCTGATCAGGTTCGGCGTCGATGGGGGTACGGAAGGAGCGCGCTGTATTCTCTTTTCTATGTCCCGGGCCGTTTCACGGCCCCTGTTTTCCAAGCGTTGCCGGATGACTTCGGGATCGGCTTCGATGCGGATGGTCACCAGGTCGGGATATCGTTGCAGGGCCTCGGGCAGGTAGGCACGCGATCCGTTTACGATGACGTCGCAACCATTCTCCAGCCAGGTATCGATTTCGCGACCAATGCCGTAAGACAGGCCATGGCTTTCCCAGGCGAGCGCGAACAAGCCTTTTTCCTTTCTGGTGTGGAATTCTTCTTCGGTTAGGTAAATGTGATTCTCACCACCCTCCTCCGGAGGTCGGGTGATGTAGCGGTGCGCGAAGAGGCACGGTATCCCGGATTTCCGGGCGTACCGCATCAGGGCGTCCTTACCTACGCCTGAAGCGCCTACGATATAGAAAAGCCTGGGCATAGCAGTTGTACACGAAATCCGAAGTGGTCGCTGGGAAACAGGCCAAGCTCGCCGCGGTTCAATACCACGCCTGGTTCCGAAAAGGAAGGATATTGGTTGCTTCCCGCCAGGGGAAGTGCATATATATGGTCTATGGCCGCCTCGCCCAGGGTGGCCCTGGGGCCTTTTCCGTCGCCCAATACGTAACAATCGCCCGCGTGTTGATCCAGCCACTCCATAGCCTGTGTTCCGGGCTGCGCGTTGAAGTCTCCTCCGATGAGGCGGATGTTCGCCGGCGAGGCGTGGACGGCTTCCACAACGGCCCTCAACTGCGCGAGGCGCAAGTCTTCCGCGCGGAGGTGGGTGAGGTGGATGTTGGCCACCATGATCGTCGTTCCGGGCCGGACCTCCAAGGTGATGAGCTGGGCCATTCTACCGCCGTCTTCGGCATTGCTCGGCAGTGGTAATGCCGCTTCTGCTTTTACCTTCAATCGCGTCAGTACGCCGAGCCCCGAATAGCTATCCACTTCGTTTCTTGTTTTGCGCCTTGCAGGCACATAATATCCCGGCAGATCAAGCTGTTGCGATAGATAACCTAGTGTATCGACGTCGCCATTCATTGTTTTGAAACACTCCTGACAAAGTATGATGTCCGCGCCCGATTCCTTCAACTGCGCCGCAAGCACGGGGAGGCGCCGGGTGTAGTCTCCATCGCATTTCCAGGTGTTGATGCTCAGCAAAGTGATGTCCATACCTGCGGGCAAATTTGGGCAGCACCCGTTTGCGTTCCATTCGGGATTGGTTAGAAATTAATTAGTTCTTCCAGTGTGAGCGGTTTGTTAGGGAAGGGTGAGTATTGATTGCCGAAAGGGCGTGTTTACGTTGAATTATTACATATTTAACATTCCCCTAAAAATCCGTTCATGTTGGGGTATTAAAATCGGGGTATGAAAAAATACAGGCTCGTTGTCATAGATGATCACCAGGATACCCTGGACATCCTCAGGTACAATCTCACGGGAGAGGGATACGAGGTCAAACCCTTCATCAACGCGGTGGATGCCTTGAAATATGTCACCATGGACAATACGGATCTGGTCATAACGGACTGGATGCTCCCTGAAATGGATGGCCTCGATTTGTGCCGGAGTTTAAAGCACAACGCTTCCACCCAGGACATACCGGTAGTCATGCTGACGTGTAAGAACGATGAGATCGACGTGGTTACGGCCCTGGAAGTCGGAGCCGAAGAATACATTTCCAAACCCATCCGGATCAAAGAAATGCTGACACGCATTAAAAAGATATTACGTCGCAAATCGGGGGAATTGATTTCCGCGCCCGGAAAGGAAAACAAGGAGTCCATTACCAGGGGCCGTTTGCGGCTGGACCTGGCCAGCTATACGGTATACCTGGAAGAAACGCCCATGGAACTGACGATCGTAGAATTTCGACTATTGGAGTTGTTGGCGCGTCAACCAGGCAAGGTGTTTTCGCGCAGTCAGATTATGGAGCGCATCAACGGGATGGATTATTTCGCGGCAGAGCGATCCGTCGACGTGCAGATCGCGGGGTTGCGCAAGAAGCTCGGGCCCTTCAAGGACGGGATCGAGACGGTGCGGTCGGTAGGATACCGGCTCAACGAAAAGGTGTTGTAACCAACCCCTAATTAAGATTTCGCAAGTGACTAATCTTCTCCACACAATTCGATGATACTTTTATTCGCGTTATGATGACAGACTATATACTTTGTGAGTGCGCACTGACCGACCTGGAAACTTTTGTCGAAGGGCTGGAGGTCGGCTACACCGTTGAGATTGCGCGGCAGCCGAGCCTGTGCACGACGATGCTGCGCGCCGAGGATTCGGTGGAGCATCAGCCTTTTTATTTGGGGGAAGCGCTGACCACGGAGTGCATGCTCGTGGTGAACGGGCAGACGGGATACGGCCTGTGCCTGGGGGACGAGCCGCTGCGGTCCTATTGCATTGCTTTTGTGGATGCGGTGGTGCAGTTGGGGGATCTCAGGGTGGAGGCCTTCCTGGCGGCACAGCGGGCCGTGATCGAGGTGAGGTTGAAGGAAGAGTACAACCTGATTCAAAAGACGAAGGTGGATTTCAAACTCATGGAACAGGACTGATATGCACAAAGAAACGAAATATGACGAGGTATTCGATGCGCAGCGGCACTATCGCCAACTCCTGGACTGCATGGCCAGGCCCGGCAAGATCAATGTGCTGCCCCGTCCGGAATGGGCGCCGCCCGCGGGTTTGCATACCGCGGGTGCGCTCGTGGGGTTTGCCCTGCTGAACCCGGATGTGTCCTTTTGTGTGTTGGGCGCTGGTGCGGATACGTTGACGCAATATATTCAGATCAATACGGCGGCCAAAACCGATGCTGTGGCTTTGGCGGATTACATCTTCATGGATGGAGATGCGCCAATGCCGGTGGCGAAGCGGGGAACGTTGCCGTATCCGGAGGAAAGCGCAACGCTGGTCGTCGCGGTGGATCGGCTATCGGCCGAGGGCGGCGACGTGGCGGTAAGCCTGACCGGGCCGGGCGTCGAAGGGCGTCGGACGTTCTGGATAGACGGTTTGGATATAGCTTTTCTTTCACAATTACGGGAATGCAACGCGGAGTTCCCGCTGGGCATCGATGTGGTGCTCACGGATGCGGAGCAGCGGATCGCGTGCATTCCGCGAAGCAGCCAGATACACATAAACTAATATGGGATACGTAGCGGTTAAAGGCGGCGCGGACGCCATACACCAGGCCCAGGAGCTGGTGGAATTCTATAGGGTCAGGGCGGAAACGCCGCCCATCGCGGTGGAGCAAATCAGGACGCAGTTGCGCCTCTCCGTGGACAAGGTGATCGGGGAAGGGGGCTTGTACGCGCCCGAGTACGCGGCCATCGCGCTGAAGCAATCGGAGGGGGAAGTGTTCGAGGCGGCTTTCATCCTCAGGGCTTTCATTACGACCCTCGAAAGAAGACACTATTCGGAGACCCTGGACACGCGCGAAATGTTCGTTCGCCGTAAGATTTCGGCGAGCTTCCGGGAGATTCCGGGGGGACAGGTGTTGGGGCCCACGCGCGATTACACGCAGCGCATTCTGGATACGGCCAAGGTGGATGAGACTTTGGAGGACATGCAGGCGTTCCTGGCAAAGTTTGTGAGCAGTGCCGGGTCTGCCGGGATTGCCACATTCGGGAAGGTGATCGATTTGCTCAGGCGCGAGGGCTTGCTGGCGGGGGTGGGCAATAACGAAGACACTACTTTAAAAGATATCACGCGGGAGGCGATCCGCTTTCCGGCGCCGCGCTCGGCGCGTTTGCAGATGATGGCGCGCGCGGAAACGGGGGGGCTCATGGCACTGGGGTACAGCAGCCTGAGGGGATTCGGGAATACGCACCCAACGGTGGGCGAGTTGCGCTACGGGACGGTGCCTGTGCGCGTGAAAGATCCCTTTGGGCGCGTCCGTTATATCGGGAAGATCGAGGTGACCGAGGCCGAGATGGTGACGAGCGCCAAGGTGTCGAAAAAGAGACAGGCGCCTTTATATGCCATCGGGTATGGCTTGTGTTTCGGGCAAAACGATACCAAGGCCATTAACATGGGGATACTGGACAGGGCCATGCGGAGTCCTGACGGAAAGTCTCCGGCGACCGACTCCGAATTCGTCCTGTATCATACGGAAGGCGTGGAGGCAATGGGGTTCACCAACCACCTGAAGCTGCCGCACTACGTGACCTTCCAGGCGGGCCTCAGCAATGTCCGCGAAGCGATCAAGCGCGCCGGCGCCCAAACAGTCGAAGTATCATGATCGAAAACAAAAAATACAGCCGCCGGTACAATTTCGCCTTCATCGACGAATCCACGAAGAAGGAAATCCGCCGGAAACTCCTCAAAGCCGTCGCCATCCCAGGATACCAGGTGCCCTACTCTTCCCCCGAGATGCCCATTTCCAGGGGTTGGGGAACGGGAGGCCTGCACGTCACCCTGGCCATTATCGGGCGGGAGGATGTCTTCAAGATTATCGACCAGGGCAGCGATGCCAGCGTCAATGCGTGCAACCTACGTGAATTCGTGGAATCGATGACGGGGTGCAAGACCACTTACGATACACGCGAAGCCACGATCATCCAAACGCGGCATCGCATCACCGAAGAGGTCCTGGAAGATCACCAGATTTTCGTGTTCCAGGTGCCCCAGCCCGAACCCCTGAGGGGCGTGGAACGCTATGAATACAAGACGCGCCTCATGCACGGGGAGGCCGATTACGCCAAGATGTGGGTGTCCTTGTACGAGTCCTTCGTGCAGCACGGGGATATCATGCTGGGCGCGGGTTATCCCGTCAAGGTGAATGGGCGCTACATCATGGCCCCCAGTCCGATCCCCCGCTGGGACGTGCCCAATTTGAACCACGCGCGAACACTTTACCTGTTCGGCGCGGGAAGGGAAAAGCGCCTTTACGCGGTGCCCCCGCATACGACGGTGGAGCCCCTGGAATTCGAGGACGTCCTGTTCAAGATAGAGAAGTTCGGCCTGCCCTGCGCCAAGACGGGGTACCGGAAAGCCTTCCTGGACGAGCTGTTCCTGGACGATGGGTCCAAGGAATACGTGATCAACGACAGCAATTTCATGGATAAGATGGAGCTGGGCATGGACGTCCAACAATTTGTCAACCCCTACTTACAAAAAATTGTCGAATGAGCACACTCCTTGAGGTCCGTAACCTGACTAAAATATATGGTGAGCCTGGCGAACATACCCTGGAACGGACAGGCCCCCGCGCAGGAACCAATATCTGCCCGGACACGGAGGCCATCGTGGCTTGCGCGAACGTGAGCTTCGACCTGTATCCGGGAGAGGTCCTGGGGATCGTGGGGGAGTCGGGGTCGGGGAAAAGCACCGTCGTGAAGCTGCTCTATTTCGATATGGAAAGGACGCTGGGGTCGGCGTGGTTGAAACCTTACCTGGATGGTCATTCGGATATACTCGATGCTTCGGGACAGCAGAAGCGATACATCCGCAATTATCTGATGGGAATGGTCTACCAGAATCCGCGGGACGGCCTGAACTTCCGCTTTACCTCGGGGGGCAACATCGCCGAGAAGCTGATCATGGCGGGGCATATGCACGTGGGTAAGATCCGGGAGAGGGCCTCTTTTCTCCTGGACCGCACCGAGGTGCCCGTGCGCCGAATGGACGACCTGCCTTCATCTTTCAGCGGGGGGATGCAGCAGCGCGTACAGATCGCCAAGGCCATCGCCAACAATCCGCCCCTCCTGTTCCTGGACGAGGTGACGACGGGCCTGGATGTTTCGGTGCAGGCCAGGGTCCTGGATTTGATCCGGGAACTCCAGCAGGAACTGGGCATCGCGATGATCGTCGTGTCGCATGATTTGTCCGTGATCCGCATGCTCACGGACCGTACCCTGGTAATGAAACACGGGCGGATCGTGGAAAGCGGTCTGACGGACCAAATCCTCCAGGACCCCCAGCATGCATATACTCAACTATTGGTCAGTTCCCTCTTATGAATATCGTAGAAGTCCAACAACTCAGCAAGGCATTCGAGCTCCACATCCTGGGCGGAAAGCTGATCCACGCCCTTCAGGAAATCAATTTCAGCATTTCCGAAGGAGAGGTCATCGGGCTTACTGGGAAATCGGGTTCGGGGAAATCGAGCCTGATGAAGTGCGTATATCGTACCTACCTCCCCAGCTCGGGGGCGATCCGTTATGCGTCGCGCTCGGGGGTCATCGATTTGGCGTCCGCGCCTGATCATGCGGTGATCGCGCTGCGGCGAAGTGAAATACGGTATTGCTCGCAATTCCTCAGCGTCATTCCCCGGGTATCGGCGCTGGACGTGGTTTGCCAATTCATTGGTCGGTCGGACGATGCGCGGGCCCAGGCGTCTTTGCTGCTCGAAAGGCTAGGCCTCCCCACGGAATTGTGGGATGCTTACCCGGTTACGTTCAGCGGGGGTGAACAACAACGCATCAACGTTGCGCGCGCCATCATCGCCAGGCCCCGCCTCCTGTTGATCGATGAACCCACGGCTTCCCTCGATGCATCGACGAAGGATACCGTCATCGACCTGATCCGCGAATTGCGTCGGGGGGGGACGTCGGTGCTGTGTATCTCTCACGATACGTATACCCTTAATCGACTCGCCGACCGCTGCCTCCACCTGGAAGGTGGCCGGTTGGTGGAAAACATCGCATATGAACAATTGGTTGATTCAGAGAGCTAACATCGTTACCCCAACCGAAGTCATCCCGGATGGATTTCTTCGGGTGGAACGGGGGATCATTACCGAAATGGGCACGGGCATTACGGACGTTCGCGACGCTCATGTGCTCGACGCAGCCGGTGCCGTGCTGATGCCCGGCATCATCGACATCCACACGGATGCCATGGACATCGAAATCGTGCCCAGGCCGGGAGCCGACATCCCCGTGTCCGTAGCCTTCCGCGAACTGGAGCGGAAAATGGCGGCGTGCGGGATCACGACCGTGTACCATTCCATGCACCTCGGTTACGAGGTGGCGGAAAAGCAGTCCCGGAGCGGGTTCAGCCGTAGAGACGTTTTCGAGCAGGTGGCTGCCGCCGCTGCGGGGCCAACCCTGATCAATAATAAAATCCACCTCCGCTTCGAACTGAGCGGGATAGAGGCGTACGACGATTGCCTGAGGTTGTTGGAAGAGGGAAGTATCGCTTTGCTGTCGGTGATGGACCATACGCCGGGGCAGGGGCAGTTCACGCGGAAGCACTTCAAGGAATTCGTGCTTTCCCAGGGAAAGACCGAAGCCGATTTCGAGGCCGAAATACGCGAGCGCTTCGAGCGGCCCCGCATCGAGGGAGAGCGCCTGGAGACGATGATCAGCCTGGCGTTGGATTACGGGATCCCCGTCGCCACGCACGACGACGATACGCCGGAGAAAATCGATATGATGCGTGCCCTGGGGGTGAGCATCAGCGAATTTCCCATTAATATGGAAACGGCGCAATATGCCGCTTCGATGGGATTGCACACGGCTGGTGGGGCTTCCAATGTTTTGCGGGGCGGTTCTCTTTCGGGGAACCTGGATATGACCGAAGCCATCAAGGCGGGCGCGGTGGGCATCCTGTCCTCGGATTATTATCCGGCCGCCATCCTCCATTCCGTTTTTAAACTCCACCGGGAGCACGGGTTGTCCCTGCCCCGGGCGGTGAACCTGGCCACGCTGAATCCGGCTAAGGCTATGGGCATACACGAAAAGACAGGTTCTTTGGGGGTGGGCAAAAGGGCGGACCTCCTCCTGGTCCAGCACCCCGCCGGCCTCCCCATGGTCACGCATACGATGGTTTCCGGATCCCTGGTCGTTCAAACGGCTTTTAAATCGGCATCCCATGCAAGACCTGCCCTTTCCTGAGTATACGCGGCGACAATATCGCGAGACGGAGCCGGAACAGCTCCTTTCGCGGGCTTTGACGCTGGCGCCCGCCGGGAATTACCGGTTTACCCCTGGTTCCGGATGGGAGCCGCTGCCTTACCGGGGGTTTGCGGTGGTGACCATGCTTTCGGAAGAAGCCACGCGGGGGCTCCTGGAATTGGTACAGGCGGAATTGCTCGAGCGGTGTCCTTGGGAAGACACGCTGTATATGCTCCCTGCTTATTCTTTTCATCAGACGGTTGCAAATACGCTGTCGCAAGAACGGTTTGCCGATAGGATCGTCAAGCCGGGGTTGGAAGCGGAATTTCCGCGGCGCGCGGCGGCAGCCGGCTCCAGGGGCGTGGAAGCGGCCGGTGATGCGCCGGTGATGCGCCTGATCGGCCTGTCGATTTTCGGCACCGCGTTGGGGGTACTGGGTATTTTT
>CAZJDB010000255.1:0-12567 GCA_964544695.1 uncultured Chitinophagaceae bacterium
TGAGGGGCAACCCCTGGCAGCCTCCGAAATCTCCTCCTTCCTGGCGGGGGCGCGGCGTCGCACCATCCTGGCCGCCGATACCGTAGTGGTTCTGGGGAATGACATCATCGGCAAGCCCGGGGATCGGGAGGATGCTATATCCATACTTTCGCGGCTATCCGGGCGGGAGCACCGCGTCATCACGGGGGTATCCCTGCTACGGGCCGGGCGCGAGGTGTGCTTTGCGGATGTGACGAGGGTTTGGTTTCATGCCCTTTCGGAGGCGCAGATTTCGTATTACGTCGACAAGTACCGGCCCTACGACAAAGCAGGGGCTTACGCGATCCAGGAATGGATCGGGGTGGTGGGGATCAGGAGCGTGGAAGGGGATTTTTACAATGTTATGGGGCTGCCGGTAAGCAGGGTCGTAAGGGCGCTATATGAAATGCAATAAGAACCTTTTTGCGTGTATTATCCTTGCGGCGGTCGCAGCCCATACACCGCTAAAGGCGCAGCATTACCTACTCCGGTCCTTCGAGGGAAAAAAGGTAAGCGTCCGCATAGTAGCGCTTCCCCACGAACTAAGGGTATCCTGTCTTAATGATTCTTTACTTCTTTATGAATACTTCGGGGACTACCATGCCAGGGTCCTGGACTCCAGCTTGTTGCAGATCACCTATGCTGTCAGAGGCGGCAGCGGGCTTGGTCTCGCGAATACCGCGATATTGGCCGTCCGGGATGGTCACCTGCGCCAGGCCTTGTTGCTGAATTCATTCGCTGATGGCGTAGGGCCCCAATTTCGCTCTACGTTACATGCAAGTTTGCAATTGACCGGAAACCGATGGAGCAATTACGTCCTGACGATACATGCGCGGACATACCAGAGAGACGAGACCCATCCCTCCGGGATATACAAAAGATTCCAACCCGTACTCCGTTTCAATAAAGATTTGATGGCCTTTTACGGTAAAACAATAATCGCAGACTCGGTTTTAAATGCCATAGAGTTCAATCACGACGCTGAATACGTACATTTCGCAGCCGGCGATACGCTGCCAATGATTCAGTTGGCCGACGAATGTTATTATTATGTGGAAGGATTTTGGTACAGTCCGATCGATATGGACATCGGTTTGCAGGAAGACACGGTAATAGATAAAGTGCTAAAACTCCCAATCGTGCAGCAAAAAAGCGCATGGATCGATTCCGTCACCCATCATCGCCACGGAATATCTTTGATGATGCTGGAAAGAGCGGACTGGCCCTGTGATACCGGTCACTTCGTCCTGCAAGCGGGGTACCATTCCCGCCAAAGGTTCGACCCGTATTGGTTATTTAAGGTCTCCCAACCGGACCTGGATATTCATATATCCTCAATTCCTAATATTAAGAAACTTTAATAAGGTAGGGTCCAAGCAACCTAATACCGGAATTCCGTATTTACTACTATATCGGGATGGATGCTCTGGAAAACGGGGCAGGTGAGGGCGGCCCTTTCCAAAATCGTCTTCTCCTTCTCATCCAGGGTTAATCCCGCCGGAAACTGTAGCACTACATCGATACCGCTGATGCGCCGGGGATCGGCAGCCATGTGTTTGGAGATGCCGATCTGAAGGCCTTCGAGGGGGATGTTCAGGTCCCTGGCCTTGATGCCCATAATGGTCATCATGCAACTCCCCAGGGCGGTGGCCACCAGGTCGGTGGGCGAGAAGCGCTCGCCTTTGCCCTGGTTGTCGGTGGGCGCATCGGTTTCCAGGGTGTTACCGCTCTGGAGGTGGGTGGCGCTGGTGCGCAAGTTGCCTGAGTAAATAACAGTAGAGGTCATGTTCAGGGGAGATGGTTGAGGTACAAAATTATTGCTTTCCCGGATACAACTTTTACGGGGAGTTAGCGTTTTTTACATACTTTTATGTGCATGCGATATGTCATTTTCGCCGGGCTGATGGCATCGGCCTTTTTCACTCAGAGGGTTCTCGGTCAGAGCGTCATGGATTCCATTCCCCGCACACCCCACCAGCAAAAAGTATACGAGCGTAAACAACGGGTAAACGAGCTGATCCGCCGGGAAGAGGAGGGAGTGCTTGTCTATAACAAACAATTCGCCTTCGGTCTCAAGCTGAATTCGGATGGCTATGGCCTTTCTTATGAAATCGGCTGGATGAAGTCGCTGCGCTGGACGAACATCCTCCAGATCGAACTGAATGAGAAGAAAAGCCCCAAGGAATACAAAGTATCCGTTGCGGATAATCCTTATACTTCGGGAACGCCCTTTATTTACGGAAAGCAAAACTACTTCTACCAACTCAAGGTGGGCTTCGGCCAGCAATACATGATCGGGGGAAAAGGGAACAAAAACGGCATAGCTGTTTCCGGAATCTATGCCGGCGGTTTGTCGCTGGGGATCCTGCGCCCTTATTATGTCCAGGTTTCCGATTCCACCGGGGAAATCGAGAACATCAAGTTCAACCAGAACGACAGCGCCCAGTTCCTGGAGGGCGTCTACGGCGGCACGGGCCTGGGTACGGGATGGAATGAGCTCAAGTTCAAACCGGGTCTCCACGCCAAACTGGCGCTGCGCTTCGATTATGGAAAGTACAACGAGGTCCTCAGCGCCGTCGAGGTGGGCATGAATGCGGAATACTACTTTTCCCAGGTGCCCATCATGGTCATTGCGCCCAACCACTCGTTCTTCCTCAACGGGTACATCTCGCTTCTGTTCGGTAAACGAAAGTGATGGTAAACTTGCGATATATGCTTTGCGTCGGAGCGCTGGCCCTGATCAGTAGTGGCGTTTTCGGTCAAAGCGTCATGGATTCCGTTCCGCGCACCCCCCACCAGCAAAAAGTGTACGAACGCAATCAGAGGATCAGCGAGTTGATCCGCCGGGAAGAAGAGGGCGTGCTCGTGTACAACAAACAATTTGCCTTCGGCATTAAACTCAATTCGGACGGCTACGGCCTTTCCTACGAAATCGGCTGGATGAAATCGCTGCGCTGGACGAACCTCCTCCAGATCGAGTTGAATGAAAAGAAAAGCCCCAAGGAATACAAAGAGTCCGTTTCGGATAATCCCTACACCTCAGGTACTTCCTTTATTTACGGAAAACAAAACTATTTCTACCAACTCAAGGTGGGCTTCGGCCAGCAATACATGATCGGAGGAAAGGGGAACAAAAACGGCGTGGCCGTCTCCGGCATTTACGCGGGCGGCCTTTCCCTGGGGGTGTTACGGCCCTACTACGTCCAGACCACCAATAACCTGGGCCAGATCGAAAACATCAAATACTCCGAAGACAGCACCGATTTCCTGAACAACGTCTACGGAGGCACGGGCCTGGGCACGGGCTGGAATGAACTCTCCTTCAAGCCCGGCATCCACGGGAAGCTGGCTTTGCGCTTCGACTACGGGCGCTACAACGAGGTCCTTTCGGCGATCGAGGTCGGTATGAACGCCGAGTACTATTTCTCCCAGGTCCCCATCATGGTGATCGCCCCCAACCATTCGTTCTTCCTCAACGGGTACATTTCGATCCTTTTCGGGAAGCGCAAATAGCCTGCTTCGCCCCGGGCGATGTTCGGACCGGAATGCCGTATATTTGCAGCATGGAAAAGCCGAAGAAGCCCGACTGGCTGAGAGTGAAGCTCCCGATAGGGGAAGAATACAGACACGTCAGAAGCCTCGTAGATACGCACAAGCTCCACACCATCTGCGAAAGCGGCAACTGCCCCAACATGGGGGAATGCTGGGGCGCCGGCACCGCGACGTTTATGATCCTGGGGAATGTGTGTACGCGCAGTTGCGGGTTTTGCGCCGTGGCAACGGGGCGGCCGGAAGCGGTGGATTGGGACGAACCCCAGCGCGTCGCCGAGGCCATCCACCTCATGAAGGTCCAGCACGCGGTCATCACGTCGGTGGACCGCGACGAGTTGAAGGATGGGGGTTCCATCATCTGGTACAATACGATCAAGGCCGTCAAGGCCCTCAATCCGGATACAACGCTGGAAACATTGATCCCCGACTTCAAGGGGGATAAGGAAAACATCGCGCGCGTGGCGGAAGCCGCCCCCGAGGTGGTTTCGCACAACATCGAAACGGTGGAAAGGCTGACGCGGAGCGTGCGCATCCAGGCGAAGTATTGGCGCAGTATGGAAGTCCTGCGGACCCTCAAGGCGGGGGGCATGCGGACCAAGAGCGGCATCATGCTGGGGCTGGGCGAAACGATCGAAGAAGTGCTGCAAACGATGCATGACCTCGTGGACAGCGGAGTGGACGTGATCACCCTGGGGCAGTACCTGCAACCCACGCAACGGCACCTGCCGGTGCAACGCTTCGTACACCCCGATGAATTCGCGGAGCTTCGCGAGCGTGGCTACGACATGGGTTTCGACTATGTGGAAAGCGGACCCCTGGTGCGCTCTTCCTATCATTCCGAAAAGCACGTCATCCCGGGGTACGGACGCGCCAAATGGAACCTGGAAAAATCCGAAGCACTTGCATAGATTGTTGAACCTGCTGACACTCACCGCGGTCCTGGTTGGGGGGCTGATTTTTTTGCCGGTCCTGGCCTGGCCGGCCTTGGCCGAGGGCCAGGTCAAAGTCCACTGGACGCGGTCTCAGCGGGCTGCCGCGAATCTGCCCTTTTCTATAGAATTATATCTCACCCAGGATTCGGTGCACGGGCGGCCTTTTCGCGCGGCCTATGTGATTGCCGATCCAGACGACCTGAAACTGGACCTTACCGTCGAAGCGGGCACGAAGACGCCGGCGGAATATTTCGCGGGGCTGACTCCTTCGCCCTTTGTTGTCGTCAATGGCGGGGAAGGACTCCTGTTGCGCGAGGGCAAATTACTGACGCACGCGAAGATCGCCCTGCGGTCCCCGGGGGATTCCGTCTACCATTACGTCACGCCCAGTGCCCTCGGTATAACGGTGACGCGTAAGGTAGATGTGGGCTGGGTGTTCACCGACTCTACCCGGGACTATCCGCTGGTCATGATGAAGGGCCCTTCCGATCCGCGTCGAAGCAAGGGGCCCCACAGCAACCCCGGCATCCTGGAAATCCACAGCGAAAACGTCAACTCCGAAATCGGCGCGCAGACGATGCATTGGCCTGTGGAAACGGCTTTGGGTGGTGGGCCGACGATCGTCAAGCGGGGACAGGTGTTCATTAGCAGCCGGGAGGAGGTGACCTTTTACGGGCACGAGGACGAACTGATGGCGCGCACGGCCATGGGCTATACCAGGGACAACAAATTAATTATCCTCGTCATCGAGTCCGGCCATCCGGGCCAATCGACAGGCGCAACTTTACTGGAAGAGGCTTCCATCATGCACGATTTGGGCTGCTGGGAGGCGTTGAATATGGGCGGCGGACCCAATACCTGTCTCCTCGTCAACGGGCAGTCGATCCTCAGGCCGGATACGCCGGATGGCGCAGAAAGGGCGCCGGGGGTGGTGTTTGTGATCAAGAGTCATTTATAAATACCGTGTTTTCACGGTGCGCAACATTTCCCCTTTTATTTATATTCAATGCATGATTACATTTCCTTGTGCCGAAAAAGATGCGACGGGGAATCCCTCTTGCTTTGAGAAGGTATATTACCCGGGCGTGAACACCAGCGTCCTGATTGGTTTCGCTCCCATGGAGATCAGGTCCGATGAAACCAAAAAAGACATAAAGGTCGTCACGCTGAAGTGTTGCAAGGATCATGTTCACAATTATATCATAAGCCATGTCCATTGACAGCAAGAACGTCGTAAACGAGGTCTTCTGGGCCAACTTCGCCGGGGAAAAGATCTATAATTCCTTCGACCTGCGGATCAAAGCCGTGGACAAGCTCCAGAACTTCGTAACCTGGGTCTTCGGTCTGTTCAGTACCTCCGGGTTCATCGTGGTATTCTTTACACAAGGAGACATCCAGCATGGTGCTTTGGTATGTTGGGGAATCGGCCTGGCCCTGATCCTCGTGGGCTCCTTTTTTTCCCAGGAGGCCGGTTTTCCTATCAAAGAGCATATGGATCCCAACCTGACCTCCACCGTCCGAAAAGCCTTCAACGATGCGATGGCCAGGTCCGACGTATTTTTCAGGTTGGCGGTCTATACGGTCATGAGCGGGACTTTTATGATCGCTTTTGGCATCATCGTCCAGTTTTGGGAAGGCAAGCCGACGCCCCCCCTCCCTGGAAAATGGCAAATCAGTGGCTACGTGGAAAAGACTTCCGGCGGTTACCTGGTCCCCTTTTCGGTGCAAGGGAAGCCCAACCATGAATTCCAACTCCTAATCCGCCGGGCAAGCGACACCACCTCCTCCGTTTCGATCTTCAATACTCAGGACAGCCTCCTCCTGGACAAGACCTTTACCTCCGATTCCGCCGGGAATTATTCCGGGGTATATGCGATTCCTACCTCGTTGGTGTGGGCTACCGGACTTTGCCTGACGGTGTCCGCGCCGGGGGAGGCGGGGAGGTTCGAGGTCGCCGCGGCGAAGGTTCGGCTAGGGCCATTGAAATGAATGCCCCTATGAACCCTTTTTGGCAAAAGCGTACTGTAAGGACAGAAATCCGAACAGATTATTCTTGGGGTGCGACTTGTCGTATTTGATGGTAATCGGAATCGAAAAATCCTTGGTAATATCCACCCGCAAGGTAATGGATGGTTTTACGGTCCAGGTGGATTCGCTGGAGTATTGCCCCATTTGAATCCATTGCAGGTCCGCGGCGGGCTTGATTTCAATCAGCGCCGATTTCGTTTTTGGATTGGGTATGACGAAATTGATTCCAGCCGAAGCGGTACCCAGTTCCCGGCTAAGATTTTGCTTTTTCAGGGTGGTATCCTCTGCGATCTTATAGGTCAGGGAAACATTCAACGCGGGTTTGTTGGGTGTTCTACCGAAGAGGTAGGCATACCAGTTAAGGGGGGAAAGGTCGAATTCAGCCCATTGATTATGGACAAAATCATAGGTACTGTTTACGCTGACAGTATACGTGTTTCGCATGGGCAAATTCTTTACTGCCTGGTTGAACAGGTCGTCGGGCGTGTTATAGGCTTGCGCGACCATGCCAAGAAGGCTATCGGCGGTGGGTGCATGAAATGTGTTTTCAAAACCGTGCAGAATAGCCGGGGGGAGGCCCTTTAGGTCGTCCTTGGTAATGGTGGATTTTCTGATGATTACCCGGATAGTGGCGTAATAGGGTTCATAGGCGCGTTCACTCAAACAACTGTTGAGGTAACCGAATACGTCCAGAAAATGTTTGGCAGTAGCCGCGGCCAGGAGGTTATCGTAATCGGTTTTTTCAAGTACTTTATTGTTTTTTATGGCATACGTAAACCCAAATTGTGCGCTGTCAACCTTTAAAATTGTATTCGACGAAGGGATTACGCCCAGGTTCAATTGGAAATTCCTGATAAAACCTTCCTTCGCGTACCTGGAATCCTCACTGACCTTATTTGAAAAGAGGGTGGCTAGTGTATACAGGCTGGGTTGAAGGGAGATTGTATTGCCGGATTCGCTGGAAAAGGTGCCAATGGTTCCGAGGATTCCCCAAAAGGTTTGTTTGTCATCCCCACTCAATTTTGAATACTTCACTGAATCGGCATTGACCAAGGCTTTGAATGCCGTCGCATCCCTTTGCCCGGTTACCGTACCGGCCGACCAAAGAAGAATCGCTGCAATAAGGTATTTTTTAGACGACCAGGGCATATGACTCATTTGTTTTGCCATTGAATTGATCCGGCACCGCGGGGTTGATGGAGGTAAAGGTGCCTCCCGCATCAAATGTGAAAGTGCCTTGGGTATGCGCACTAATTGCGATATTGTAGGTATTGCCCGGAATCAGATTCAGGGGTTCCGTAAAAGAACTGGAAAAGCCTTGATTGAAGGAAAAATGATTAGGCCCGCTTATGGACATGAACATAAGGTCACCGGCGGCACCCTTGACGGTCCCTTTAAAAGTAATAAGAGGCATGGGAGTGGGTTTTTTGGTAGGTGCACCAAATATCCAACAACCCCCTTGCGCCCGCAAGGGTGAAAACACGGTATTTTATTTCTGCAACTCGATCTTAGCAATGCTGCTGTAGGGAATCGGCTTGATCTGCCAATTGAAGAAATGGGTGCGGCTGCCCGTGACCGTGCTGTCCCGCAACAAGAGTGTATTGAAGTAAAAAGTCGTATGGGAACCATCCGTTTGCGTAAAGCGGATGCCCGTCCTGATGGTAACGTCCAGCGTGACCTCCTTTTCATGTTTGTCCAGGACCTTGACCTGCGTCAGGTCATTGCCTTTGACAATACCCGGCCAGAAAACAAAGGGTGGCGCCACCAGTATGGTTACTTTATATTCCGGGTGGACCTGCGCGAACTGCGTCAGCATGGACTCGGTCGTCATGTGGTAGGTGGCGCAGCTGCTGAGGAGCAGCATCCCCAGTGCGAGATAAGCAAGTTTCATATTATGGGTTGATGATGTTGTTGTCGAATGCCTCCTTTCCCACTTCCTGCATGTAATAGTCATGGCCGCCTTTATAGGTACGAAGCAGGATGAACATATAATATTCGCGCCCCCGGTGGATGGGAATGGGCTGCGTGGCCGTGCTCCCGGGCTCGCGGATCGATAAATCTCCCTCGTGGTCCAGGACCAGGTCCAATTCCTGCACGGGATGGTGGAGCTCCTTTTCCAGGCTGAAGTGGGCATCGAGGGGACCGCCGGAGTAAGGGTTGCCCCTGGACAGGCCTACGGGTATGTCATCGAACAGGACATCGACGGGCCGCCGGAAGGCATCGACGTAGTTGCTTTTGATGTGCACGAGGCAGACATTGCGCGCGGCGATCTCTGCTGCACGCCGGAGCGAATCGCGCTGTCGCAGGTGGGCATCCGCCGAAGGGATCCTATAAACATTCACGAATACGCGCAGGCGTGAAATGTCGGTCTCCCTGGCGCCCGTTACGGAAAAGACGTTCCCTCCCAGTGTGTGCGTGGCGCAGCGCGCATAATCCAGCAGGGTCGGGTAGGGGACGGCGGCATTGAGCCAGAACATCGGGGAGTAGACCGTCACCTGCGCAAGGAGCCGGGCCGGGTCGGGGACGGGTTCGTCGAGGTCGCACGTCAGGATCGAATCCTTCAGCGCTTCGCCCGCCTTCCGTGAAAGGGACATGGCGGTATAACGGCCGTCGACGTGCACGGCGGGCGAACACGCGGCAAGTAACAATAGTAGAATGATGGCACGCATGAGGACGAATGTAAGGGAGAAAAGCGCAGCTTCATGGCGTGTTAAGCCATTCTAATTGGTTTTGCTCCGTACATCCCCAAAAAGGGGCCGGCGGTGGGTCCAATCCCTAACTTTAGCCACCTAAACAATCACTCAAAGGATATGAGAAAACTTATCGTGTTCGGCCTGGTTTTGTGTCAGGCCGCGACCGGCTGGGCCCAAACGACGCCGCCGGCAACCAACTACGACCCGCATGACGCTTTTGGTCCCCTTTTCTACAATGCTTACGGGGATTCCTACCGCGCAGCCGATGGGACCCCTGGTCCCAAGTACTGGCAAAACAGCGCCGACTACAAGATCGACGCGCGCCTCGACGAGGTAAACCACGCCCTGTCGGGGACCGTGCTCATTACGTATAAGAACAACAGCCCCCAGAATTTGCCCTTTGTATGGCTTCAAATGGACCAGAACATTTATAGCCTCAAGTCCAGGGGCGTCGCCATCACCGACCTGGGCGGTGGTCGCTGGGCCAACCGCGACCAGTTCGACGGCGGCTATAACGTGCATTCGGTGGAATTGGTCGATGCCACTTCCGGTAAATCCCGGGCCGCCGACTTCCTCGTCAGCGACACGCGGATGCAAATCAAATTGCCGACGGACCTGAAGGCCGATGGCGGGGTGTTGAAAATCCGCATCGTGTACGATTTCAAGATCCCCCAATACGGTACCGACCGCATGGGGCGCCTGGAAACCAAAAACGGCTGGATTTATGAAATCGCCCAATGGTATCCCCGCATGTGCGTTTACGACAACGTTTACGGCTGGAACACGCTGCCTTACCTGGGCCAGGGTGAATTCTACCTGGAATACGGGAACATCGATTATAGCGTGAACGTGCCAGCCGATTATATCGTGGGCGGGTCGGGTGAACTGACCAATTCCGCCGAGGTCCTGACGCCCACCGAGCAAAAGCGCCTCGCCCAGGCCCGCAACAGTGACCAGACGGTCGCCATCCGTGGGGAAAGCGAAGTCACCGATCCCAAGAGCCGTCCCGTATCCGGCCGCCTGACCTGGAGGTTCCATTGCACCAACACGCGCGACGTTGCCTGGGGCGCCTCTAAAGCCTTTATCTGGGACGCCGCACGCATGAACCTGCCCAGCGGGAAGAAATCCCTGGCCGAGTCCATGTATCCCGTGGAAAGCGCGGGCGACAGCGCCTGGGGACGCGCCACCGAATACGTCAAGGGCGCCATCGAGTTTTACTCTAAATATCTCTACGAGTTTCCCTATCCCTCCGCCACCAATGTAGCGGGTGTCGTGGGCGGGATGGAATATCCCGGCATCGTCTTTTGCGGCTCCCGCAGCCGGAAAAGGGGTCTCTGGGGTGTAACCAGCCACGAGTTCGGCCATACCTGGTTCCCCATGATCGTGGGCAGCAATGAACGCAAGTATGCCTTTATGGACGAAGGCTTCAATACCTACATCAATACGGTTGCCGACTCCGCTTTCAACAACGGGGAATATTTCCGTCCCGTGAAGAGCCGCCTTGGGACGGTGCGCGGGGTTTATCAGATAGACCCCATTCTCACCATCCCCGACGCCATGCGCAGCTCCGGCGCCTGGGGTGCCCTGTCCTACTCCAAACCCGGCATGGGCCTCGAGCTGTTGCGTGAGGAAATCCTGGGTAAGGACCGCTTCGACTATGCTTTCCGTTACTACGTACACGAATGGGCCTTCAAGCATCCCACGCCTTTCGACTTCTTCCATGCCATCGAAAACGCCAGCGGAGAAAACCTGGACTTCTTCTGGAGGGGCTGGTTCCTGAACGAATGGAAGATCGACCAGGCCGTAGACAACGTAGAATATGTCAAGAACGACCCGACCCAGGGCGCGACGATCACCATCTCTACGCGCGAAAAACTCCCGATGCCCGTGACCGTGGAAGTGAAGGAATCCAACGGAACTACCGGGCGCGTGCACCTGCCGGTGGAGATTTGGATGAAGAGCGGGATTTGGTCGTTCCATTATGCTTCGACAAGTACGATCTCTTCGGTTACTATAGATCCGGATCAGCGGTATCCGGATAGTAATTGGGATAACAATACCTGGAAAGGGCAATAAGCCCCCTTCTCGAAAAAGCCCCGGAATCCCGGGGCTTTTTTTATTTTTGCAACCAATCAATATCTTTTATGAAAACAATTCGATTTCTATTGCCGCTTGTTTTTATGGCGGGGGTCGCTTCGGCCCAAAGAGACGCCGAACCCTCTTACTTCACGTGGGCGCCCGTGGACATCCTGAACCTTCACGATTCCGTGGCGGTTTACCTGACCGCTGATGAAATCAACACGCCTTACTCCGATCAGAGCAGTATTGCGGTGATCAACAGCAAGGGCGTCGAGACGGGACCCGAGGTTCCCTTGCCCAAGTTTGTCCTGGGGATGGCCAGGTTCAACGGGAACATCATCGCTTTTTATCAGCCCGAAAAGAAGAACGAACAAAGGGAGCTGCACGCCGTACTGATCGACCTGGTCCACCGGAAGGTCCTTTCGGATAAGCAGGTTTATGCGGTGCCCGGTATGTACACCACCCAATTCATCATAGAGCGGGATCCGGAGGGGAATTTCCAGGGATTGGTGGCGCGGGTCAGCGGCCTGAAGGAAAAATTGCAGGTCCTCGATATGGAGGCTGCCCTGAACGACGCGCATTATGTGGCGACCACCTCGCTCAGTCTGACGACCCTTTCTCCCGACCTGCAGCCCACCATGGTCCCGCTCAACAGCGTGGCGGTCCAGGGCGCGTTCGTGACGAGTGCCATCAACCGGGCGGGTGAGCTCTTCCTCGTGTCGCAGGCAAACGGGGCGATGGTTGCTGAAAAATTTTCGGCTTCCGGTTCGCTGGTGACCAAGATTTCGGAGGCCTTCCAGCCCAGGAACAAATCCCATATGGCAGTTGTGGGCAGCCTGGACAAGGCCACGGGCAACGCCATCATCGTGGCCGTCAAGTATAAGAAAGAGGACAAGGATGAAGCCGAAGCCGCCTTCGAGTTCGATTTTACCCCGGGCAAAGCCTACGGCGGGAAGGAGGACATCCTCAACAAAGACTATTATCGTTTCCTGAAGGCGGACACGAGTCAGGCCACGAAGATCAAGTCCTCCAATATCAAGAACATTGAAAACCTGATACCCATTTCCATCGTGGAAACACGGGACTACATCGCCATCTGCAAGGAGATCGAATACGCCGTCACCACCGGCTCGGGCAGCTCATACGTTACCCATTACTGGTGCGATGCAGCCATCCTAACGGTGTATGACCACCAAATGAACCTGGTGCGTTCCATCACCCTGGACAAGACCCTGGAAACCTTCGTCGAATCGTACCCAGGCATC
>CAZJDB010000256.1:0-14642 GCA_964544695.1 uncultured Chitinophagaceae bacterium
CGAGTCCCTGGGTCCGGAAGGCCGAACTCTTTGTCGATAGCAAACAGATCCTTTGGGTGAAGGTTTCCGAGCGGGAGCCCGTGGCGCGCATATTCACCGTGGACGGGCAATCCTGGTACCTGGATTCCTCCGCAACCCGACTCCCGTTGAAAGAATACGATCCCGTGAAGTTGCCCGTGTTCACTTCCTGTCCCCTGGATCTCAAGACGGCCAGGCAAATCGTGCTCGTGAGCGCCTACCTGTCCGCGCATCCCTTTTGGAGGGACATGGTCGAACAGGTGGACCTGGACGCATCGGATGAATTCGAATTGATGCCCGCCATCGGGGACTGCGTCCTGATGATCGGGGACACCAGTGACCTGGACAACAAGTTCAACCGGCTCTTCCTGTTCTGTAAGGATATGGCCCCCAAACTGGGCTGGAACAAATATGCCGCACTGGACGCCCGCTTCGCGGGACAGATCATCGGCGTGAAACGCGAGGCGCCCGTTGCCTCCGATACCGCCCAGGCCTCGGCACTTGCCAGGGCGATGATCCGCGAAGGCAGGACGGCCATGCAGGACACGCTGACCGAACGCATGCCCGTGCCCCGGGATTTAACTACGGACATCGACAGCGCCCGGAGCCTCGAACCTGAAGAAAATCCTCAACATAAAAACCCACATAAATCATGAATAACGAACAACCCATCATAGTGGGCCTGGACATCGGGACTACAAAGATCGCAGCCATAGCGGGCAGAAAAAATGAATATGGCAAACTGGAGATCCTTGGGTTTGGTCGTGCCAACTCTAACGGTGTCCAGCATGGAATGGTATTGAATATAGACCAGACCATCAAGGCCATCCAGACTTCGCTTGAGAATTGTTATGCTTCGAACCCAAACCTGGAGATCAATGAGGTGTACGTGGGCATCGCCGGACACCACATCAAAAGCCTCCAGACCCGGGGGGATATCGTCCGCCAGCGTACGGACGAGGAAATCTGCCAGCGCGAAATCGACCAATTGATCAGCGACCAGTATAAAACATACATCCCCGCGGGAGACCAGATCATAGACGTGATCCCGCAGGAATTCACGGTGGACAACTTCCAGAACATCCCAAACCCCATCGGGTACAGTGGGGTGAAGGTGGGAGCCAACTTCCACATCATCACGGGGGACAAGAATGCGATCCGGAACATCCACCGCAGTGTGGACAAGGCAGGACTCCGGACCAAAGACCTGGTCCTCCAGCCGTTGGCTTCCGCTGCCGCGGTGATGTGCGAACATGACCTGGAAGCCGGGGTGGCCATCGTGGACATTGGGGGTGGAACCACCGACCTGGCGGTGTTTTATGAGGGTATCCTCAAGCACACCGCGGTCATTCCCTTCGGTGGAGAGAACATCACCAACGACATCAAAACGGGACTGGGGGTCCTGAAGACCCAGGCCGAGCAAATGAAAGTGCAGTTCGGATCCGCGCTGTCGGACGAGGCCAAGGGCAATGCGTTCATCACCATTCCGGGCCTTAGGGGTATGGCACCCAAGGAAATCAGCGTCAAGAACCTGGCCCATATCATACAGGCCCGGATGAGCGAGATCCTGGACTTCGTCACCTACCACCTCAAGCAAGTGGGGCTGGACAACCGCCTCCTCAACGGGGGAGTGATCCTGACAGGGGGCGGGGCCCAGTTGAAGCACCTGATCCAGTTGACCGAATACGTCACCGGCCTGAACGCCCGGATCGGTTACCCCAACGAGCACCTGGCCGCCGGACACATCGAGGAGTTGGCCAAGCCCATGTACGCCACGTGCATAGGCCTGATCCTGAAAGGATACAACGTATTTGAAAACAACGAAAACCTCCTTCACGACGGACCTCGTGCGAAGGTCGTGGCCGCCGAAAACGAGGAGACCGAGGTTAATATCGACCGGGAGGAAGGAATTGGTGTTGTGAAGGTCCGCAGGCGGAAGAAGAACCTGAAAAATTTTATGGATTCGATCAAGGACGGCCTTATAGACTTGTTCAAGGAAGAAGAAGACAGTCATTTATAAATCGCGGATGCCCCACGGCATTCGCATGCGAGAAACACCTTGCGGTAGATAGCGCTACCCTATCTACCGCGGGCCGTACCCTAAGTACTAACCCATTTTATTCAAAAGTTAAACACGAGGTTATGATTCATTTCGATTTGCCCAAAGAGAAGTCCTCCATCATCAAAGTCATCGGCATCGGGGGCGGTGGAAGCAACGCGGTGAACTACATGCACAACCAGGGCATAGAGGGGGTTAATTTCGTCATCTGCAACACGGATGCACAAGCCATTGCGCACAGCAAAGTCCCCAACAAAGTCCAGCTCGGCCCCCACCTGACCCAGGGCCTGGGCGCCGGCGCCAACCCGGAAATCGGGAGGCAGGCCACGGAAGAAAGCCTGGAAGAAATCCGGCGCATCCTTGAGGTCAACACCAAGATGGCCTTCATCACCGCCGGCATGGGGGGAGGCACCGGAACAGGAGGAGCGCCCATCATCGCCCGGATCTGCAAGGACATGGGAGTCCTCACGGTAGGGATCATCACCACCCCCTTCGCTTACGAGGGAAAGAAGCGGATCCAGCAGGCAGAGGAAGGGATCAACCGCCTGAAGGACAACGTCGATACCCTTTTGGTGATCAGTAACGATAAACTGCGCCACCAGTACGGCAACCTGAAGATGAAGGAAGCCTTCGCCAAGGCGGACAACGTGCTGGCCACGGCCGCCAAGTGCATCACCGACGTCATCAACAGCACCGGCCAGATCAACGTCGACTTTGCCGATGTCTGCACCGTGATGCGCAACGGAGGCGTCGCCATCCTGGGCAGCGGATCTGCCGAAGGAGACAACCGCGCCCAAAGAGCCATCGAGCATGCCTTGAATTCGCCCTTGCTGAACGACAACGACATTCGGGGAGCCAAGTGGATCCTCATCAATATCAATTCCGCCGAAGGCGACCATGAATTCACCATGGATGAGGTGGATATCATTCAAAACTATCTCCTCAGCCAGGCTGGTGAGGACAGCGACGTTATCATGGGTCTTGGCTACGATCCCTCCCTGGGGTCCAAGATCGGGATCACCCTCATCGCCACCGGTTTCGACAATCGGGAAATATCCCTGGGAGAAGAAACGGCGCGCCCCCAATCCGCACCCGTGAAGGAAGAAAAGATCGTGATGACGCTGGGGATGGAAGGAGAAGAAAAGAAAATCTACAACCAAGCAGCCCTTTTCTCGCAGGAACCTACCGCCGCCGGCGCCGCCGCAGCTACGGCCCACGCGGCCGCGCACGCCATTCCCGCGGCTGCGCAAGCCATTCCCGCTGCTGCCCATGCCATTCCCGCCGCCGCGCATGCCGCTGTCACCGCGCCGGGCGCCGCCGCGCAGGTCGCCCCCGCGCCACCCCCGCGCGTCGAGCCCGAACCCGATGAGATGGCGCCCACACTCGTGGAGTCCACCCCCAGGGAGGCGAACTTTTTCATTAGCCGCGTGGAGAATACCAAGAACCCTTCCCGGAGTTTCCTTTCCAGGCCGGCGACCATCTATGAAGAAAACCAGGAGGAAACCCCGATGCCTTCGATGGCCCCGGAGGCGCCAAGGCCTTCGGTGGTTCCCGCCATGCCCGAAGACACGCCGACCTTCGACATGCAACTCGTCATTAAGGATGAGCCGAAACGGCCCGAGTCCATCCGCACGGAATTGCGCATGGAACTAAAGCCCGAACCCCAGATCCCACAGGCCGGTGCGAACCCCGAGGAGGATGAACAGAAGCGCAAAGCCGCCGAGCGCCTCCAAAAGCTGCGCAACCTCAGCTTCAACCAGAACGCCCAGGATACCGCGGGCGAATTCGATGCGATCCCGGCGTACATGCGCAGGAACATGGAGCTTTACAATACCGTAAGCTCCATTGAAAATTTTTATAGCAATTATACGGTCAAGCCCGCCGAAAACAATAAGGGCGAGATCAGTACCCTAAATACCTTCCTCGATGGGAAGAAACCGGATTGATGCTCCGTAACCTATACAGAGTGTCCGTAACCTATATTCAGGCAAATCAAGTGTAAGTTGTAATTGTGGGCCGGCTTCGCGCCGGCCCTTATCTTTGCCCCATGGGTCCCCAGGAATTGCGCATCGCCGATTTCACCTACGATCTCCCGGAAGACCGGATCGCCAAATATCCTTTGGAAGAAAGGGACGCCTCGAAGCTGTTGATTTATAAAAAAGGGCGGATCTCGGAAACCATTTTCCGTGAATTGCCGGAACGAATACCTCCCGACGCCTTATTAGTTTTCAACGATACCAAAGTCATCGAAGCCCGCCTGCTGTTCCGGAAGGAATCAGGCGGACAGATAGAGGTATTCTGTCTCGAACCCTTGGACACAGAGCCCTCCAGGGCTATGGCACAAAGGGGCAGCGCGGTTTGGAAGTGCCTCGTGGGTGGCGCGGGGAAATGGAAGTCGGGCGCGCTGCGCGCGGCCTCAGGCCCCGAGGCGCTGCACGCGGCCTCTGACCCAGGGGCGCCTGATGGCGTGGTTTTGACGGCGGAAAAAGTCGGCGAAGTCCCCGACGGCTACCTCATCCGCTTCACCTGGGAACCCGCCCACCTCCATTTCGCCGAAGTACTGCACCGCGCGGGTCAGATCCCTTTGCCACCCTACCTGGGCCGACAACCTGAAGAAAAAGATGCCCAACGTTATCAAACCGTCTATGCGCGGGAGGAAGGGTCGGTGGCCGCGCCCACCGCAGGGCTGCACATCACGCAAAATATCCTGAAGGAACTAGCAGCCAAGGGCGTGAAAACCGCCTTCGTCACCCTCCACGTAGGCGCAGGCACCTTCAAGCCCGTCAAATCGGAAATCATGAAGGACCATGTTATGCATTCCGAGTGGATAGATGTATCCAAAGACACGATTCGGGAAATCGCAAACGCGCGAGGCCCCATCATTGCGGTAGGAACGACGGCATTCCGGACGCTGGAGAGTTTGTATTGGCTGGGCGTGGGGAAAACATTGGACCAATGGACGGGATACGAGGAATCGGCAAAATCGCGAAAAGAAGCCCTGGAAAATCTGAAGGGCCCCATTCTGACCCGCACTCAATTGCTGGTGGCGCCCGGTTACCGGCCGAGAATCGCGGATGCCCTGATTACAAATTTCCACCAGCCGGGATCCACCCTGCTTCTCCTCGTGGCAGCCCTGCTTGGGGAAGACTGGAAAAAGGTGTACCAATATGCCCTGCAGCAAGACTTCCGTTTCTTGAGTTACGGAGATGGAAGCCTCCTATGGTTCTAACGAACCAGTTCCGGGTGACTGGCCAGGTGATCCGCGGTGAGGAAATAATAATTATGGGAAAGGGCAGATTCGGTACCGTATGGATCCAGGGATTCCCACTTCCCTTCGTGCAACCGGAAACACGAATAGCCCAGCGGCCGAACGAGTTCGGCAAAGGCCTGGCGGATTTCACCCGAGCCTAGTTCGCAGAGGAGTTTGGGACGAAACCGGGCAACCGTAGGGAGCATTTTTGTAAAGAGCCGGACCTCGAATCCCTCCACGTCGCACTTGATAAAATCGATGCGGGACAGGTCGCCGAACAGGAGGTTGGGGTCCTCGTTCGGGACTCGTTCCGTTTCCACAAAAGAAAAAGTATCCTGCTGCTCGATGATTTTTGCAAAAGCAAAGCGTTTTCGGTTGCCCACCCGTGGTATCCCCATTTCCACGAATGGCCCGTCTCCGCCAAGGGCGACCTTGCATAGCTTCAGGCCCCGAAAGGAATGACCCTTCATATATTTTTCGATGACCGAGTTGAACTTGGAAACAGGCTCCACGGCATACACCTTTCCTTCAGGCCCACACAGCCTGGCCAGCTCGAAACAATAATAACCCAGGTGAGCCCCAATATCGACACATGAATCTCCGGGACTTATATGCTTCTTTAGGAAATAGACGTCCTGATACGCCGAATCGGACAGCCAGTGCCTGCGCAGCATAACCTGGAAAGTGCTACATAATGTCTCCAGGTATCGCTTTTCTCCCAGCGTCCGTAAAAGGGCATTCTTGATAAAACTCATAGCGGGGACAAATGTACGTTTTCGGGGGTGACTTCCAGCCGGTAAGGCATGCCCACCCTGAGAGCGTAGTTCTGCTCCTGATGACCTACCGGAAAATCGAAACATACCGGATAGTTATAGGCGCTGACCTTGTCCATGATGATATCCGTTACCGTTTGCCCGAAGGGGACCACGGTATCCTTGAGTTCGGTGAAGCTCCCTACGGCAAGTCCCGCCAGGCCCGAGAGTTTTCCGTTCCGGTGGAGTTGCACGAGCATGCGATCGATATGGTAGAGGTATTCTCCAATGTCTTCCAGGAAAAGGATGCATCCTTCCGTGTCTACGTCGCTGGGGGTGCCGATCAAATGAGTCAGGAGGGAAAGGTTACCGCCTACCAGGGGGGCCTCGGCGACGCCTGCCCGATTCGCCGGGTACGGCGGTGCGGTGATAACCGTCGATGACCCTTGAAGCGCCGATCTGATCGATTCAATCGCCGGCCCTCCTTCGTTGAAAGCCCCCGCCATGGGCGCGTGGAGGGAAGCGGTCTTCAGCACCGCGTACAGGTGGCTGTGCAGCACCGTAACGTCGCTGTAACCGATGATCCATTTGGGATGTGAGCGAAAACGTGAAAAATCCAGACGGTCGATGATGCGACTCGTCCCGTAGCCTCCCCGGCCGCAAAGGATGGCGCGGATGCCCGGGTCGTCCAGCATGTGTTGCAGATCCAAAAGGCGCTCTTCATCCGTGCCCGAGAAGTAATGGAAGGCGTGGCCCAGCGTTTTCCCCGGGCGCACCTTGTAGCCCCAGTCGTGCAAAGTATCGATACAGGCGACCGCCCGTTCCGCGTCCAGACGGCCCGCTGGGCAAACGATCCCTATGGTATCTCCGGGTTTCAGGTAGGGTGGCAGGGTCATGTCAGGCTGATTAATTTGCCTCCGAACGGGGTCACTTCAAGGTGATGCAGTTGGCCGCAGCGTAACGAATAATTGTTGACCTGGTGTCCCACGGGGAAGTCGAAGCAAACGGGATAGGAATAATCCCGGGTATGGTAGGTCAGGATCTCATATTGATTTTTTCCAAAGGGCTCCTTCGGGTCTTCCATCATCCGGTTGAATCCCCCCACCACCAGGCCCCGGAGGTTCTCGAGCTTGCCCGTCCTCCGGAAGTTCCACAGCATCCTGTCCAGGTTGTAAAAGTATTCTTCGACGTCTTCGATGAAAAGGATCTTTCCATCCGTGGAAAAGTCGCTGGCCGTCCCCGCCAGATTTTCCATGGTGCGCAGGTTGCCCCCGATGAGCTGCCCCTCGGCTGTTCCGATCCGGTTGAAGGGTGAGTTGGGGCTCTGGTAAGTCATGACGTCTCCCCTCAGGGTCTTGCCTATGGAGTCGATGCAGTCCTTGATGATGGGATCCGCGGTCGCATAGATATCCGGGAAGCTATTGCACATTTTGCTGTGTATGGTGGCGATCCTGCAATTCCGGTGCACGTGCGTATGGATGACCGTAACGTCGCTGAAGCCGATCAGCCACTTCGGGCTGGAAACGAAACGGGTAAAGTCCAGTTTGTCGATGATACGGACCATACCGTAACCTCCCCGTGCGAAAAGAATGGCCCCGAGCCCCGGATCATCCAGCATGGATTGGATGTCTTTCGTGCGCTCCTCATCGCTTCCCCCGAACATCCCGTCTTTTTTTCCGATGGTTTGCCCCAGGACGGTTTTGTATCCCCAACTGCTGATGACGTCCAGGGAAGGTTGGATTTCTTTCGCCGTTATGGGTCCGGATCCGCAACAAATACCAATGGTGTCTCCAGGCTTTAGGTACGGGGGCAAGGTGATCTGCACTTGGGTCGTGGTTGCCTTGAAAGGGTTGACCACGGCCAGGGGTAGGATAGTTCCCAGGAAATCTTTGCGCTTCATGACTTAAAATTAGGGTAATTTTGCGCATGCCTGAATTCAAGAGATACTTAGTCACTGCGGCTTTGCCCTATGCCAATGGACCTGTACACATCGGTCACCTGGCAGGCTGTTATTTACCGGCGGATATTTACGTTCGTTATCAGCGCGCCCGGAAACGGGACATCAAATTCGTAAGCGGCACCGACGAGCACGGGGTGCCCATCACTATCCGGGCCATGAGGGAGGGCGTTACCCCCCAGCAAGTCGTGGATAAGTTCCATGCCCTGATCCGGGACAGCTTTTCTTCAATGGGCATTTCCTTCGACATTTTTTCCAGGACGACCCATCCCATCCACTACGAAACATCGCAGGACTTTTTCCTGAAGCTCTATTCCGATGGGCTTTTCGAGGAAAAGGAAACCGAGCAGTATTACGACGAGGAAAAAAAGACCTTCCTGGCCGACCGCTATATCATAGGGACCTGCCCCGTCTGCGGGAACCCGAATGCTTACGGGGATCAATGCGAGCGCTGCGGCTCTTCTTTGAGCCCCGACATGCTCATCAACCCGCGCAGCGCCCTCAGCGACGCGCCCCCGGTAAGGAGAAAAACAAAACACTGGTACCTGCCCCTCCAGGCCTACGAGCCTTGGCTGAAAGAATGGATCGTGGAGGGCAAAAAGGACGTCTGGAAGAATAACGTATACGGGCAGTGCAAAAGCTGGCTGGACAATGGCCTGCAACCCAGGGCCATGACCCGTGACAGCAACTGGGGCATCCCCGTACCATTACCCGGGGCGGAGGGAAAGGTGCTGTACGTATGGTTCGATGCCCCTATAGGATACCTCAGCGCTACCAAGGAACTGACCCCACAGTGGGCGGATTATTGGTGCAAGGACGATACCAAGCTGATCCACTTCATCGGAAAGGACAATATCGTCTTTCACTGTATCATTTTTCCCAGCATGCTCAAGGCGCATGGGGGGTTTGTCCTGCCGGATAACGTACCTGCCAATGAATTCCTCAATATCGAGGGTGAAAAAATATCCACCAGCCGCAACTGGGCCGTTTGGGTGGATGAGTATCTCCGGGACTTCCCAGACCAGCAGGACATGCTGAGGTATGTCCTGTGCGCGAATGCCCCCGAGACCAAGGATAACGATTTCACCTGGAAAGATTTTCAGGAGCGCATCAACGGAGAACTCGTCGCCAAGTTCGGGAACTTCGTGAACCGGACTATGGTCCTGATGCACAAACTCTGCGGCGGAAAGGTGCCGCGCCTCCACGAGGCCTTGGTCGACGATGCCGATCGGGAAATGCTGAACGGGTTTGCAGCGGCCAGGGAACGCGTCGAAGCCGCCCTGGAAGCTTACCGTTTCCGGGATGCGCTGTTCGAGGTGATCGAACTTTCAGTGGCGGGGAACAAATACCTGCAAAAGAAGCAACCTTGGATCCTCGAGCGCAGCGTGGCCTCCGATCCCGAGGCTCAAAAAAAGATTGACAATTGCCTCCATGTCTGCCTGCAGTTGACGGCTAACCTGGCCATCCTGATCAATCCCTTCCTGCCCTTTACGGCCAAAAAGATGAACCACATGATGAAGACCGTGGACAAGATGCTGGAATGGGAAAACGCGGGCAAGACCAAGTTGCTCAGCGTGGGCTACAGCCTTCGCGCCCCGGAGCTGTTGTTCCGCAAGATCGAGGATGCCGAGGTGGCGGCCCAGGTGGAGAAGCTCCACGCGGCGGCTGCCCAAAACGCCGCGCCCGCCGCGCAAATCGCCGCGCCGGGATCGCCCGCCGCCCAAAACGCCGCGCCCGCCGCGCCGGTAGCGCCAAACGCCGCCCCGGCAGCCGATGTCAAGCCCACGATTGTATATGACGACTTCGGCAAGTTAGACCTGCGTGTGGGGAAAATATTGACCGCCGAGCGGATGCCTAAATCAGACAAGCTCCTGCGATTTAAAGTGGACCTGGGCTTCGAGCAGCGTACCATTCTTTCAGGGGTCGCCAAGCACTTCGATCCGGAGACCCTGGTGGGCCGCCAGGTAACGGTGGTGGTGAACCTGGCGCCGCGCAAAATGATGGGCGTGGAAAGTCACGGGATGATCCTGATGGCCGAAGACCCCGACGGCAAACTCCATTTCATCAATCCCGAGTCGGGTGTCGTTCCCGGAAGCAAGATCAGCTAGCTCGGACAACAAAATTGTGAATTCAGGAGTAATTTAAAATAAAGTTGGACCGTATACAATTCCCTACTAGTTTTGTGGACTAATAAAATTAGGGCGGCAATAAACCGCCCTGACTTATCGTATCTGATAAGTCCACTAAAACTATAGACTAATGAAACGTGTCATCACCACCATGACTGCGGGGATATTGCTATTCCTCGGGAGCAGTGCCATGGCCCAATCCGGCGAAGAGCTCCTGAATTTCCTGAAAAATAAGGGGATCATCAACCAGCAGGAAGCCGACTCCATCCGGCGCAGCGAAATAAAAAGGGATTCCTTTCCCTTAAGACTGGGTCGCACCCTGGACCTGAGTGGTTATACCCAAGTCAACTACCTCAACTTCCAGCAATCGGGCAAGATTAACGGGTTTCAAATCAAGCGTGCCAGGCTGGACTTTCAGGGGCACTTCTCTTCCCGCTTCGATTACCGCCTGCTCGTGGATTTCGTTGGGAATAGCGGCGCGGGCGGGAGCGCCCAGACGGGAGGGGCCCTGGTATCCCCCCTGCTGCTGGACGCCTACATCACGTACAAACCCTTTACGTGGCTGAATATCAAAGCGGGCCAGATGCTCGTGCAATTTTCCCTTGAAAACCTGACCCAGGACAGGAACCTTGATATGGTCGAACGTTCCCAGGTGGTTAATGCCCTGGTGGCGCGCAAGGGCGATTCGGGGAACGGCCTCATAGATTCGATAGGGAACCAAAACGGTCGCGATCTGGGCATACAGATCAACGGAAGCCTCTTCCCGATAGGGGATTATCATTTCCTGGATTATTATTTGCAAGTGCTGGACGGCGCTGGGATAGATGTGACCGATAATAACCAGGCCAAAGATGTGGACGGAAGGCTCGTTTTCCATCCCTATAAGGACCTGAGCATCGGAGCCAATTATTATAACGGCTTCGACCGGTTCACCGGAACCCCCACGAAAGATCAGGAACGCATCCGCTGGGGCGCAGACGCCTCCTGGACCCTTCAGTCCCTATCCTTAAAGGGAGAATGGATCCGGGGCCAGGAAGGGAACAAGGACCCCATCCTCCACCAGGGCTGGTATGGCCAGGCGGGATATTTCGTGCTGCACCATTCTCTCCAGGCGGTGGTTAGGTATGATCGGTACAACCCCAACGTGGACAAGTCGGTCCTGAGCACCTACTATGACCTTGGCTTGAATTATTTCTTCAACGTCTGGACGAAATTGCAGGTGTATTATTCGTGCAGGGGCGAGCAAAACGCGCACGTGGCCAACAACATGTTTGAAGCGCAGTTGCAGCTCGGGTTCTAAAGGGACCGGCACGCCAAAAGAGGATTTTCTGTACCTTGGCCGCATGCAAAAACACATTATCCGAAAGGTAGCCATACTGGGGAGCGGGGTCATGGGCAGCAGGATCGCCTGTCATTTTGCGGGAATCGGTGTTTCCGTATTATTGCTCGACATTGCGCCGGCGACCATGACGCCCGAAGAGCAAAAAGCGGGGCTAACCCTGGAAAACCCCAAGGTCCGGAACCGGATCGTGAACGCTGCCCTGGATTCTACCCTGAAATCCAACCCTTCCCCCATATATACCAGGGAAGACGCGGCCCGCATCCGTACGGGCAACTTCGAGGACAACCTGAAAGACATAGGCGGCGTCGACTGGATCATCGAAGTCGTCGTGGAGCGCCTGGATATCAAGCGCAGCCTGTACGAGCGCGTAGAACAATTCCGCAAGCCCGGCACCCTGATTTCTTCCAATACCTCCGGCATCCCCATTCATCTCTTGTCGGAAGGACGCAGTGAGGATTTCAAGCGGCATTTCTGCGGGACGCACTTCTTCAACCCTCCCCGGTACCTGAGGTTGCTCGAAATCATTCCTACCCCCGATACCGATCCTGAAGTGGTTGGATTCCTGATGGAATACGGGGACGTGTACCTTGGGAAAACAACCGTGCTGTGCAAAGATACCCCCGCTTTCATCGCCAACCGCATCGGCGTATATGGGATCATGGCGATCTTCCACCTCATGGATAAACTGGATCTGGACATCGATGCCGTGGACGCGCTTACGGGTCCCGTGATCGGGAGGCCCAAATCGGCCACCTTCAGGACGGCGGACGTGGTAGGGATCGATACCCTGGTGAATGTGGCAGTGGGGGTGCGCGAGCATTGCCCCGACGACGAGGCCAAAGCCGTTTTCGAAATCCCCGCGTGGCTGAACAAGATGGTGGAAAACAAATGGCTGGGAGATAAGACGAAACAGGGTTTCTTCAAAAAGATAAAAAACACAAATGGAGAATCCGAAATCCTCACCCTGAACCTGAAAACCTTCGAGTACGGCCCCCGCCAAAAACCGAAGTTTGCGACCCTGGAAGCGGCCAAGCCTGTGGAGGACCTCCGCAAGCGCCTGGTGCTCCTGACCCAGGGCCAGGACAAGGCGGGAGAATTTTACCGCCAATTCCATTACGGATTGTTTTCCTATATATCCCACCGCATCCCTGAAATTTCAGACCAGTTATACCGCGTGGACGACGCCATGATGGCGGGCTTCGGTTGGGAAATCGGGGCGTTTGAAACGTGGGATGTACTGGGCGTCGAACAAACCATAAAGGCAATGAAGGCTGCGGGCTACACGGTCGCGCCATGGGTGGAAGGCGTGAAAAGCTTTTATAAAGTGGAAAACGGAAAGCGACTGTTTTACGACATCGCGACCAAAACCTACCAACCCATCCCCGGGCAGACGGCTTTCATCGTCATGCGGAATTTCGAACAGCAAACCCTTTGGTCGAACAGCGCCTGCCACCTCTATCATTTGGGAGACGATGTCCTGGGGCTGGAGTGGAACACCAAACTGAATACCATCGGGGGAGAAGTGATTGAAGGGATTCAGAAGTCCATTTCCATGGCGGAGGAAAAATACAAGGGCCTCGTTATTGCCAACGAGGGATCCGGATTTTCCGCCGGAGCCAACATAGGCATGATCTTCATGTTGGCTGTAGACCAGGAATACGATGAACTGGACATGGCCATACGGACCTTTCAGCAAACCACGATGCGCGTCAGGCACAGCGCCGTCCCCGTGGTGATCGCTCCCCATGGGCTTACCCTCGGGGGAGGTTGTGAAATGACCCTCCACGCCGACAAGGTTTGCGCCGCGGCGGAGACCTATATCGGGCTGGTCGAGCTGGGCGTGGGACTGATCCCGGGCGGAGGGGGGAGCAAGGAATTCACCCTGAGGGCCTCCGATGAAATGCACGAGGACGAGCCGGAAACCATTACCCTGAAGAACCGCTTTTTTACCATAGGAACGGCGAAAGTCTCCACCTCCGCCAAGGAAGCGTATGGATTGGGCATCCTGAGGAAAGGGCACGACGAAGTGGTGATGAACCCGGGCCGCAGGATAAGCGAAGCCAAAAGGGCCGTGCTGGACCTCTTTGAGGCCGGCTATACACTGCCCGAAGAAAGAAAGAACATCCGCGTGCTGGGAAAACTAGGCCTGGGGATGCTCTATACCGGGATCAACGGAATGTTTCGGGGCAATTATATTTCCGAACACGACGTGCTGGTAGCAAAGAAACTGGCCTGGGTCATGTGCGGAGGGGATCTCAGCGAACAAACGCTGGTGAGCGAACGCTACTTGCTGGATTTGGAAAGGGAAGCTTTCCTCAGTCTTTGCGGGGAAAAGAAAACATTGGAGCGGTTGCAATCCGTTTTGAAAGGGGGTAAACCCGTTCGGAATTAGGATACCTTTGGGCCATGCGTATACTCCTTTTTTCCGCGATCCTCGCGGGTTTCACACTGTTTACTTCTTGCAAACAGGGCGCGGACAACACCTATACTATTCAAGGAACCCTCAGGGGCGCGGACAGCGGCTGGGCCTATTTGTATTATTATAAGCCCGGGCAAAAGGATCCGGTCACCGACTCCGCGAAAATCACCAAGGGCAGCTTTACCATTAATGACACCGTGCTGGAACCTACGCGCTCCACTTTGTCGGTCAGCGGTGCCAACGACCGCCTAACCTTCTTCGTAGAACCGGGAAACATCGCCATTACGGGTTCGGTTGACACCCTGGGTAAGGCTACGGTAACCGGAGGTCCTACGCAGGTGGAATATGCGCAGTTCGTTGCTTCGGGCAAACCCTTGGACGACCAGGAAATCGCCCTGGATTCCGTATACGAGGCAGTAGCCCCGAACCATGACCAACACGCCATGGACAGCCTGATGAAAATCTTCAAGGGCCTGGACTCCACCCGCAGGGCCTCCGAAAGAGAATACGTTGCCGCGCATCCCGCATCCTACGTTTCCGCCTATGAAGTGGAGGATATGTTTACTTACAATCCCGACGTACATACTTTTGATAGTACCTATTTTGAACTCGATCCAAAGGTGAGGGCTTCCGGTATCGGCGAGCGCATAGCGGTTATGCTGGCCATCGCCAAGCGCACCGACGTGGGCCAACCCATCCCCGATTTCACGCAAAAC
>CAZJDB010000257.1:0-3457 GCA_964544695.1 uncultured Chitinophagaceae bacterium
CACCAGGACGACGGCCAGGGGGTTTTTATATGTGACGTAGAAGGGACGCATTATGGTTCCTCCACTTTTACTTTGGCCGTATCGCCAAGACCGTAGTTGCCGGTCAGGAGTACTGCATCGGCGGCTTTCAACGGTGGGGTAAGTACCTCGACCTTGTCTGTCGTTTCCAACCCTTTGGTTATCGGCACTTTTACTGCCGTGGTGCTGTCGATCATTTTCATGATCCAAAACTGGGTTTGGGTTTCGTCACTCAGGACGGCTCCCTTAGGCAAACTGACGGTGCCCTCTTTTTCTTTCTTGACCAGTTCTACTTTTGCTATCAGATTCTCGGGGAGATTTGCGTTCACTTTGATCACGTAGGGTTGGGTCTGGCTGGCAGGGTCCACCGTGGGCAACGCCTCGGTAACGGTTCCGGCCAGCGTGGTGCCGTCGGGGAGGTGCAATTGCAGACTACGGTTCGCGCTTAGGTATGGCTTGAGTTCGTAAGGCAGGTTGAGGAGAAAAACGAAGGAATTTCCATCATTGATCACCGCCAGTTGGTCCCCTGCCTGAACATAGTCCCCTTCCTTGTACGTCAATTGGGTAATGTAGCCTTCCCCCGGCGATTTCAGTTCAATCAATCCCTGGAAATGGAGAGATGTATCCAGTTTGGTCACAGCATCACCCAGGTTGCGCGATTCCTTGGTCTGGAGTACGAAGAGGACTTCGCCCTTGTGTACATACTGGCCCATCCGGACGTTCACCTTGTCCAGGTACCCCTCCGTGCTGGACTTGACATAGGACTTCAGGAGGAAGGTGGACACCGCGTTCACTTCCACGGTTTCCTCCATCTTTCCCACGACGGGGTGCGTGACCGTTACCGGGGTAACCGCATCCGCGGGATTGGCGTCCTCCTCATCCTTGGCCGCTTGATGGCAAGCCGCCAGGGTCAGTAATGCTATTAATGTAATGGTCCTCATTTTCGGTTCCAGTAGTTGATCTGGTTAATGATCTGCAATTTATTGACGGTGTTCTGGGTGATTACATTCTGGGCGCTCAGGTAATTGCCCAGCGCGATGATGTAGTCCGCGATCTTGACATCTCCCGAGGCCAGTAACCTGCGGTTGGCGTCGATCAGGGCTTTCGTGTATTTTAATTGTTCCCGTGCCTGGTCGATCAAGTCCTGCGTGGCGTGCAATTGCTGCAGGAGCTGGGCCACCTGTTGGGAATACTGGGCCGTGAAGAAATCCCGGTAATTTTCACGCGTCAGTTCCGACAGGGCTACTTTCCCGTGCTGCATCTTCCGCTGGCGTCCGTCGTAGATCGGCACGGTGAGGTTGATCCCCACACTGGCCCCGAAATTTTTGTATGGCGTGACGGCGAACGAACTGCTGTAGCCCGCGTCCGCATATAGATTGACCTTTGCCTTGTAGTCGAAGTCGATGAGGGCGTCGTTGTTCCGGATCAAAAGGCTGTCCACGATGAATTGACGGTAAAAAACGGTGCTCGCCGGATCCAACCATTCCACGGAATCCAGGGCGGGTTCTCCCAGGGGGGCGAATGAAGTATCCAGCAGTCCGCAGACGTAGTTCAGGTTCGCAAAATCGGTTTGGAACTGAAGCCTGGCCTGGTTCAAGGTCAGGGATTCCTGTTGCAGGGTCACCCGGAAAGTCAGGTAATCGGTTTGATGATACACCCCTTTTTCCGTGAGTTGCTTTAATACGCCTTCCTCATCGCCGAGCAACTGTCGGACTTCCTGATGAAACAGGTATTGTTCCCAACTGCCATAGGCGTTGATGTATTGGGTCGTGACCGCCTTCTTCAAATCCTGTTCACTGATCTTACCCGTAATTTCCAGCCCCTGGTTTTTTAGGCGCAGAGCATCGTATTGGGTTTCCAGGTTCTGCTTGCCTACCAGGCGCTGTGTGAATACCACCAATTCGCTGAAGTCGGCCCCATTGGTGATGGCTTCGTCGTATCCCCATCCTTTATAGGTGGGTGCATACAGGTTATTGCTGACTCCATTGAGCTGGGGCAGGTAACCCGCCCTGATGCGCGCGCTGTCCAATTGGTTCGACCTGGCCTGGTTGAGGTAGTCCTTCAACAGGGGGCTGTTGTGTTTAGCCTGGTCCAGGTAGTACCCCAGGTCCCGGTGCGTCTGGGCGAGTGTGGCCAGGGCCAGGAGGAGGCAACCTGCGGCAATGCAGCACTTCAAAAACATCCGCCAAAATTGCAGGAAAATTCTGGGGAAATTCTGAATAGTTTCGGGGCTCTCGGGGCCGCGAGGCGCGGGCTTCGGGGGCCGCGGTGCGCGGGCTTCGGGGGCCGGAAGGCGCAAGGCTCAGGCTGCGCGACGGCCGTTAGAGACGCACGCCCACCGCAGCGGAGACATAAAACATGTCGTACCCTGTCTCCCCTTCGATCAGATTTTGTGGCAACACATAAGAGGGCGTCAGGGACGCATTGAATTTACCCTTTACAAATACGACCGGCATAGTAAACGCGTAGCTCAGCACGGAGAACTGTTGGACCTGGTGGCTCAGCATTGTATTCCCCAAGGGGATACCCAGCAGGTCCTTTTGCTCCAGTATCGATTCCGTAAAATTCTGGGTACCTAAGTATATGTTGGCAGTGGGATCGATGCCCAGGGCCGTCTTGGGGCTATTGAGCCTAATGATCCACAGGTGGTCGAGCCCCCCCGTGGCGCCTACATCCGTCCGGTTACTGAATTTCAGGTCCGCCCCCAGGGTCAGGTTTACGACTTTAGTCTTATACGTTATGTTTACTCCAGGTTGTTCTTTCACGGCTGATTCCAGCAGGTCCACATCCGACCGGTAGAGGATTTGGTTGTAATAGAGGTTGCCGGAAAAGTGCTTGCTTTCGGGGAAGCGGTATCCTGCTTGCAAAAGGGTCCCTGCGTACTCCATCGTTTGCTGGGAATTGTTCAGGAAAATGACATTGCCCTGGGCATACAAACCCGTCCTGGATTCAAATTCAAGGCTAGGAAAGAGGATGCTGCTTTTCAGGCTGTCGGTTCTCCCGAAATAATCCACCCTCGACTGGTAGTTTAGCGTCGCGCTGAATACGTCGTGCCGGGCCGTTGCACTATCCTGCGCAAAGCAGGCCGCAGGTATGCCTATGGCGACCAGGAGGCCCATGGCGGCGAAGAGGTGTTTCATACGTTGTTTAAAAAAATGCCTGCGAACGTGGGTCGTCCGCAGGCATTGGGGGTTTATAATTGGGCCTTAACGGATGCTTTGGCCTTTACGCCCGCGCTGGCGGAGCTCGCATTTCCGGCGGTTCCGGCGCTGGCGCTGGTCCCGGCGGTCACCGAGGTGCTGCCGGCAGCGGAAGTCGCGGCGGACTTGCCTGCGTTGAGCGTGGCGGAAGTGGTGGACTTGCCGGCGTTGACCGTCGCGGAAGTGGCGGACTTACCGGCGTTGACCGTAGCGGATGCATCCGACTTTCCGGCATTCAC
>CAZJDB010000258.1:0-6903 GCA_964544695.1 uncultured Chitinophagaceae bacterium
TTTCCGGCAGGGGGAAGATGGAAAAGTGCGCATCGACCCCGGTGCCTGCTGCGACATTTCCTTTCCAGGGCCAGAGGTAGGTGCCCTGGGTGAATTCCCCGAAGCGGATCAGGTCGGTCCTTCGGAATCCTTCCCAATACAATTCACGGCCACGCTCGTTGAGGATATCCGGCAGGGCGATGCTGGTTACATTGGCCGAGGTATTGCCGTATGCGCGGGTGCGCAAGGCATTGAAGTATTGCAGGGCCAGGGTCATCGATCCCCCGGAGCCGCCCCTCAGGACGGCTTCGGTATAAATCAGGTACATTTCCCCCAGACGGAAGAGGGGGAAATCGGTGGAGCAAAGGATACCGTTGACCGAGGCGGCCGGGGTTCCACCGGAGGTCATGTTGCTCCACTTTACAACTGCAAGGCCATCCGTAAAGCTGGTGACTACCGATGCATCCAGTTGTGAACCGTTGCTATTGAAATAGGCCCGGTGGTCGGTATTGCCTGAATAGTCCGGGAACAGTTGGGGCAGGTTTTGGGTACTGCGGTTCCCCGTCCAACCTCCGTTGGGTACGCCGAAGCTGGTGGGATCCTGGGCCGCGCTGAGGGCGGCGTTGATGATGTAGGTAGTGCCCCCGTAGGTCTGGGTGGAGACGCCGTCATAGTTGATGGGCAAGATCACTTCCGGGTTGTTTACGTTATTGTCCGCCAGGAAAAGGTTGCGGTATGTCGGCATCAGGGAGTAGCCTGCCCCGATGACCTTGGAGGCATACGTAATGGCCTGCGTGTAGTGGTCGTTGCCTGCGCCCAGGTAGGTATCGGCGTTTAGATACATTCTCGCCAGGAGCGCCCACTCTGCAGCCTGATCCACACGCCCGTATTCATTTCCGTGAGGAGGCAGCAAGGTCGAGTCCATAGACAGCAATTCGGATTCGATGTAGTTGAACAGGTTTGCCCGGGTGATTTGGGGAGGCAGAAAATCGCCGGCACCTATGGGATCTTTTTCGGTGACGAAGGCGGGGTTGCCGTACATGTCCATGAGCACCCAGTATTGGAAAGCTCTGATGAAGCGGGCTTCGGCCCGGAAGATGCGCAGGGTGTCGGCAGAGGCACCGGTAAAGCCCCTGGAGGCGAGCTGGGCGTCCCCGGACTGGCTGATGAATTCATTGGCCACCGTGATCTGGTACAGGCAACGGTCGTAGAGGGCTTCCAGGTAAATATTGGCTGAGGTCCAGTTCAACCCGTGGAACTGGTTGAGGTTCCCGTCATTCCAGGCGTTGAGCGCTTCATCAGTGGTCAGCTCCCCGGCATTCCAGAATTCGCGCATGAAGTCGGTCGTGGCGGGATCGGAAATACCCGCGATGCTGATGTCCGAGGTGGAGGACCCGGTGCTGCTGGGTTGGGCCCAACTGCCATAGACTTTGGCCAGGACCTCTTTATATCCCGCGACACTGTTGTACGCATCGGCGGCGGTGACGCTGTGCAGGGGAAGGCGATTCAGATCCTTATTGCACCCCAGCGCAGCGAGCGCAAATATCGCAGCGAGCGCAAATATGATGAAAGAAGTTTTTTTCATTTTAAAGAGATTTAAAAGACCAGGTTTGCGCCGAGGGTATAAATCCTTGGACGTGGATAAAGGTTCGTATCAACGCCTCCATAGATTTCGGGGTCCAGGCCCGTGTATTTGGTGACGGTGAATACGTTTTGACAATTCAGGCTGAGGCGCAGATCAGATTTGGCGCTGAATAACCGTCCCAGGTTATACCCCAGGCTCAGGTTGTCCATTTTCAGGAAAGAAGCGTTCTGCACATAGTAATCGGACTGGAACTGGTTGGTGTAGAAATGCGTTTTGTAGACGCTGGTGGTGCTGTTGTTGATGAAGCCGTTCGAGTTCAGGATATTGGTTTGCACTCCGGCATTCGCGTCCACCGCGTCATACATGTAATTCCCGATATTGGCCCGGAGGACGGTGGCCAGGCTCCATCGGCGGTAGGTCAGGCTGGTGCTGAAACCTAAGACCTCGGTGGGGAGGGGCGATTTCCCCCGGTACAGGTCTTCCTGGTTGATCACCCCGTCATTGTTTACATCGGCGTAAACGCCTTCGGCTGGAAGGCCGTTCTTGCCGTACACCTGGTGATACAGGTAAAAGGTATTTTCAGCATAACCTACCGAATTGATCTGGATATAAGCTCCACCCACGCCCGTTCCGGTCAGGTCACCCTGGAAGGTCGAATCTTTTGTCGCGGTCAGGTTGGTGATCTTGTTCCGGTTGAAGGCAATATTGAAAGCCACGTCCCAGGTGAGGTTTTTGGAGCGGATGGGGGTGGCGTTCAGGCTAAACTCCACGCCCCGGTTTTCTACATTGCCCACATTGGTCAGGAGGGTATTGGACAAATTGGTGCCTGCCGCAACGGGGATCACGTTGAGGAGGTTGGACGTTTTCTTATAATACACATCCACGCTACCGGTGAGGCGATTCCCGAAGAAACCGTAGTCGATGCCTGCGTTTGTGGTGGCGGTTTGTTCCCATTTGATGGATGAATTGAAAGCCGCCGGGGTAAGCATGTTATAGTAAGCGTTCCCGAATTGGTAGAGGTCCGAATTGATGCTGTACCCGTAAACGGGCAGGTAGGAATAGTTGGCGATCCCGTCCTGGTTCCCCGTTACCCCATAGCTGAGGCGCAGCTTTAAATCGGACAGGGCCGTGGCGGACTTCAGAAAATCCTCCTGGTTGATCCTCCAGGTGAATGCCACGGAGGGAAATACACCCCAGCGCACGTTCGGGGCAAACTTGGAGGATCCATCATCCCTTATAGAGGCGGCCAGGATATAGCGCCCCTGGAAGGTATAGATCATTCGCCCGTAATAGGAGACGAGGGTATTTTCGGGTTGGTCGAAGGGGAAATTGGGAGCCGAACCGGCAATGGTATCCCCGGCCGCATTATAGTTGTAATAACTGTAGTTCGTCGAAAGGTTATTATAATACCCATACCCGGCCACCGCATTCAGGGTGCTGTGGATGGAGGGGAAGTCCTTGAGGTAGTTCAGGTAAAATTCGAATACTGTATTATCCGTTTTATTTCCATATGGATCGTTCGTCCCGTTGGTCGGTAAGGCCTGGGCCGCATAAGCGGGTACGTAAACCATGCCCTGGCTTTTGGAGACGTCGTATCCCAGGTTCAGGTTGGCGTGCAGCTCGGGCAGGAAATGCAGGTGGTAGTCGAACTGGACATTCCCATAGCTTCGGCTGACATAAGACCGGTTGAAGTATTGGTCCAGCAAGGCTACAGGGTTCCTGGTAGCGTTGGGGTTCAGGCCCGCCGAGGTGGTCCATTCGAAGAAGTTGCCATAGGGACTGGTGGCGTGCACGGCTTGGGTGGGATCCATGGCCACCGCGGCCCCGATGGCGCCCTCGTTGGCAAAGCGCGTTTGGCTGTAGGCGCCTTTGAGGTTGACGTCCACCTTCAGGTCTTCATGAAAGAACTTGGGACTGAGGTTGATCCCCAGGGTGGTCCTTTGAAGGTTATCCGTCCTCAGGATCCCATCCTGGTCCAGGTATCCCGCCGACACGCGGTAAGGGGTGTTGTGCAAGGACCCCGAAAGGCTCAAATTATTGTCGGTGCTGATCGCGGTCTGGTAGATTTCCTTCTGCCAATCGGTTTGCGCATTTCCCAACAAGGCCTGTTCGGCGGAGGTGCCGAGGGAGTCCACGTATTGCTTTACCTGGGATGCGCTCAGGACAGGGACCTCTTTGATCAGTTTGGAAACCGACACCTGCGTGCTGAAATTCCAGACGGGCTTCCCTTTCTTGCCTCGCTTGGTGGTGATGATGATGACGCCATTCGAGGCGCGGGAGCCATAGATCGCGGTGGCCGCGGCGTCTTTCAGGACGGTAAAGGTCTCGATGTCGTTGGGGTTGATCATGCTGAGGGGATCGGACGTCCCGTAAATGTTATTGCCACTCAGGGGGACCCCGTCGATGACGATCAGGGGATCGTTACTGGCATTGATGGAAGCGATGCCCCGGATCCGGATAATACTCCCCGAACCGGGGGAGCCTCCGTTGGAGGTAATGGAAACACCGGCCACCTTCCCCGCGATCAGTTGTTCCGGGGTAGTGATCGCTCCAGATTGGAAGTCCTTGGAGGAGACCGTCGAGATGGCTCCCGTGAGCTCCTTCCTCGTGGTGGTCCCGTACCCGATCACCACGACGTCGTTCAGGGTCAAGGCCAGGGGATGCAGGGTAATGTCAGCATTCGATTTCGAGGCGACCTCGGTGGATTCGTAGCCGATGTAGGTAAGGGTCAGCACGGCTCCGTCGGGGGCTTCCAGGGAGAAGTACCCGTTTCCGTCGGTTTGGGTCCCCGTGGTGGCGCCTTTGATCCGGACGGAGACACCTGCGAGGGGAACCCCCTTTTCGTCGCGGATCGTCCCGCTGATTTTGTGTGTGGATTGGCCGAATGTGCCCAGGCAGATCAGGCAGCATAGCAGCAGCGCGAAAGTTTTGGCATAGCAAGTCATGCCCAAAGGAACCCAGGCCGTTGGGGGTGGACAATTTTTACAAATGAAATATCGAAAATAAAGGAGGAATGACTCCTGCGGAGGGCTTAAATATTTGATTTATAAATGCATGTGAATTTATTTAATATTAATGAACTTCGGCAGTCAGACAGACTTTATTTCTATGATGCGGGCCTCGAATTCATCGTTCGGAATAATGGATTTGCTTTTGATTCGGGTTTTATAGGCGTAGATCGTATTGACGGAGTACTCGAGGATCTGGGCGATCTTCTCCACGTCGGTGATCCCCACCCGGATCAGGGCGAAGATTCGCATGTCGATATTCAGGAGCTCGTTTTCTTTGAGGCGGACCTGGTCTTCCGGTTTGAATAGCGCATTGAAGCGGGATACAAATTGGGGAAAAATCCTCAGGAAGACGGTATCGAAGCTTTTGAGGAGTTCTTGTTTTTCCTGTTTGATGTGGATATTGTTCACGATGAAGCGGATGTCCTCGAACTTCCGGTCTGCGACTTTTTGATCGAGGGTGCGCTTGAGGCGCTCCAGTTTCAGGAAGAATTCGGAATCCAGGTTGAAGAAATAACCGATGTATTCTTCCTTGATCTTGTTGGCTTCCTCCAGCTGGGCATTGGTCCTTTCCAATTGCTCATTGATGAGGCGTTGGGTATGGTGTGACTCCGTAAGGAGTTGCTGGGCTTTGCGCAGTTGGCGGTTCTGGCGGCGTATGACGAAGGTCAGGGCGCCCAGCAGGAGCAGGAACAGGGTTACTACGATGGCGTACTGGACGAGGAGGCGATCTTGGGCATCGGCTGCGCTGAGGCGTTGGTTTTCGATCAGGGAAAGGATGCTGCTGACCTGTACTTTTCGTTGCCTGGCCCCGTAAAATTCAGCGTTGTCGATAGCCGATTCTATGCAAAGGCCTGCGTGACGCACGTCCCCCTCCTGATAGAGGAGTTCGGCGAGGTTGAAAGTGGCGAAGGTCTCTTTGGTCGAAGATTGGATATCCGAAATGGCGGCGCGGATCATCAGGTCGATCGCCTGGACCCTTTTTCCTTGTTGCAGGAATATCCCGCTAAGGGTGGAAGCTACCAGGGCCAGTTGATGCGCGGGCAGGCTTTCGCTCAAAAGGCCCTCGAACAGGGAGGCCGCCTCGGCGGTGTCATTTTTTTTGAAGTCCCTGAGGCCCCGGTAGTAGCGGTATTCAAAGCTGTTCTTTGGGTAATAAGCCAGGGCCGAATCCATGTAGAGGGTACCCCGGATGTCATATCCAATGGAATGCTGGATGCCGTCGAAGTCGTAGTTCGCCAGGTCGAAATAATAGCGACCCAGGAGGGTATAGTACATTGCTTTGAGACTATCCGGTTCCCCGGAAATGACCACGGTCTTGAGGGAATCGAAGGTTTCGCGGAAGAGTCCGGAGGACAACAGGATGAAACAGAGTTGCAGCCGGGCCTGGGTGATAAGGCTTTGATTGCCGGAGGAATAGGCGATCGAGAGCATTTTCCCCGCGTAGCCATATGCCGAGTCGTATTGGAAGAGGCGGTATTCCTCATAGAGGCCTTGATAATAGCCGAAAAGACCAGTGTTGTCGCCGGGAACGGCCGACGTGCCCGGAGGGTGGCCGGTGAGATCGCTGATCCTTTTCAACTTGACGGCGTCGTAATCATGTGCCATTTCAATGGCTACGGTCAGCTTTTGAAGAAGGGTGTCCGGGCCGCACCGGGCGCCCATCCATAAAAGTGTACAAAATACGCATATTGCCTGCGCCTTAAACATTTGATATTCAATTAATTATAATTTCAATAACATCTTATTAATTAAAGATCACTAAGATATGTCGTAAAACTGTTGTATTTTTACTACAGAAAATCGTCCCTATAAAATTTGTGTGCATGGTACGGCTCAAAACTGGCGCTCTGCAAATCATACTGGTATCCGCTTCCCTCTTTTTCGCAGCAAGCTGCGCGAAAACGGCGTATACACCTTCCCAACCGGCTTTCTTTTCCACTGACCAGACGTTTTCTCCCGATTACGGGATGTCCGTAATTTACGGTACTTCCGGTTTTGCCCAACCTGAAAACCGTCCCGGCGTCGGACAGTACGTGGGTTGGCCTGCGGGCATTATGGTGGATCCCTCCAGCGGGGCCATCGATTTAGCGCACAGCATTCGCGGCGCACGCTACAACGTTGGTTTTATCAATTCCTATACACACGATACTTCCTATAACCAGGTGATCCTTTCCGGGATCGCCTATCCCTATGGCGTGGCAATCATGGATCAGGGTGATACCCTGCTGACCCCCTGGTACAATGCAGATGCTTCGGGAGCCGCCCTGACGAACCTCCTGGCGGGCGGAAACAATCGGTTCGATGAGCCGAGCCCCGAGGGCGTGACTG
>CAZJDB010000259.1:0-15710 GCA_964544695.1 uncultured Chitinophagaceae bacterium
CGAACTCTCCGAGACCTTTTCCCCCGAGGCCCTGCAGATCATGGGGGACTGGATGGATAAACACGTGCGGTCATTGTGACAGCCCGAGCCGTCTGGTATCATTCTGGCGGGGCCAAAATAATGCTAGACACATATTCCAAAACAATTACGGACGTTGTCGCGGCTGCGGGCCCCGCCGTCGTCCATATTCAAGTCGAAAAGAAGAAAGACAAGGGTGCCGGGTCTGGTTTCATCATTTCCACCGACGGATACATTGTAACCAACCACCACGTCATCGAAGGTGCGGAAAAAATCCAGGCCACCTTACCCGAAGGACAAATATTGAAAGCTGAGTTGAAAGGCTCCGATCCCTCCACCGACATCGCGGTGTTGAAGGTCTATGGAAGCAACCTGCATACCTTGTCCTTTGCCGATTCGGACCGCCTGCAGGTAGGCCAGATCGCCATCGCAGTGGGCAATCCCCTGGGCTTGCAATACACGGTCACCTCCGGGATCATCAGCGCCCTGGGGCGCACCCTCCGCGCAAAGAACGGGAGACTGATCGACGACGTCCTGCAAACCGATGCGGCGCTTAACCCGGGCAACTCGGGTGGCCCCTTGCTCGACAACGAAGGTCACGTGATTGGGGTAAACACCGCCACCATTCCTTCCGCGCAGGGCCTCTGCTTTGCGGTATCCTCGAACCTGTCGGGGTACATCGCCGGAAAGTTGATTATCGATGGGAAGGTAAAGCGGGCCCAACTGGGCATCGCAGGCCAACTGGTCAATCTGACAGAAAGGATGGTTGCCGTAGGTAAATTATCCCGCCATACCGGCGTATACGTCACCGAAGTTGTTCCGGACGCCCCCGCGAAAAACGGAGCCATAAAATCAGGCGATATTATCGTCGGTTTCAACGGCAAACCCGTGGGCTCGACGGATGACCTGCACAAGTACCTGACGTTCGAGACGGTAGGGCAAAGGCAACAGTTGACCATATTCCGGAACGGGCAATTAGAAGAGATATACGTCCTCCCCGGCGAAATGCGCTAAGAGCCGGAGAGGTGCGAAGCGAATGCTACTCCGTGCGCAAGCTCTTCACCGGGTTTGCCAGCGCCGCCCGCAGCGTCTGGAAACTGATTGTCGCCAGCGCAATGACCACCGCCAAAAGCCCCGAGGCGACAAACACCCATGCGCTGATATCGATCCGGTAGGTGAAGTTTTGCAGCCAATGATGCATCACGTACCATGCGATGGGAACCGCCACCAAAATAGCCAGGAGAACCAGCCGGATGAAATCCCGCGAAAGCAACAGGACAATGCTGCCCACCGAAGCCCCCAGGACCTTGCGCACCCCGATTTCCTTGAACCGTTGGGCGGTGGCGAATAAGGCCAGTCCCAGGAGACCCAGGCAAGCCACGAAAATGGCGAAGCCCGCGAAAATGCCAAATACTTTCCCGAACAGGTTGTCGTCCTCATAGTCCTTGTTGAATTTCTCGTCCATGAAGTAATAGGAGAACACGTTACCCGGGAAGAAGGACTGGTACTTGGCCTTGATGGCGGAAATGGTCGCCGGCAGGTCGTTGGGATCGACCTTAACGGAGATCGGATTCCCTGTGCTCATGCGCGGTATGAGGAGCATCGGCTCTATGGCGTAGTGCAGCGACTTTTGATGGAAGTCCTTGATCACACCTACGATGTCATAGGCGTTCCCGTAAAACAGCAATCTTTTGCCAACGGCGTCCTGGTCGGAGGTAAAGCCAAACATATGCACTGCCGACTCGTTCAAGATAACATTGTGGATGAGCTGGTAGGAATAATGGTAATCGGTGGGCAGGAAGTCGCGACCCGAAGCCAGGGGAATGTCATAGGTTTTCAGAAACTCGTAACTGGCCCCATAATTCCGGATCGTATGCTTGTTGTTGGGATCATCCCCTTCGCGCCGGACATTAAAGGCCCTCGCCATATCCTGACCCAGGTCGCGATCGGTAATGGCCACTCCCTTCACGTGGGGCAAAGCTTTCAATTCATTTTTGAAGGCCTCCGCCGTCAGGAAAAAGGTAGAATCGAAGGAAGTGAGGCCAGGTCCTTTCAGCACCAGCATCTGATCCAGGTTCATCCCCAGCTTTTGGTGACTGACATAACGCATTTGCTGGTACACGACCAGTGAGCCCGCGATCAGGACCACGGTGATCGCGAATTGACCGATGACCAGGCCCTTCCTGAGGAAAGTTCCCCGTTTGGAGCTGCTGAATTTCCCTTTCAGCACCAGGATGGGTTTGAAGGAAGAAAGGACGAAGGAAGGATAAAATCCCGAAGCAAGTATTCCCACGACAATCAGGGCTATCAATCCGATAGTGATCGTATATCCATCCAATCCCTTATGAAACAAGTATGATACAGATAAATCGAAACCCACCAGATGATTAAACCCTGACTGCAACAATAAGACCCCCACCAGTGCAATGAGGAGGGCGATAATATTCAAAACCACCGCCTCCGCGAGAAACTGCCGGATCAGTTGCCCCCGCGTTGCCCCCGCGTTGCCCCCGTGACCTTCCTGATACCCACTTCACGCGCCCTTTCAACGGAGCGCGCCGTGGAAAGGTTGATATAATTCACCCAGGCGATCCCTATGATGAACAAGGCAATGATCAACAACCCCCAAACCACCGTGGCGCTGGCCGTTTTCCCGATCTCGTATTCAAAATCGGAATAAAGATGCGCCTTTGACAAAGGTTGCAAATAGAATTTCTCCACGCTGCCCGACACTTTGTTGCCCTGGAGATGCCGGTCGCTGAAAGCAGCCAGCTTTTTCTCGAAGGCCTTGTAGTCGGTCCCGTGCCTGAGCTGGATATAATGCCAAAAATCCGAATCGGTATAATCATGGACCGATTCCCTCCAATGATAGATATCGTTCAGGCTCATGTAGGGCATCAACATCGAAAAACGCAAGTGCGAATTTTCGGGAATGTCCGCCATGATGGCCGTAACCTTGTAAGGCAGGGAATCCCGGGAAATCGTTACCAGGCGACCAAGCAGAGACCGTAGATCGCTCCCGTTATACCTGAATATATTCCTGGCCACGCTTTCAGACAAGACGACCTCATTCGGCGTATTCAGTAAAACGGGTTTTTCCTGAGCAACGAGGGGGTAATCGAACATCTGGAAGAACGAGGGTTCGACATTCATCGCATCCTGGACCTCTATCCGCTGATCCCCGTTGATCAGGATTTGACCACCATTGGGGACCATGCGGGTGTGGTTGACCACCTCGGGGAAATCCGTTTGCATATCAGGACTTACCGCAGAGTAAGTGATCGTGCCGTGCTGAACCAACTTTCCATTCTGGTAACGGTCGTTGTACACTCGGTAGATGTCGCCCGTTTTGGAATTGAACTGATCGTAACTCAGCTCGAAGCTGACGTATTCCAGGATCAGGATGCAAGCCCCCATGCCTATGGCGAGGCCTGCTATATTGATGAAGGAAAATGCCTTATTTTTGGAAAGGTTCCTCCACGTCAGCTTGAGGTAGTTTCTTAGCATATCCCTCCCAGCGTCAAAAAAAATGCGCAGTTTATAATTATTTGACCTTGAACCCGATACCAACCCCGAAATCTCCGAATGTGTTCGGATTCGATACACTCCGGTGTTCGAAATGGCTTCTCTTCATCCTTTGTATGGGACCGTTCATTAGCGTTGCTCAAACGAATACCGTGACGGTTCAGGCCCACCTCAAAGGCCTGGTGCCGGGTCTTTGGGTCTATTGTTGGGAAACAGGTAAAATAGGAACGTTGGATTCGGTGCCTAGCGAGGCCGGGGGGTTCGTATTCCACCTCAGTATTCCCGAAGGGGAAGGGGATGAATATGTGCTGAGTTTTGATAATGACCAGCCCGGGGCAAGTATTGCCATATATCTGGACCGAGATACCGTGAATATTACAGGAGATGGACCCGATTTCAGGGATGCAGTGTTTACGGGCGCTTTGCACAATATCGAATACAGGTCTTTCATGGACTATCAAAAAAGAAATGTCGATACCATTTCCCCCCAAAACTATAACCTCAAGACCACCTTCAAGATTGATTCGGAGTGGGTAGTACAACATCCGTCCTCTCCAATCAGCCCACTGGTGCTACGTACATTTACTCATTTTGCACCTGAGGAGGAGCTCGATCAAATGGTCCACCGGCTATCGTCCTCTGCCTTGAACAGCGTATGCGGAAAGGAAATGGCATATTCGGCGTATGCCAGGAAAATATTGGTAGAAGGAAAGCCTGCTCTGGACTTTACCCAAAACGATACCGCGGGGCGGCCGGTATCCTTGAAGGATTTCCGGGGCCGGTACGTGCTCCTTGAATTTTGGGCATGTTTCTGTGAACTTTGCCGGACCGAACATCCGTATCTCATAAAAGCTTACCAGGCTTTCAAAGACAAGGGCTTTACTATCATCAGCGTGTCCCTGGACCCGCCCGGAGGCAGGGACAGATGGCTGGAAACCATTCACGAGGACGGTCTTTATTGGACGAATGTTTCCGATTTGAAATTTTGGCAGAATGCCATCGGTATGGAATATGGCATCATACACTTACCCGCGAATTTCCTGATCGATCCACAGGGCAATATTCTGGCAAAGAACCTGAAAGGGGAAGACCTGCAAAAGAAACTCGAAGAAATCTTACATTGATACTAATGCGGAACAGTTACCTCATTTTCTTATTCCTGCTCCTAATTGCTTGTTCGACTACACCCCAGGGGCAAGTCGTGCAAATCCAATGCAAGGCCGACACTTCTCAATCGTACGCCTTGTACGTACCCAAACACCAGGGACCCCTCCCCGTGATCTACTTTTTCGACCCCCACGGAAATGGCGCCCTACCCGTCAACAAATACGCAGCGCTTGCAGATACGGATGGCTTCATCCTGGTCGGAAGCAACAATTCCAAAAACGGGAATGACTTCAACACAGCAGAAACGATCTGGCAGACGCTGAATAAAGACGTCCGTGAACGTTGCAACATCGATCCCCAAAGGATCTACCTGGTCGGCTTCTCAGGAGGAGCAAAGGTGGCGGGCTATTTAGCCCTGCAACATCCCGAAATCAAAGGCATCATCGTAGGCGGGGCGGGCTTGCCGGACGGCACACCGGTCAATAATTTCCCCTTTTCCATCACCATCTTTGCCGGGGAAGGGGATATGAACTTAACGGATCTCGAAGCCCTGGATACGGCGCTGAACCATACCCAAACGCGCCACCGCCTTTGGTTGTTCGATGGAAAGCACGAGTGGGCTCCTGTCGATGTGATGAACTTTGGTTTTGCCGGCCTCCAGCTGGATGCGATCCGGGAAGGCTCCCAAATACCTGGAAGGGATAGCATCGTTCGCAATTTTGCTTTTGCCGCTAAAACGCAATTTCAAATGGAAGTGGCGAATAAACGATTTTACAGAGCCTACACCATATTGAATTTTTCCTGGGAGGCGTTGGAAGGAATGCCTGAAAGGAAATGGTTCACCGACCAGGCCGATTCCCTTGTTCATTCAAAGGAGTTGTCCTATGAATTCTATCAAAGGGGTGAATTGGAGAAAAGGGAATCTTCAGATAAAGATGGCTTCCAGCAGCACTTCGCTCAGATGGATACCGCCTACTGGCACGAAACCATCCGCGACCTGAACGCCCTGGCGGATCCCCACACGCCCGAAGGACAGATGTACCAACGCGAGTTGGCCTTCCTTTCCCTGGCCTTCTATTCGATCAGCAACCGTCTGATCCAAAGCGGCAACACCGACGCCGCCGCGCGATATTTCGTGGAATTATATAAGTATGCGGACCCTACCAACCCTGAGGCATGGCGTTTTTCTGCAATCCTGGATCAAAAAGCGGGAGACGCAAAGCAAGCCGAAGAAGACCTGGCCCATTCGCAGGCATTGAGCGCCCAGGGCCACTAGCCACGCGCCGTCCCGCAGGCTACTAGCCACGTCGTCGCGCGAAGCCGCCTATTCATCCAATTTAAGCACCGCCAAAAACGCCTCCTGCGGCACTTCCACATTCCCGATCTGACGCATCCGCTTTTTCCCTTCCTTTTGCTTTTCCAGGAGTTTGCGCTTACGCGAAATGTCCCCGCCGTAGCACTTGGCGGTAACGTCCTTGCGCATCGCGGAAATGTTTTCGCGGGCGATGATCTTTGCCCCGATGGCGGCCTGGATAGAGATCTGGAACTGTTGACGGGGCAGGAGTTCCTTGAGTTTTTCGCAGAGCTTGCGCCCGAAGTCCTGGGCGCGGCTGCGGTGAATCAGGGCGCTCAGGGCATCCACTTTTTCGTTGTTCAACAAAATGTCCATCTTTACGATGTCGCTCTCGCGGTATCCGATGGGCGAATAGTCGAAGGAAGCATATCCCCGCGTGGTGGATTTGAGTTTATCGTAAAAGTCGAAGACGATTTCAGTGAGGGGCATTTCAAAAATCAATTCCACGCGTGTCTGCGTCAAATAAGATTGATTTATTAAAATTCCTCTCTTTCCCAGGCATAGCGTCATGATATTGCCGATATACTCGGGCTTGGTAATGATCTGGGCCTTGATGAAGGGCTCGTCGATTCGCTCCAGCCGCACCGGATCGGGCATCTCCGTCGGATTGTTCACGGTGACCACTTCGTCGCGCGTGGTATAAGCGATGAAGCTCACGTTGGGCACGGTGGTGATCACCGTTTGGTTGAATTCGCGCTCCAGCCTTTCCTGGATGATCTCCATGTGCAGCATGCCCAGGAAGCCACAACGGAAGCCGAAACCCAGGGCCTGGGAAGTTTCCAGTTCGTAGGTCAGAGAGGCGTCGTTGAGCTGGAGCTTGTCCATGCAGTCGCGCAGCTCCTCAAACTCATCCGTATTGACGGGGAAAATCCCCGCGAAGACCATCGGTTTGACGTCTTCAAAACCATGGATGGCTTGCACGCTAATGGCCGAGGAAGCCAGCGTGATCGTATCTCCGACCTTTACTTCCTTGGCATTCTTGATGCCCGTGATGATATAGCCCACATCCCCGCAACCTACTTCGTTCCGGGACTCCATACCCAGTTTCAGGATCCCTACCTCGTCGGCTCCATAGATCAATTCGGAGTTGATGAAGCGGACTTTATCATTTTTCCGGAGCACCCCGTTCATGATGCGGTAGTACACGATGATCCCACGGAAAGAATTGAATACGCTATCGAAGATCAAAGCCTGCAGAGGTGCAGCCGGATCGCCGGAAGGCGGCGGAATACGGGCTACTATCGCTTCCAGGATTTCCGGTACCCCCTGCCCCGTTTTGCCGCTGGCCAGCAAAATCTCGTCCTCCTTGCAACCCAACAGCTCCATGATCTGGTCCTTGGTCTCGGGGATCATGGCCCCGTCCATGTCGATCTTATTCAGGACAGGAATGATTTCCAGGTCGTTGTCGATGGCCAGGTATAAATTAGAAATGGTTTGCGCCTGTATCCCCTGGGTAGCGTCCACCAGCAGGAGAGCGCCTTCACACGCGGCCAGCGCGCGCGAAACTTCGTATGAAAAATCCACGTGTCCGGGGGTATCGATCAGGTTCAGGACATAGCCCTTATAATCGATTTGGATGGCGTGGCTCTTGATCGTAATACCTTTTTCCCTTTCCAGGTCCATGTCGTCGAGGACCTGGTTCATCATATCCCTTTCTCCGATGGTGTGTGTGATTTCCAACAAACGGTCAGCGAGGGTACTTTTTCCATGGTCTATGTGGGCAATAATGCAAAAATTCCGGATGTGCTTCATGTGGGTGCAAAGGTAACAAGAAAACGCCTATTTTAGGGATTCATGACAACCCGGGTCTATCTCTGGAAGGGCGCCCAGCTAGGCTCCATGCTGGTCCTGAATCTGGCTATCGCGCGCGTACTTGGCGCCCCGACTTCGGGAAATTTTCTTTTCCAGGTTTCCAACCTGCAATTACTGGCCTTGCTGGCAGGTGCCAGCGTGGATTCCGGCATTCAATACCAATCCGCCTCCGAACCGCAGTTGGCCAGTGGCCTCAGCCGCTTCATCTTACAATATTCGACGATTATCCTGTTCCCCCTCGCGGGCCTGGTTGCCGTTGCCCTTCACTGGCTGAGACCCGGCATGGACGCCATCCCCTTCCTCATCCTGGCCTCGGTCTACATGGCCGGAATCATCCTTTTTAAAACCTTTTCGGCCCTGGCCTTCGGCTTGCGGTCGGCGGAGGCGCCGATCCTACTGGAAGGCGCGGGCAATGTGCTCTTGTTGCCCCTCTTACTGGCGACTCCTGCTATATTTTATACAGGCTATTACCTCATGCCCGTGGTCACAGGGGTGGTACTCTACGCATACCTTACCAGGACCCGCCAGCTCCTGTTCCAGCAAAAGTCAACCCCGGATTACCGCCGCCTCTTTCAATACACGGGTGTCTCCTTCATGGCGAATATGGCCTGGTTGCTGGTGTACCGCACCGATTATTGGTGGGTTGCCGCCTGGTGCACGGACAAGGAATTGGGCAATTATATCCAGGTGTCCAAGCTGGGCCAGTTGTTTTTTTATTTTCCCCAGCTTCTTTCCGTATTGATCTTTCCCGATGTCGTCCAGGCGCCCGATCCGCGTCCCATGATAAAAAAGCTGATTGGCTATGTCACCGCTATTTACGCCGCCTGCCTGGTTCTGTTTGCCGCGCTGGGCCGCCCCATCCTGCATTGGCTCCTCGGACCGGGATTCGAGGCCGTTTACCCTACGTTTCTCCTGTTGATCCCCGGCGTTTTCGCCCTGGGCGGGCTGGCGATACTATCCACCTTTTTCGCCGGCAGGAACCGCCTGGGTGTCAACCTGAAAGGCGCCCTGCTGGGCCTGGGTGTCATGGTCCTGGGAGACTGGATATTCATACCGCAGTATCACATAGCAGCGGCGGCCCTGGTGTCCAGCGCCGCATATCTGACCACGTTCGTGTATAGTTATTTGAATTTCCGCAGGGCCGCGCCTACGACCCCATAGGCATGAGACGCACTGGCCCGCAATGAAATCGCCAAACGATCAAAGTGCGTATCCATGATCCGGCAAAGCCCCTCCACAGAGGCATCCAAAACCCCATTGGACGCGTCGATCACCTCTGGAATACCCCCCACAGGAGCCGCAACCACGGGCACACCGCAGCACAAAGCCTCCGAAATTACGCACGGCTGATTTTCGATCCCGCTGAAAAGCACCAACGCGTGTGCCACCCGCAATTCGGCTGCAACCGACTCATAGGCCAATTCCCCCGTCCAACGAATGTTCCCCTCGGTTCGCGCCGTCGCAGGCCCGATCAATACCAATTCCCAGTCCGTCCGCCGTTGCGCCAATGCAGCAAAGGCTTCCAGCATGGCAGGCACATTCTTATGGGGAAGAAAAGAAGAAATATGGACGAACCGAAAAGTCGCCGACGGCACCCCCAGTCGAAACAACCGCGTATCCACCGCGTTGGGGATGACTACGCGCACCGGCGGCAGCACCGCTACCTCCTCCATCCTATCCAACAGGAAAGAAGACACACTATGAATCCCCGAAGCCTTTTCCAGGATCAATCGGTTCATAAACCGATATAAGAAAGGCCGCCGCCCAAAATACCCCGGACTTCCGGGTATGTAACTCGTATAATGTTCCGTAACCAAATAGGGAACCTTCCAGAAGAACTTTGCCCACAAAGCCGCAAGACCCGCATTCATGCACACTTGGACGTGGAGCAAAGACGGCCGCGGCAACGTCCGCAAAGCCCGCAAATAAGCCCGCAAAGTCGCAACAGCGCCGCCCCGAACATAAATGATCCACTCCGTCAGATTCCCATAACTGATCCGCTCCGCCGGAAAGTCCCCTTTGGCCACATGAATGACGGTGAGGGGCGCCTGCGTCGCATACGCCAACGCATGGCGGCGGATGAAGTCCCCGTTATAAGGGTCCGTCCTGTTCGGGTACCAACTGGCCAGCCAAACGGTCATGAAAAGTATTTTATGTCCTCCGAAAGGTCCAAAAATGGGTATTTTTCCTGAAGCGCCAGGCACTGCTCCCGCATACGCGCCCGAAATCGAAGGTGTTCCTCCGACAAAGCATTGAACGGCCTATGCCGGCGCGCCGCCAGGATGGGCTCCATCGCCTGCATCACCTCCCGCGCCTGGGGACTCATAAAACCGGCAACGAATTTCTCCCACACATACTGCGTCGCCAGGTGGTTGGGATGGACCAGGTCCTCCGCATAAAACCGGTAGTCCCTCAGGTCGTCCACGATCAACTCGTAAGCAGGGAAATAGGCCAATCCGCTGAACTTGTCCACCAGGTGATGAACCGCCTGGATCAGCACCGCCTTGCTTCGGTTGTTTTCGATCATGCCCTCCCGGAGATGGCGGACAGGGCTGACGGTAAAAACCACACGCAGCCCGGGCCGCAACAGAAACAAGCGATGCAGGAGATTATCGAACACAGACAGGACCTCCTCCAGTGTCAAGAGCCGGTGCTGAAACCAATCCGCCGGCGCCTTGTGGCAATTGGCGACAACGCGCCCCGTGCTTTTCAGCACATAAACCCACGCACTTCCCAGTGTCAGGATCAGCCAGTCCGCGCGGCGCAAAAACGCCGAACCCGAAACCTGACTCGCATTGATCTGCTCCAGGCAAAAATCCTGATCGGGATTGGAAAAGCGGCTATGATGGTCCCAGCTATTCCAGCGCTCGTGCAGGTAAAACAAGTCTTCCGACGTGTAGCGCTTCTCTTCCACCAAGGACAGCAGGCTGTCCCCGATACTGACGGGATTGAACAGGATCCCATGGGGGTTTTGCAAGACTGGTAAACGATATGAACCAATCCTTTCGCCCATGTGTTCCGTAAAACAGGAACCACCCAGCAGGATGGCTTCCGGGTAACGTATCGAGGGCTGTTGCTGGCGGACTTCCAGCTCCGCTCTTAGTGGAATCATGGCCTCAAAGATAGCCCGTTAATCGCATGTTATACAAGACCCTGTTAAGATACCAATAACAACTGGGTCGATTACAAGCGTTTAATTTTACACCAGAAACCACGCGATGCCGACTATTCTTTTGATCGATGATGATGAGATTTTGCTGAACGCGCTCACCCGTTTCCTGAAAAGAGAAGGGTTCGAAGTGCAGGCGTGCGGCAACGGAAAAGATGCGCTGGAACATCTCGACCGGCATTCCTACGACCTGGTCATTACGGATATTAACATGCCCTATGCCAACGGCTTCGAGGTCATGACCTGGATCAGGTCCGAGGAAAGGCACAAAGGCATACCGGTCATCGCCATGACCTCCATGTCCAGCGAATCATTCATATCCCAATGCTACCGTACCGGGGCCAGCGACTTCCTCCCGAAGCCCATCATGCCCCGCGAGTTGAACATTCGCGTTCGAAAATTGCTTGAAGCTTAGGCGTTTTGCCGTACCTCTGAGATTATTATAAAAGGGCTATAATTTTTTATTATAGCCCTTTATCTTAGCGTATGCCTACCGTTCGACCAGCCCTCGAAGCCGACCTCCCCGCCATGCTGGATATCTACAACGACATCATCCTGCACACCACCGCGGTGTACAGTTATGACCCGCACACATTGGACATGCGAAAAGCCTGGTTTGAAGAAAAGCAGGCCACCGGGAATCCCGTATTCGTCGCCACCGAAGGCGCCCAAATAGTAGGCTTCAGTTCCTACGGCCCCTTCCGCCCCTGGGCCGCCTACCAATTCACAGTGGAAAATTCAGTGTATGTAAAAGCAGAAGAACGCGGCAAAGGCATCGGAAAGCTCCTGATACCCCCATTAATCCGCCACGCCCGCGAAAAAGGCCTCCACGTAATGATCGCCAGCATCGATGCCTCCAACGAGGCGAGCCTCAACCTCCACCGTTCCTTCGGATTCAAGCAAGTCGCGCATTTCCGCGAAGTGGGATTCAAATTCGACCGCTGGCTCGACCTGACCTTCCTGGAGTTGATTTTATAAATCTTTGTTTTTCGTCACCCTACTAACTTCGATATTTTTTCCTTGGATGTTTCTTAGTATGGTGAATGGAGCTGATATATATCTCCTTGGCAGACTTATTGATTTTATACACAATCAAGTAAGGAAAAACATCTACCTGTGCTTCCCTAAACGTTTTACTGCCCTTGCGGCCATATACCTCCGGGTGCTGAACAATTTCTTCTATTTTCTTCCTGACGGCCTTGATAAAGCGCTCACCCAGCCCTTTCTGTTGACTTTCATACCAAATATAGGCCTCATCGTAATCCTCCTTCGTAAGTGGATGTAGCCTGTATGCATAGCTCATCCCTTCTTGCGTTTTCTGCTTTTGTAGGTTTGCCTGGCCCCAGATTCCAATTCATCGAGAGTATACCCCTTCACCTTACCGCTTTCCATCTCGTCAAAACGCCGGTTCATTTCAGTGATATATTCCTTGTCATCCCACCAATCCTGCTTTTCAGCCGCAAAGGTTTTTACTACCCCCAATACGGCCTGCTTCTGCTTGGGGCTAAGATGCGGTAGATATGCCGCAATTTCCTCCTCAACTTTTACTGCTGCCATGACAACAACGATTTCCACAAATTTAATCTAAAAAAAAGAAACCGCCCCTGGTGGAGGCGGCCCTTTACGTGTATGTAGCGGAGCGATGAAAAACTTATTTGACAGGCATATTCTGCCTGTTGCGGAACACATATCCAATCGAAAGCCCAAAAGAACGTGTAGCAACCTTCATGGAAGACCCGGACGGGGCCATATTGGCTAACCCATAATTGAAGGAAGCACCCAGGACGAAATTCCGGTCCATGAGCAACCCGCCCATGACGTTCACGCCATAATCGAGGCGACGCGAATTGTCACCGGAAGCGTAATTATTTCCGAATTGCATATCGGTGTTGATGCCCTTAAGCGTATACGTCCCGCCCATGGCATAGGAAGCATAAGGACCGGCACCCACGAAAAAGCGGCTCTTGTGGTAAACCAGGTCGAGGGGCAAATTCAGGGAAGCCATGTGAATATTTACCTTTTCCCCGTTCAGGTTGGCCTGAAAGCCTTCAAATTGATAAAGGGCGGCGGGGCGGAAGGAAAATTGCTTGGAAAGGGGAATATCGGAAAACAAGCCCAGCGTGAAACCCGTAAGGGGGGTACCCGTTACCTTACCCTGGGCAGCTGAGGCAGCCGCGCCGGACCAGTTCAACCCGGCGATGCCCCCGAACTGAATCCCGTGGGGTTCCATCAGGGAGTTATGTATGGAATCGTTGATGTGGAAAGCAAAAGCGGAGGCTTCAGCCGTCAGACCGGCAAAAGCAGTTTCTTGCGCAACTTTAGCGACATCGGGTAAAGCGGCCAGGTCCATATCCAGGTAATCGGCGCTTTCGGCAATGTCCGACTCCAGGTCCATCGTCTGGACATCGGAGGCGGCCACGGCGTCGTTCATCGGAGCGACGGGAGCGTCGGAAACGGCCTCGCCATTGGCGGGAAGGCTGGTCCCCAGGTCAATAGTCGCATTTTCCTTGACAGCGGCAACGGTCACGGGCGAAGGCGCGGCGGCAGCAGCCACCCCAACCTCGGCACGAGCGTTATCCATTGCGGCGCCATAATGAGCATCAGAAGCCACTGATATAGCCTTAGAAAGCCCGATCCCAGCCGAAGGGCCGCCTTTGGTCGGCGCCATAGAGGCCGTAGCCCAATGGGCATGAGGACGATGGCCAGCATTCATCGACACATTGGCATTGCCCGCATTGGATAAAAAGGAAAGGGGAACCTGATACCGGGAGACCGAGTTTAACAGGAAGAAAGCGAGACAGAGGATAAGCAGTAAGAGCACGTATCGCATACACGTTTCAATTTGGGTAAAGGATAAGCATTGAACTACACATCACAAAACTACATATATACTTGACAGAATACTACTACGAAATAGTTAATGTGATGTTAGTACGCTACCGGAAAAAGACCTCGGTAGCCCCGTACCCGTATGCTGGAAGATATTGATTTACAAAGGATTTGACCTCTTTTTTCGTATGCAGGATTTCGTGAATTTCATCCCTGAGCCTCCCTGTGCCTACGCCATGTATGACCACAAGTGTGGGCTGATGATGCAACACCGCCAGCTCAAAATACTTCTCAAAAGTGCTCAACTGGAGGGCGAGGATTTCCTCGGGAGTCAGACGCTCGGGACGATCGATCAGCTTTTCAGCGTGCAGATCGATGACGCTACGGGCGGGTTCGATGTGTTGCCTGGCTTTGCCGGCATCGTAAATTTTGAAACCCGCATTCCCTAAACGGCTGAGATCCAGGCTCTCCTGGTATGGCGCGTCGGGGAAAGTATCGAAAAGGGGGTAGGAAAAGGATGCTTCCTGGCGCTTTTGTAGTTCCTCGGTCTTTTGAAACACCTGTTTGGGCTTCACCTTATGCGAAACCTCGAAGTGCTCGACTTTTCCTGCGACGGGGGTAACCAGGGAGAAATCGAAGTCCAGGCGGGGATTGTCGTTGAGCTTTTCCTGGGACAGGTTTTGAAGATAGAAGTCACTGAATGCGTGTATGTTAGAGGACAACTCCATGTCCGTTACCCCACCCAGGCGCAGCCAATAACCGAAGTTCAGCTCCAGGGGGGTCTGATTCACGAGGTATATCTTATAATAGTCGACGACCTCATCTTCGAAAACGTCTTTATCAAATACAGGAAAAAAGGAAAGCTGAATTCCAGGCTGCCCGCTGATCTTCCTTGCCTGCGGCGGTTCCTGCCGTGGCATTTCTACATTTTTCTTCGCTGGTTTCTTTTCAGTGAAACGTTTGAAATATGGGAAGTCGATTTGATCTGAGTACGCCGGAAAGCGCACACCCTTAACCTCGACCATCACCATCTTGTCGTTGATGATATCGACTACTTCTCCTTCTTCATTTGAATGCCTTACCAGGACCTTGTCTCCAACTTGAAACTTCATTTCGATTTCATGGGATGCTCCTTTAGCAGCCGGTCAGCCGACCAGGGTCCTCCCCCTTCGATGAGAAAGAAAATGAGCAACACCAGAATCAGCAAAGATAACCACCAATTGCTATCCGGCGGCACGACTCCGCTGGGTGCATTGACGAAAATGACCGCTCCCAGGAGGATGGGGATCTGCAACAGGCAGGCCAGGCGGGTCAACAGCCCGAAGGCGACCAGGAAACCGCCGATCAGATTCATCATAATTATGTAATGCCCCATGATCCCCAGCGAAAAGGAACTGAGGAAAGAACTTTTACCCATCAGGCTGGACAACAGGTCCATGTTGTTCATGAACTCGACGCCTTTCATAAACAGGGCGGCCCCTAAAACCATACGAATGATGTCGATCCACTTGGGATGATGGGTATCTCCCCAGTGTTCCACTTTTTGAATGAGGTTCATACGGCGATAATTTTATAAAAATTACGCTTTTTTCACTCATTCCGCAACCGGCTATGCCGGTAACCATACAGGAAGTAAAAACCGAGACCTATCGCCATCCACCCGAAGAACACCATCCAACTCTTCACCGGGATCTCGATCATCAGGTATAAGCAGCAAAGCATCCCCAGGACAGGGATAACCGAATAATTCCGTAAAAACGACATCACCGTGATGTACGCCGTCAACGCCATAAATATCAAAAACAACGTCTCCTCGTGCCCCGCAGACCCCAGATTCGTCAAATCCGAGGTAATCCGATCCCGGAAAAGCCACGCAAACCCGATAAACAGGATGGG
>CAZJDB010000260.1:0-18957 GCA_964544695.1 uncultured Chitinophagaceae bacterium
ATGAACGTCAGCACTCCTAAGAGTGTAATGGCATCGGGGGGCAAGTTCGCCTATCCCGACGACGCGGCCGAGACCCCGGATACCCTGACCACCGTGTATGAGTTCGACGGGTTCAACGTGCAATGGGAACACGCCACCGGCATCGACGGGGGTTGCTACGGGCGCAACCACGGGATCGCCTATATCGGCAACAACGGGACCCTCGTCCTGGACCGGCAGGGGTGGGAGGTGATCCCGGAGAAAGGGAGGATGGAGGCGGTCCCGATTTCCCGCGCGGTGGACGACGGCGTAACCCTGCATACCGCGAATTTTTTAAATGCGGTTCGGTCGCGCGACGTCGCTTCTTTGAAGGCGCCTATTTCGGCGGGGGTCCATATTGCTACCGTGGCGCAGATGGGAAATATTGCGTACAAAACGGGAAAGAAACTATATTGGGACGCTTCCGGGCGCCGTTTCACCGACGAAGGCGCGAACCAGTACCTGGCGGCGCCTTACCACAACGGATATACACTACCGAAGATATAGAAGCGCCATAGGCGCAAACACCATAGTATGAAGCAAACCTTCCTTTCATTGTTGGCCGTGGGCCTTCTGCTCACCGGCTACGCGCAGCGCGTGCACCTCGTCCCCGAACCCGTTTCCGTTACGGAAAAGCCCGGGGAATTCACTTTGACGGGACCCATCAGCGCTCCCCCCGACCACGCCCAATTACTCGAATCGGCAAAATGGGTCAGGGGCACACAGCGGCCGACGGTGGCCGATGACCGGATCCGGAAGACGGGACACGGCCTGCACCTGGAGATCAACGCAACGCGCGACGCGGACCTGGGAGACGAGGGCTATACTTTATCGGTGGCACCCGATCGCGCGGTGATCCGGGCGAATGCGGATGCGGGGATCTTTTATGGTCTGCAAACGCTGATGCAGCTCATACCACCCGGCGGTGGCCCTATTCCCTGCGTGGAAATCCGCGACTATCCGCGTTTTGGGTGGAGGGGTTTGATGTTAGATGTAAGCCGCCATTTCTTTACCAAGGCCGAAGTGGAAAGGTACATCGACCAAATGGCGCGGTATAAATTCAACGTCCTTCACCTGCACCTCTCGGACGACAACGGATGGCGCATCGAGATCAAAAGCCTTCCGCAACTGACGCGCGTTGGCGCATGGAGGGTAAGCCGCAGCGGGCGCTGGGGAACTTTCATTCCCCCGCTGGCATTCGAACCCACCGATGACGGCGGCTACTATACCCAGGATGACATGCGTGAAATCATAGCCTACGCCAAGGCCCGTTATATCAGCATCCTTCCCGAGATCGACGTGCCAGCGCACAGCATGGCCCTGATCGCTTCCTATCCCAACCTGTCCTGCACTCAACTGGCCTATCCCGTCAATCCCGGAAGCCGTGGACCCGACCGCCAGGACAATGTCCTCTGCGTAGGCAACGATTCGGTGTACCAGGTCCTCGATAAAATCTTTACCGAGATTGCCGCCCTATTCCCCAATCCTTATATCCACATCGGCGGAGACGAAGCTTTCAAGGGCTTTTGGGCAGCCTGTCCCAAGTGCCAGCACCTCATGCAGGACCAACACCTCGCGAGCGTGGATGAGCTCCAAAGCTATTTCGTGAAGCGCATGGAAAAGATGCTGGCCGACAAGGGGAAAAAACTGATCGGTTGGGATGAGATCCTGGAAGGGGGCCTCGCGCCCTCGGCCACGGTGATGAGCTGGCGGGGTATGGCCGGAGGCATCGCCGCGGCGCGCCTGGGCCATGCCGTCGTGATGTCGCCCTGGGACTACTGCTACCTGGACTTGTACCAGGGCGACCCAACGGTGGAACCGCCTACGTATGGGATATGCCGCCTTAAGGATTGCTATACCTACGACCCCGTGCCCGATAGCGTAGACCCTCACCTCATCCTCGGCGGCCAGGGCAACCTGTGGACCGAATCGGTACCGACCCTACGCCACGCCGAATACATGACGTGGCCCCGCGCCCTTGCCCTGTCCGAAGTATATTGGACCCCGAAGGCGACCCGTAACTGGGAGGACTTTACGCGGCGCATGGAGGCCCAGTTCCCCTATTTCGATTCGGCCCGCGTGGCGTACGCGCGGAGTGCTTTCGACGCGATAGCTATCGCGAGTCACGACGCCATGGGGCAGCTCACGGTCCGCTTTGCGACCGAGGTGCCGGGGTTGGATATCTACTACACCTTCGACAATACGCGGCCGGACGCTTTTTCACCCAAATACGTTGGTCAGCCTTTGGTTTTTCCGAAGGGGTCTGCCATTGTAACGGTGATCACTTACCGGGACGGGCATCCTATCGGGGAGCAATTGAGCCTACCCAAGGATGACCTGGAAAAGCGTAGCCACGAGAAACATCACGAATACTAACTCACTATGCGAATTTTATTGATTATTGCCGCCTTGCTGTCGGCCTACGCGGCTTCGGCGCAAGTACCTGCCCGCGAAGACTCCGTTCCCTACGGGAACAATCCCCAGGCGGGACACTATCTCGATACCCGGGGATTCAAGCTGTACTATGAAACGTACGGACAAGGAGAACCCCTGCTGATCATCCACGGGAACGGGGGTTCCATCGACAACTTCGTCTATCAGATCCCCGTTTTCGCACGCTCTTATCACGTGATCATCGCCGACAGCCGCGCCCAGGGCAAATCGGTCGACCCTTCCGATACCCTCAGCTACGAGATGATCACCGACGACCTGAATGCGCTACTGGAGAGCCTGCATTTGGATTCGTGTTATGTGATCGGCTGGAGTGATGGGGGGATCGAGGGGCTGATGATGGCCATCCGGCATCCGGAAAAGGTTCGGAAGCTCGCCGTCACGGGCGCCAACCTGTGGCCCGATACTACGGCGGTGCAGCCCTGGGTCGTTGGCTGGGCGCTGAACTACAATGCATTCGTGAAGAAAACGCTGGATACCGTGCAAAACCCTTCTAAGCGGGCCCAGGCGAAGAACACCCTGAAGCTGGCGCACCTGTTGTCCTATGAACCCCATATTTCTTTGGAGCAGTTGCACACCATTCAGTGTCCGGTGTTGGTCATCGGGGGAGACCATGATGTGATCAGGCCGGCGCATACGCTGCTGATCTTTCAGAACATCCGCAAGGCGGACCTGTGGATCCTTCCGAATTCGGGGCATTCCACGCCTATATTTTATAAGGATGATTTCAATCGCGTGGTGGGAGACTTTTTTAAGAAGCCTTATCGGACGATTTCGACGTTTGGGATGTTTCAGTAGGGGTAAGTTTTCAACCATTCCCAGAAATTATCCTTGTGGATGGCTTTGGTCTCGGCAGGTTTATAGGTTTCCAGGAATGCATTAGCAAACTTTGCTTTGGCGGATGGATTCCACTTAAATTCATAAGCATATAGCTTTCCGTCTATTTCCTCCAAATAGTCTATTTCTTTTTGATCCCTCGTTCTCCAGAAATAGGTATGGCCATAAAATCCATTGTATCCTAAAAGTTTCATGCGTTCACTGATCAGGAAGTTCTCCCACAGGGCGCCCAGGTCATTTCGCAGGGTAGCACGGGAATAGTTGCCGATAATAGCATTGCGTATGCCATTATCATAGAAATAGATTTTTCTGTTGGTGCTGATCTCTCCCCTCAAATTTCGGGCAAAGGGGAGTAATCGGAATATGATGAATGCCTTTTCAAGCAGGTCTATATATTGTCCTACGGTATTTTTGTCGGCTTGTACTGTTCTGCTGACCTCGTTCAGGCTGACTTCGCTCCCCAACTGAAGCGCCAGTGCCTGAAGGATTTTTCCCAACAATTCAGGTTTGCGTATACCGCCGAAACTGAGAAGGTCTTTATACAAATAACTGGAAGCTAAATTATTCAACACCTCTTTTTCATCACCGGGTTTTGTCAACACTTCGGGGTACATGCCGTAAACGAGTAGGTCTTCCAGACGGGGAAGGCTTTTACTTAATGACTCTGCATCGGTTAGTTCCTGCCAACTAATTGGAAAAAGTCTGTATTCCCATTTTCTTCCCGTCAGGGGTTCATTGATGGTATCTGCGAGTTCCAAAGCCGAAGACCCTTTAACCAACAGTTGTCGGTCAGGTATGTTATCTACCATTAATTTCAAAGTCAGCCCTATATTTTGGATACGTTGGGCTTCATCTATCACGATTACCTTGGCTTGGCCGATATAGGATTGTAAAAAAGACAAAGAGGCATTCCTGAGCTCTGCCTGAACAGATGGTTCATCTCCATTCAAATACAAATAGCCGCCTTCAATGCTTGAGGCCAACTGCCGTATCAGGGTTGTTTTTCCAACCTGGCGGGGCCCCAAAAGAAGGATCACCTTACTATAGTCTACCCTGGAAGCCAGGACAGACAACATTTGGCGAGGAATTTCCATTTTTGGTGATTATGTTCACCAAAAGTACCTCTTTTTAGTGATTATATTCACCAAATGCCGATTCCATTTTATTTAGCATTGAAAATCAAATATTTACCACCCCACCACAACCTTTCCGGCGGCATTTTCCATATCCACCACCTTCACCGCACAGCGCTCGATAGCGGGTGGTGCGTCATCCGCCTGGGCGTTCACCTTTGCCGGAGGAGGCAGGAAGGTATAGTATGAATCCAACAGGGGATGAGACGCGCCATTGACGGTCACGCCGGAAATACCGGAGAAACCGTGCAGGACCAATTGCAAATGATGGAAGTGCGATGAATAGGAACCTTCAGGCACCGCAAAAGTGAAGGACCGCGCGGTCGGATCGAAAGACAACGAACGGCGGTAGTAGGCGCCGTTCTTATACGCGAAACTGTTGCCGTCGTCCTCGTAATAGGTAAAAGAGGAAGGGGCGTCCCCGCGGTAAATATGGATCCACAACGTATCCGAAGGCGCAACCGCCGTGGATTGCACCAGGGATTCCATGGGGATGATCGCGCCTCCGCGCACAAAGACGGGCAGGCGGTCAAGGGTTAGGGGGATGATGGCCGAAGAATGCAGCACGGAATCGGTATAGAGGGAATACCAGGGGCCGCCGGAGGGCAGGTAAACGGAAGCAAACGCGGCATCGCCTGAGACGGGCGCCACCAACAAGGAAGGCCCGCAAAGGAATTGGTTCTCGTAGGACAACGAATAGATGGAGGCATCGAAAGGCCATTCGAAAGCCAGCGACCGCAGGACGGGCATCCCGTCCTGGCTGGCTTCATAAAACAGGGAATAGAGATAGGGGAGTAGCCGGTAGCGCAGGCTTACGTAGTTGCGGGAAATGTCGAGGACGTCTTCCCCGTAGGTCCAGGGTTCAGAGGATCTTGTATTAAGGGCTGTATGGTTACGATAATAGGGAATGAATGCGCCCGTCTCCATCCAGCGCGCGAACAAAGCAGCCGTTGGATTCCCGGTGAATCCGCCGATATCCATACCCGTGAAGGCGACGCCACTCAGGCCCAGGCTGGAGAGCATGCGGACCCCCGTGAAGAAATGGCTTTCCTCCGCGCGGTTGTCCCCCGTCCAGATGGCGCTGTAGCGTTGCAGGCCGGCAAAGCCCGAACGCGTGAGCACGAAGGGACGCACGCCGCCCGCACTGGCTCCGGCGTAGGTGGAGCGAACCATTTCGAGGGCGAAGACGTTGTGGCCCTGCAGCATCGTGGTGGGATGTCCGTCGAAGTCGTAAAGGACGTTTTCGGGAACCTGCTGGCCCCAGGTGGAGATTTCATTCATGTCATTCCAGAAGCCCGATACGCCGGAGGCGGCAAAGGCCGACACCTGCGAGCTCCACCAGGCGCGGCCGCGTGCAGAGGTGAAATCGGGGAAATGGCACCAGCCGGGCCACACTTTGGCGGTGTACAAGCCGCCATCGGGATATTTCAGGAAAGCATCGGCGGCGAGGCCGCTTTCGTAGGCGGCGTAGCCCTTTTCCACCTTGATACCCGGATCCATGATGGTTGTCAGGTGAAAGCCTTGGTCGTGCAAGCGGCGGGCGAGACCGGAGGGATCGGGGAACCTCGAAGGGTTCCAGGTAAATAGCTTATAGGAATCCATATAATGGATGTCCAGGGTGATCCCGTCGGCGGGTATACGTTTTTCACGCAGGGTTTGGGCGATGCGGTAGACCTCGGTATCGGGGAAATAGCTATAGCGGTTTTGCTGGTAGCCGAGGCTCCAGAGGGGAGGCAGGGGCATGCGGCCGGTCAGATAGGTATAATCGCGCACGATGTCGGCGAGACGGGCATGATAGATAAAGTAGTAATTCATTTCCCCGCCCCTGGCCCCGAAGGAGGAAAAGCGGTTGTTGCTGGCGCCGAAGTTGAAGGCGCTCTCGTAGCTGTTGTCCAGGAAGATGCCGTAGGCGAGGCGATGGTGTAGTCCTATGTAGAAGGGTATAGAGGAGTAGATGGGGTCCTCCATGATGGAGTAGCCGTAGACGTCGCGGTTCCAGTTGGTATAGCCCATGCCCGCGCGGTCCAGGTCGCCTGTCTTTTCACCCAGGCCCAGGAAGCGCTCCCCCGTTTGGAGGTGCTTGTAGGTGGTGATACTGGGACCGATCCAACTGGTGCCCAGGCCCGGTTCGTCGGTACTGATGGTGTCGCCCGACGGGGTAAGGAAGGTGATGAGGAAAGGACGGCGCGAAACGCTTACCACTAAAGAATCGGTATGAATGACAACCTGGTCCGGAGCCTGATCGACACGGACAGGCGTAGGGGAGGGCGTTCCGACAACGGCGTATGAGAAGTCCGCTCCGGGGTGTCCTCCGGGCACAAGGCGTACCCTGACGATGGATGGCCCGTACACGGAGACTTCCACCGAAGCGTTGCTAAGGTTCAATCGGATGGCTTGGTGATCCACGGATATGGAGGAGACGGGGCCGGCAGTGGTGACCGGGGGCGCTTGGGCCAAAGCCCCACAGGATGCCAGACAGAAAAAACAGGCCAGCACGACCTTGGGGCGCCATCGGGCCAGCACGACCTTGGGGCGCCATGGGGCCAGCACGACCTTGGGACGCCGAGGGGCCAATATAGATGTATACGAGGAAATCATGCGGATGGATTTAAGGTGCGGGTTTCTCCAGACCGGAAATAAGCGCGTAAGCCTTTTCAGGGAGCAAAGCTGCCAGGTCTGAAGAGGCCGTGTCCAGTATGCGCTGGACGGAGCCGACCCCGGAGTAGCGTTTGCGCAAGCTATAGAGCCTCGAAATGAGTTCGAGTTGAGTAAGGGTATAAGGCACCCCAAGTCGTTGTTGGAGCGTGGTGAGGAATCCGTACTGGAATTCCCGGGTGGGCTCGATCATGGTGCCTTCCCCGTAGTCGTTCCAGGTAGGCAATTGGACATAGTCGGCGCGGCTGCCCAGGGCCAAATCCAGGGTTTGGGAAAAATTCGTCAGCCCGTGCGCTTCGATGACGAAGGTGGGCCCTCCCCATCCGCCCCGGTCGTAGTAGGCGCGGAAGCCGGGATAGGCGGAGGCGATGAAGGCATCGGCGCTGCCGTAGAAGCGGCGCAGCGAAACGAGGTTGTCGGCGTTGATCCAGGCGAAGGCCCCCGTGGCATTTTTTCCCGCAGAGGTTTCGTGGTCCCAGAGGGTGAAGAAAGCGGGTGTTTCGGGGAGGCCCCTGAAAATGTCGGACCATTCGTCCTCCTTGTAGAAGGTCTGGGGGCCGAAATCCAAGAGGAGGGGGCGTCCCTGGTAGCGCTCGTAGTTGGTGTCTGCAAAACAATGCTTGGCGAGGTAAGCCATGTCGGCGCGGGCTGCGGCGATGCGATCGCCTACCACGCCCTTCTTGAATGCGATGTTGATGTCCTGGTCCTCATACACGATGGCGTAACGCAGGCCGATCCGGCTCAACATCGACACAATCTTTTCGGTGTTGCGGAACAGGAGGGGATAGTCGTAGAGGCGGGTCGTACCGGGCCAGTCGATGCAGACGCCGTCGATGCCGCTGTATTTCATCAGGAGGAGCTGGTATTCGATCAGATCGGTGTCCCCGGAGGCATAGGGGCCGGTGAGGGGATAATAATATGAGGCAATTTGTCTGCGTCCGTCGGGGGCCGTGCTGTCGGGGTGGCAATTGACCATGGTCCAGTGGATGCCCCAGGCACCCCGGGGATCGTTGGTTTCCTTGGTCTCGAACCACGGCATCAGGTGGACAAAAATTTTCTTTTGCACACGCTTAGGCGTCCGCACAGGGCCAGCGTCCGCCGTGGGGATGGGAACCGGACCCCGGCGGGATAACCCGCCGGGACCGGACCCAAACAAAAACAAACCAACGGCAAAGAAAATAGCCTTCATTAGTAACCGGGATTCTGATCTTGAAGCGTGATCGCCTGGTTGGAGTTCAATTCTTCGATGGGAATCGGCCACGCATAGGACTTGTCATTCCAGGTCGTGGCCAGGGGGCTCGTGACGTTATAAGCGCTGGCATAGTACGTGGCTTCGCTCAGGCCCAGGTGCCAACGGCATACGTCGAACCACCACTGCCCTTCGTTGAAGAACTCGGCCCAGCGTTCGTAGTACAAGGGATTGTTGGAGAGCACGGGGTCGGGGGCGACAGTAGGAGACGTCAGGCTGGCGTAGTCCACGGGTGAGGGGCTTCCAACGGGATAACCGTATGCCCGGCGATGCACCATGTTGATGTAGGTCAGGGCGTCGACATTGTCTCCCGTTTGGGCGCAGGCTTCCGCATAGAGCAGGTAGACGTCGGCCAGGCGTAACAGTTGGAGGTCGACGGCGTCGGCTGGGCCCACGTTGTTGATGTTGTTGAAGATGGGCGAGTATTTGCGGATGCTCCAACCATAAGTGCCGGGGCCTTGTTCGAAATTGGGCCTGGAAACGGGGTACCAATGCGCGCCGTCGGGTTCAACGGAATCCACCCAAGGCTGAATCATGCCGATGAAGGCGCGGGGATCACAGAGGTTGTTGTTCCGCACGTTCAGCGCAGCGGCCTTGTACACGGGATCCATGATCTGTTGAGGGTTGTTGTAGCTTGGGCCTGCGGCGGCGTTATAGTTGGGGTTGGTCACGAGGTTGTAGGTGCCGATGTTATACCCATACCGCAGGACGTTTTTCCAGTGGGCGATTTCGTTGCCATACCCCATGGGCTGGCAATTGGTTTCGGTTCCATCCGAACCCAGGGCCCAGGGCGGCCAGATGAGACCGTTGATAGTGGTGGCATTGGGCGCACTCGAATAGACGCCGTAACCCCCATTGGATTGTTGATCGATGTTCAGCTCGAACAGGAATTCGGAATTGAATTCGTCGGCCTTGATCCCGATGGCGGCGCCACGGGCTATATCATAGCTGGGCAGCGTTTTATTGCTGTTGGTGATGACGTCGTTCAGGACCGTTTTGGCGGCGGCGTATTGCTTGGTAAAGACCAGGGCCTTTCCGAGGAGCGCCTTGGCGGCCCATTCGGTGACACGGCCGAGGTCGTTACCGGACCAGACCTGGCCCTGCAATAAAACAGCGGCAGAGTCACAGTCGTTTTCAATCTGGGCCCACACGGCCTTGCTGGAGGCCCTGGGCTGCTGTGTTTGAGCCAGGTTGGCCGGGACGGCAGCGAACAGGGGCACGCCGAGAGTATCCGCGGGCGTGGGATTGGGGACGTTGTCCTCACCGTAAAGGCCTTCCAGCAGGAAATAATAATAGGCTCTGAGGAAGAAGGCCTGGCCGCGGATCAGGGCGACCGTGGGCAGATCGGTGGGCTTGGCGAAGTTGTTCGTGAAGAGGTTGGCCCCGACGAAAAGGACGTTGCAGTTCTTCACGCCCGTATAGCAGACCTGCCACGTTTCATTCACGTACTCGTTGGTATAATCGAAGTTGGCGCCGGCCATGGCATCCCAGCCCTGGTCCCCGCCGTAAATCGAGTTCACGGCGTGCTCCAGGTTGGAGATGCACTTGGGGAGGTAATGGAAGCCGAACAGGCCGGGATCCCTGAGGTTGGAATAACAGGGCGCGAGCACGCTGTTCAATGCGTCGATCGTATTCGGATAGTTGCCCGTGGAATAGGCGTTGGGATTACCCACCAGCGTGGGGCTCTTGGTGCAACCCGTAAACAGGACGCCCAGGAGACTCAATGTTATAATTTGCTTTTTCATTTGATTCAGATTGAGGGGTTAGAAATTGACGTCCAGGCCGGCAGAGTATACCCGCGTTTGGGGATACTGGGGAACGGCATCGATGCCCCGGGTGGTCACCCCGACCGAGGTGCCCACGAAACCGCTTTGCTGAGCGGCCGAGTAGGCGGCGCCGACTTCGGGATCCAATCCGGTGTATTTAGTGAACGTCAGCAGGTTGTTCCCCATCACGAAGAGCCTTGCACTCCGAACGCCCCAGCGCGTGAAGAGGTTGTTGACGAAGGTGTACCCGATCTGGAGGTTCTTCAGCTTCAGGTAAGCCCCGTTCTCCACGAAGTAGCTGTTGACGGAGGTATAGTTTTGGTTGGGGTCCAAAACAAAGCCCGTGGCCGATTGATAGCCAAGGCGCGGCTGGTTGGTCATGCCGTTCGATCCCAGGAAGGCATCCCCGAACACTTTGCTCGTGGTGTTTCCGTCCGCGTAGGGGTATTGCTCATAGGCCTTGACCCCGTTGAAGAGCTGCACGCCGGCCACCCCATTGAACAGGGCGGCCAGGTCGAAGCCTTTATACGTCAGGTGGATGTTCAACCCATAAATTAATTTAGGATTGGGGTTCCCGATCACCTGGCGGTCGTTGGGGTTAAGTGTGGCGCCGTTATTCTTGGCGTCGTGGTAGAAGATCAGGTCCCCTGCGTGTGCATTGGGCTGGGCGCTGGCGGCAGCCTGGGCGTCGGTCTGGAACATCCCGATCACCTTGTACCCGTAGAAGGAACCGAAGGGCAGGCCCGCCTTGGTCATCGTGATGTTCTGGTTGGACATGATGTTGAAGGTCTGGTCCCCATAGTTGAGGTAGTTGTATCCGTCGTACAGGGCGTTGCCGTTGATCCCGTCCAGGTTGGTCACCTTGTTGGTGTTGAAACCACCTGTGAAGGTCACGTCATAACTAACGGGACCGGCCTTGTCGCGGTATCCTAAAAGGATGTCCCAACCCGTGGACTTGACATTCCCGATGTTCACGAAGTAGGGCGAGGTGAAGCCCGAACTGGTCGGCAGCGGCAATGCATAGAGCATGTTGCTCGTCAGCTTGTTGTACCATTCGATGCTGAAATACAAATGGCTGCGGAGGGCTTCCCCGTCCAATCCGATATTGCTTTCGGTAACGGTTTCCCAACCGAGGTGGGGATTGGGGATGGAGGTAAACGTATTGGCGATAACCAGGGGCCCGTTCGGGGCGAAGTTCTGGCCGCCGCTGGCCAGGCCGCCGGCATCCGTGAATTGCCCGTAGGAAGCGGTATAGGTATATGGCGGAATGTTGCTGTTCCCCATCGTGCCGTAACTGCCGCGCAGTTTCAGGGAATTGACCTCAGGCATCAGCTTTTTCCAAAATACTTCGTCCCCGATGTTCCAGCCGGCGGAGACTGCGGCGAATTTGGCCTTCTGGTTGTCCGGCCCGAAGACGGTATAGTTGGCGTCCTGGCGAGCCGAAAGGGCGAGGTAATACCGTCCGTCGTAATTATAATTCAGGCGCCCGAACTGGGACTTGACGAGTTCGTTGGGATCCCGGTATCCGGTCAGGGCGAGGCCCGAAGCGCTCGTTTGAAGGAAGGAATAACCAGCGAGTCCAACCGCGGATTCGTAGGCGTTCACCGTGTTGTATGTCCCGGTGATTTGTTCATACCCCACCAGGGCGTCGATGTGGTGCCTGCCGAAGTTTTGGTTGTAGCTAAGCAACTCGTTGGTCAGAACCTGCGTGCTTTCGATATAATCTTTGCTCAGGCTGTTGAATGTCTGTTCCGAGCCGGGTCCGTAGTAAAATGAGTTTTGGAAGTAGTCCTCCGTTTCCAGGTAATAATCGTACCCGAGGTTCGTCCGGAAATTCAGGTGCAGGGGCAGGCTTACATCCGCATAGACATTGCTTTGCATGTTGTTCTTGACGTCTATCGTGGACGCATTCAGGATGGCACCCACGGGATTCGGCCCGCTGAAGTTGAAGCCGTTGTACCCCGGTGGAACCGTTCCGTAGGTTCCGTCCGAATTATAAACGGGTATGATGGGCAGGGAGCGGAAGGGCGCGTTGTGGTAGCCCAGGTCGTTGCGGTTGGGCACCGGGGGCGACGTTTTGCGGGATGATACGCCCAGCTCTTCCCCTATCTTGATGTATTTGCCCAGGTTGAAGTCGGTATTCACCCTGGCGCCGCCGATGTTGGACCAGTTGTCGAGGTACACCCCTTTTTGCTGGTTGTAAAAGCCGGAGACCAGGTAGTTGACATTGGGTGTAGAGCCCGTAATCGACAGGTTGTAGTTCTTTTCGGTGCCGTTTCCGTACAGCGCCTTGACCCAGTCCGTATTGGGCAGGGTATCGGTCTGGGTAGCGGTGGAAAAGAATTGAGGTGCGACGATGTTTTCCAGCTTGATGAAGCCGTTCTTATCCAGGAGGTGGACCAGCTTGGGCACCGTGACCCCGTCGCGGACACTAAAGGTAACAGCGGGTTTGCCACTGGGGCCTTTCTTGGTGGTGATGATGATCACCCCGCCGGCAGCGGCCGAACCGTAGATGGCGGTAGCGCTGGCGTCCTTAAGGACATCCACGGTGGCGATGTCCTGCACGTTGATGTTGTCTCCTGTCACGCGTACCCCGTCGACGATGTAAAGGGGTGCCGGTTGGTGCAGGGAGGACACGCCCCGGATGATGATCGTGGGCGTTTCATCGGGCGCCCCGGAGTTCTTGATGACCTCGACTCCCGCAGCCCTGCCTTGCAGTGCTTCGGTGACGTTGGTCACGGGCTGGTCCTTGAAGAGGTTGCCCTTCACCGAGGACACGGCACCGGTCACGTCCTTTCGTTTCTGGGAGCCGTACCCCACGACGACGATGTCGTTCATGATGGTGCTGGAGGGCTGGAGGACCACCACCATGCTGTTGTTTGCCCCGACGGGGATGTCCTGGGTTTCATACCCGACGTAGGAAATCAGTAAATCTTTCGCGGAATTGGGCAAACTAATGGAGAAGTTGCCCTGTGCGTCCGTAGTCGCTCCGGTCTTTTTCCCCTTGACCAGGATGCTGGCCCCTGGAACGGGGTTTCCTTTGTCATCCTTGACGGTCCCGGAGACGGTTTTGGATTGAGCCTGGCAGAGCAGCGTTCCCGCCAGCAGGATAGGTATGAGCAGACCTTTCCTAAGCAATCGCTTTGTTGTCATAACAGTGGTTTTGATTTGGAATCGTTCGGGGGTAAAGAAAAATACCTTCCGAGGGGGGGACAAGTTATCTAACGCCCATCAAGGAAATAAAGACGCTTTTCGCTCGGGGCGCAGATGTCGACCACTGATTTACAATCGGTTGACTACGAATAAGTTTTTTTTAAATATAGACCTCATCCTGGCGTTTTAGAGGGCTTTGATCTGCATAATCGCCTGTTCGAAGGCTTCGTTGGGGATGAGGGACCGGTTTCGTATCCGCGTTTTGTAGGTATATATGGTATTGACCGAGTACTCGAGGATCTTGGCGATTTTCTCGTTGTCGGCGATGCCCATGCGGATCAATGCAAAGATGCGCAGGTCGGTGTTGAGGAGCTCGTCCTCCTTGAGGTGGATCCGGTCCTCGGGCTTGAACAAGGCATTGAAATCATCCACGAAATGAGGGAAGAGCTTCAGGAATACCTTATCGAAGTGCTGGAGCAAGTCCTCCTTTTCCTTCCGGAGGCTGATGTTGTCCACGAGAAAGCGGATGTCCTCGAATTTGCGCTCGCTCAGCTTTTGCCCGATCGTCTTTTTGAACTTTTCGACCTTGGAGAAATAATCCGAGTTGACGTTGAAAAAGTACCCTATGTACTCTTCCTTGATCTTATTGGCTTCCACGAGCTGGTGGTTGATCTCCTGTGCCGCGGCATGGGCCTCGGACAGGGCCTTTTGGGCCAGGCGCAGTTTATTGACCTGGCGGATGATGACCAGGACCAGGGCGACGAGCACGACCAGGAGGAGGGTCACGACCGAGGCGTATTCGATGAGGATCTTCCGCTGGGCTTCGACGGCGGCGATCTTTTCGTTTTCGATGATGGGCAGGATGGCCCCGGCCTGGAGCTTTCGTTGGCGGGCCCCGTAAAACACGGCGTCCTTCATGGCCCTTTCGACATAGGCCGACGCATTCCTGACGTCACCCTTTTGGAAAAGGAGCTCCGCGAGGTTGAGGATGGCCGAGGTTTCTTTGGTAGAGAATTGAATGTCCGCTATGGCGGCGCGGATCAGGAGGTCTATGGCGGTATCCGTTTCCCCTTTTCTGATATATATATCACTCAGGGTAGAGGCGGTAACGGCGACCTCGTGGGGACTCAGGGAGGGGTCCCCGATGATTTTCCTGAAACTCCACCGGGCCTCGTCCACCTTTCCGTTCTTCAGGGACTGGAGCCCCTGGTAGTACGAATGCTCGAAGGAGCCCGGGGGGTACAGGGCCAGGGCGGAATCCATGTAGGCGCTTCCCTTTTTATTATACGTATCCGTATAGTTGTGGTCGTTGTCGAAGTCCCCGAGGTCATAATAGTACCGACCCATGAGGGAATAGAACTCGGCCCTTGTGCTGTCGGGAGCACCCGAGGCATTCAGGGTGTTGAGGGAGTCGAAGGTCTCCTTGAAGAGGCCGGAGGAAACGAGGGTGAAGCCCAGTTTGATCCGGGCGTAGATGATGCGGTCGGGGTCCTTCCTGTCGTAGGCCAGGGCTTCGAGCTTCCGGGCGTACGCATAGGCGGAATCGTACTGGAAGTACTTGAATTCGTTATAAAGCTGAAGGCAGATGTCGTAGCGGTCCCCGGGGGTGTTTTCCAGGGCGCGGATGCGTGCCATTTTCCCTGCATCGTAGCTGTCCGACATCGCGATGGCCTTGTTCAGGGCAGTGAGCAGGCTGTCCCGGCCGCCGGCGGCGGATGCGGTCACTTTGCCACCTGCGGAGGCAATTAGTGCGATCAATAGCAAGAGCAGCAGTCGGGAAATGTGCTTCATCGTCTTCGGTCCATGGGCGCACCGGCTATACCCGGCCCCCGGGGGGACCGGCTAAATTAGGACTTTTCACCGCCAGAATAACCTGTCTACCAGCGAACGTGGTTTTTTTTGCTCCAGGAAGGGCTGGCATTTCCTGTAGACTTCCCGGTAGAGGAAGGACCTCAGGGGGGCCTTGAATTCGGAGCGGTTGCGGCGCGTCCACACTTCGCCCATGATGGCATAGGTGACGGTTTGGGCGTCCTCCCCCTTGGGCAGGAGGGTATGCGTGAGGGTGTTCACGAATTCGCAGTATTCCCAAAAGAATACTTTGTAGGCTTGCGTTTCCCCGGCTTTCATGCGGGAAACGAGGATTTCTTCAGGTAGGGTGTAGGCGCTCATGGTCAATATCCGTTGTTTTGGGTAAGCGATGTGTTGGCTTGTAATTGGCTTAGGGGTATGGGGTAAAGGGTATCTACATTTCTCCAGCCGGGCTTTTCGGCCGCCAGGACGGAATCGGCTTTACCCGTCCGTTTCAGGTCGAACCAGCGATGCCCCCATTCAAAGCAAAGCTCGACGCGCCTTTCGTGCGCGATAGCCGCTTGTAATTCGGTGGCGTTCGTGGCTGAGGTCGGGGGAAGGCCCGCCCGGGCGCGGAGGCTGTCCAGGTCCAACTGTGCCCCGTTTATATCGCCCATGTTGGTCCGTGCTTCGGCCCTGATGAGGTATTGCTCGGCGAGGCGGAGCACCATTTCGTTTTCCCGGTCGGTGATCCCTGCCTGGATTTGGTATTTATACGGGTATGCGTATACCTGACCTCCGATGGTTCGGTATCCTAACCAGCTGGCCTTTCGCCGGTCCCCCGGTTCGAAAGCATTCAACAGGGCGGTATCGACGGCGTACGCGGGGACGGTGGTCGAATCCGCGGGGATGAAGTCGTACCCCTCGAAGGTGTTGAAACCGGGGACCACGGGGGTCAGTTGCCAGATGGCTTCGGGGCTATAGGCATTGAAAACGCTGTCAAGGATCGGGACCAGTTGGTAGCCTCCGTCTTCGATGACGATGCTGCTTTCGGCGGCGGCATCGGTCCAATCGCCTTCGTAGAGATACACTCTTGCCAGGAGGGCTTCGGCGACGTATTTGTTGGGTCGTAATGGGCCTTGCGTGGGATACTGAGTCGTCAACAGGGCGGTGGCGTTTACGAGGTCGTTGACGATTTGCGTGTATACATCGGCGCTGGTTGCCCGCGGGAGCGCCGCGTTGACGGTATAGTCGGTCCCCGTGACGAGGGGCACGCCATCGTACAACTCATCCATGTAAAAATAAAGCAGTGCGCGCACGCAATGTGCTTCGCCCATTAACTGGGCCTTGACGGGTGCGCTGATCGAAGTGGAGGTTTGGAGCGCTTCCAGGATGGCGTTCACCTGGTACAGGTAGCTATAGGGACCCGCCCAGCAATTGGAGGCTATGATGGGATTACCCGAGGTCAGGGTATTTTGGGCGAACTGGCTCAGGTTGGGATCCGGGACCGTGTTGTACAATTCGTCGGCGCTCAGGCCGGGATAGAGGGTCAGGGCCCCGTCCGCGAAGCCGTCGTTGGATCCCATCATCAGGCTGTAGACGCCGTTCATGGCCGCGGTGGCCGAGGCGTCGCTGGAGAAGACCTGGGGCGTCGTGGACTCGCCCGCGGGTGTAGACACCTGGACAAATTTCTTGCACGAAACCATCAGTGTGAAAAGGGCGATATGTAGTGCTGCGCGTTTCAAAATTGACAATGGATTCCACCCGTGAGGATGCGGAGAGGTGGGAGAACGAATGTATTTTGCGTTTCAGGATCCGATCCCTGGTAGCGCGTGAGCGTCCAAAGGTTCTGACCCCGGAAATAGATCTGACATTGCTGCAGGCCCCAGCGCTTCAGCAAGGAAGCGGGGAGACTGTACGAAAGGGAAAGGTTGGTCAGGCGCAGGAAACTGGCATCCGTATACGCCGCACTGGAGTTGGCCAGGTCATACCCCGCCAGGTAGGCCTCCGCGTTGTAGCCCGCCGTATAACGCTGTATGGGTACGTTTTCCCCCGCTGCCTTCCAGTGGGGTTCGGAAGGGGCCGGTTGGTTGTACATCGTGCCCGGTATGAATCCGTTGTTGTAATAGTAGTATTTGTAGTTGGGTCCGGTTTGGAAACGGAAAGAGAAAAATATATCCAGTTGCCAGTTGCCCAGGGTGAGGCTGTTGCCCATACCACCGTAGCAATCGGGCGCCAGGTGTGCGATATTTTTCGCGTAGTCCTGGGGGTAGTTGACCGCACTGTCGTGGCTGATGTCCTTGAAGGTATAGACGCCCGTTTCGGGGTTCACACCGTTGTATACGAAGCCGTCCACGATGCTGAGGGGTTTCCCTACTTCCAGGTTGGAGTAGGAGGAGGTGGCGATGCCCGGGAAGGACACGAGCTGGTTCCTGGGCAGGGACACGTTAAGGGTCGTGGTCCATTGGAAGCGCCGATGCTGTATGTTGCGCGTGATGAGGGTTTCTTCGAAGCCCGAATTTTGTACCAGGGCGGGAAAGTTTTCGGTGATGCCCGAAAAGCCCGTCTGGGTCGGCAGCCCGTATCGGATCAACTGGTTCCCTCCCCGGTCACGGTACCAGGCGGTGGTGCTGAGGATCCGATCGTGTAGGAATCCTAACTCTATGGCTGCTTCCAGTTTCCGGTTGATTTCCCAACTGTAGTAGGGGTTGGGAAGGCGCGTGGGGTAAACGCTGGCGCTGCCCAGGTAGGGGTAGGGCGTGGAACCCCAGACATCCAGGTATTGATAATCCCCGATCTGGTCGTTACCCGTCGAACCGTAACTGGCCCTGATTTTTCCGAAGCTCAGGGTACTGCCGGCATTTCTCAGGAATGGTTCTTTTGTGAAGATCCACGCGGCGCCCGCGGCTCCGAAGGAGGCGAACTGCCTGCCCGGGCCAAAGCGGCTCGATCCGTCCCGGCGCGCGGAAAGATCCAGCAGATAGCGATTGTCCAGGTTGTAGCTACCCCGCCCGAACAAGGCCTCATATCGGTAGTCCGAGCCCCCGTTCACCGAGCTGAGCCCGTGCGCCCCGTTGGTGGATCCCAGCAGGGCGTCGTCGGTGTACCCGTAGGCGGAAATGAGGTGGCTGATGGCCTGCAGATCCTGCCACGTAGTGCCCCCCAGCAGGTCCACGCGTCCCTTGCCGATATGTCCGATATACTCCGCCTGGGGTTCGGCGATCCAGTTCGACAGGTATTTGTCCCCGAACTGCGCAAAGCCCGTGGGGCTGGTGACGGGGTTTTGAGCAGCGATAGGAAGGATGCCCTTTTCGGTGAGTTGAACGCTGTTGTAGCCAAGGCTGGTTTTCAGGCTCAGCCCGGGCAGGATGCTATAAGAAAGTTGTAGGTGGGAAATCAGGTTTTCCGTTTGGGCGCTGTAGGTGTCCAACAGGTAGGCCAAGGGGTTGGCCGTATAGGATATGCCCCCGATTTGCCACAGGAGCTTCCCTCCCTGTCCCTTCAGGGCAGGGAAGTCGGGAGGCAGGTTCACGCTGGCGGTCAGATCCTGGGAGATGCTGTTGTTTTGGTCTCCGGTCAGGTTGAACATGAAATCGGCGGAGAAGCGCTTGTTGGCTGAATGGTGGTTGACGCTGCCATACAAGCCTTCGCGGAGGTCTCCAAGGTGTCCGGGGAAAACGTCCTCCTGGCGGTGGATATTCCCACTCAGCAGGACCTGCGTTTGGTCGCTGCCTGCGCTTAAGGAGGCCTGGGCATCGCTGACGGGCGCGAGTCCCCCGATGAGGAGCTTCGTGAAGTCGGTGTAGCGGGTCGTGTCCTATTTCAGCAGGTCGGGGGCCGCCATCGTCGTCTATACAACAGCGTACTCACTGACCCTCCCCGGCCCTATTCGGACGTATCCTTTCGT
>CAZJDB010000261.1:0-6914 GCA_964544695.1 uncultured Chitinophagaceae bacterium
GTGCTGACGTTCATGCCCAGCAGGGCATAGTCCAGCAGGTGCACCCCCCAATCGGTCATCAGACCCCCGGCGTAATCCCAGTACCAGCGGAAATTGAAGTGGAAACGATTTGGGTTGAAGGGCCTGGTAGTCGCCGGCCCCAGCCACATCGTATAATCCACCCCCGGAGGAGGAGCGCTGTCGGGCTGCACGGGAATGGAATGCATCCACCCCTGGTAGGCCCAGGCCTTGACGAGGCGTATCTTCCCGAGCTGCCCCGAGCCCACGAAAGCCACGGCATCGGCGAAATGCTGCTGGCTCCGCTGCCACTGCCCTACCTGGACCACGCGGTTGTACCGGTCCCGGGCCGCCTGCATGGCAGCAACCTCGACGATGGAATTCCCCGCGGGCTTCTCTACGTACACGTCCTTGCCCGCCGCGCAGGCCTCCGTCATGATCAGGCAGTGCCAGTGGTCGGGAGTGCCGATGATGACGGCATCTACGTCCTTACGGTCCAGGATGCGACGGTAATCGCCATAGGTATCGACCTTCGTACCCAGCTCCGAAGCCCGTTTAGACAGAACATTACTATCCACGTCACAAAGGGCGACGCAATTCGCCTGGGGATGCTTTAGGGCGCCCGTCAGGTCGGACCAGCCCATCCCATTGATGCCGATGGCGGCGATGTTGATGCGGTCGCTGGGGGCGGCTGCGCGTAGCGCGGAAGGCAGGGCCGCGCCAAGCATAAGCCCGCCGGTGGCGGTAAGAAATTGTTTACGGTGCATGGCAAGATCGATTTAGCGTGGACGAGGATTTAAATTACAACCTAAATTTGGAAAAAAACGCATGCCCATCCAAGTAGGCCTCGCCGGTTTCGGCATATCCGCACAAGTCTTCCACGCCCCTTTCCTGGCGCAGATGCCCGAATACAACCTCCACACCGTATGGGAGCGAAGCGGCCCGAAAGCCCCGGAAATATACCCGGGGATACGCTCCGTCCAAGGCCCGAAAGACCTTTTCGAAAATAAAGACCTAGACCTGATCGTCATCACCACCCCGAACGACACGCACGTCGAATTCGCCCAAAGAGCGCTGAACGCCGGAAAAAATGTCGTTCTGGAAAAGCCCTTTACTATCCACAGTGAAGACGCGCAAAAACTGGAAGAACTCGCAAACGAGAAAGGAAAAATCCTGAGCCCCTACCAAAACCGCCGATACGCCGGCGATTTCAGAACCATTAGACAAATCATAGCAGACGGCCCGCTGGGCCGCATCCACGAATTCGAAGCCCACTACGACCGCTACCGCCCGGAACCCAAACCCAACGCCTGGCGGGAGGAGCCCGGCCCCGGCAACGGCATCTTCTACGACCTGGGCCCCCACCTGATCGACCAGGCCTTGTGCCTCTTTGGAATGCCCGAAAGCATTTATGCCGATCTCAGAAAGGAACGCCCGCACGCGCGGGCCGTTGATTATTTCGACGTGCAACTTTATTATCCCGGTCTAAAGGTGATCCTGAAGGGAGGCATGCTCGTACGCGAGCCCGGCCCAAGATATATGGTCCACGGATTCGAAGGCTCTTTTATCAAATATGGAGAAGACCCCCAGGAAGCCCTGCTCAGGGCCGGGGAGAAGCCCGGGGGACCTGAATGGGGAATGGAACCGCCCGACCAATACGGCACTTTACGCACCAACGAATTGCAAATATACCCTACCCTCCCCGGGAACTACGGTATCTACTATCAAAACCTCTACGAAACGCTAAAAAAAGGCGCCCCCCTGAAAGAGACGCCCGCACACGGATACAATACCGTAAGGATCATCGAGCTGGCCGAGGCCAGTAACAAGGCCAAAGCGAGAATCGCCGCCACACAACTAAAAGACGTACGGTACTAACGACCCCAGCCTCCATGATGCCAGCGATATCCGTGGGGTGTACGATCCCAATACCCGCGGTGCCAGGAATGACCCGGCCTTGCATGGGCCCAATACCCATTCCGGTAAACATAGCGACCTCCGCTCCAGCCCCATTCTCCGTCGATCCAGATGAAGCCGGCTCCGGGAGCTACGGGACGCACGTAGACCGGTTCGGCCGGTTGTTCGGTCACATAATAGGACCCGGCGCAAGACGACAAAAGCAATACAAGCCCGAGGGCAAATAGAAAGTTTTTCATCATAAGAAAATTTATAAGGTTAACATCAAACTACATCCGCGCACATCGCTGTTGTCCATCCTCCCCAATACCTCGAAGCCGCCATCGGCCTCCACGCGCCCCACGTCCTCCGTGCCGATGAAGGCGCACGACCAGACATTGGCCAGATCCACCACATTCAATACACCGCGACCGAAAGAACGAATCGAAAAAGGATCATCTTCCTCGCGAACCAGCACCCGCATCCACGGCACAGACCTGAAAAGACCGTCCCCAAAAGAGTACCCCTGGCTCAACAACTCCGTCATCCCATACTCCGAATGAACCGCGGAAACCCCCAGGCGCTCCATCAAAAATGCATGCACCTGATCCCGGGTCCACTCTTCGCGCCGCCCTTTCATCCCCCCCGTTTCCATTACGACGGCGCCGGGCAGCGACAGTTTAAATGCGGCTGCAAAGTCCAGCAGGGCGAAGGTGACCCCAATCAACAAAACACGCTGACCCGTCTTGGATAAAAGTTCCAATTGTTGTGCCAGCCTCTCGTGGTCGTACAGGTAAAACCCGGAAGCAGGATGGCCACTGAGGCGGACCAATTCCTCCACCATATACACCAGGGAGGAATGGGGTCGTTCCAGGTAACCCGGCAAGAGCCCCAAAATGCACCAATCCGAGGGTTCGCCGTAGAAATGCCGGAATCCCGAAACGAAGGACCGGACATAAAGGCCCGGGTCCTTCACCCAGTGCCGGCTATTCACCGACCCCGTCGTCCCACTGCTCTCAAAAAAAAGATCGCCGCTAATTGAACCCGTGGTCACCGAATGTGTCTTAAAGAAACGAATGGGCAGGAAGGGAACATCCGCCAGCCGGGAAATCCGGAACGGGTCCACCCCCAACACCCGGAGGTATTCCCGGTACACCTGGTTTTCATGCGCCTGGGCGCGGAAAAGGGCCAGGGCGGCCCCTTCAAAGTTATTTTGATCGACTTGGAAAATATTAGGGACCCCGGGAACGTTCCACATAATATGCCTACATTTGAACCAGAAAGATCCGGTATGAACAGTGCAAAATTAGGGATTGGGCTTTGCATAGCCGCCGCCTGTGTAATCGCCAGTTGTTCTAAGACCAAATATGGAAATACACCCTCCATCAGCCTGAAATCGGTCAGCGAAAGCCTGGTGCCCTACGATACGACCAGTTCCCTCGTCATTTTCACCTTCGATCTGAGCGAAAAAACGTACAACGCGGGCGATACCCTGTTTGTATGGGTCCAGCCGATCAACTGCCCCGGTGATTCGGAAAGCTTCAACTTCCAGATGACCTCCCTGGCCTCGGGCATCCCGCCCACCAATACGGGGGGAGGATTCAAGGGCACCATGCAAGCTGCCTTTTCCAACGGATCCTACTACGACCAGTACGGGTATCCAGACATTCACACCACTGCCGATGCCTGCCCGGCAGGGCCCGCGGGGGTTAACGGAACGCCATATCAGGACGACACCTGTATCTTCAAATTCGTCGTGGGCTCCTCTCCGAACTACAGCGATACCGCCGTTTCGGGTCCCATCATATTGAAACACAGTTAACCAACTCTTGATAAAGCGCTATTTCCAGTCTGCTTTCGATCTCTTCCTTTTCAGTTCCCTGTTCATTTCGGGATGCGCCGTCGTCATGCTTCACCAGACGGTCCGACTCCTGCACCTGCCCCTTCCGCCCTCCGATTTGTACGCCTTCGTCTTCTGGGCTACCATGACGAGCTATAACTTCCACTATTACCTCACCCCCAGCGAATATTCGTCCTCCCGGCGCCTGGCCTGGTCGGGAAGACACAAACGCCTGGAGCTTCGCCTATTCCTTTTCAGCGGCCTCTTTGCCGCCTACTACGCCTGGTTCCTCCACCCTTACTGGGTCTGGATCGGGATCGGCGTCTTTCTGACCTTTTTATATACCGCCCCGAAAATACCCTTAAAGCCCTTCACCCAACTAAGACGTTTGGCCGTGGGCAAGACCCTTTTCCTGGCCTGTGTCTGGACCTACATTACCACCTTGTTACCCGTGGCCATAACGGGGAGCGGCGCTCCATGGCCGACCCTGCTGGTGACCCTGCACCGCTTTGGCCTCATCTACGCGATCTGCATCGTCTTCGATTACCGCGACCGAAAGACCGACAAGGAAGCAGGCATCCGCTCCCTCATCACCTACCTGGATGAAAAAGGCATCGACCGCCTCTTTTACATCGTCTGCACGATCGCCCTGATCAGCACGGGCCTCCTCCTCTTTTGCAACTTCTCGGTAGGCATTGTACTGGCCCTGCTCCTCCCTATATTGATCACCATGCTGCTCTACCCCGAAAGCAAGAAAGATCGCTCCGACTATTTGTACTATTTCGTCCTCGACGGGTTGATGGCCTTCTCGGCGTGCTTCACGCTTTTCCTATAAAATCCGTAGGTTTGCAGCATGGCTAAAAAAGCAGCACCGAAGATCGAGGCAAAGGCATTTCAATTTCTCAAGGATTACCTGAACACCCCCGCTCCCACGGGCTTTGAAAGCAAAGGCCAACAACGCTGGCTGGACTACATCACCCCCTATATCAACGAACACTTCGTGGACCCCTACGGCACCGTCGTGGGTGTCGTCAATCCCAAGGCCCCCTTTAAGGTCGTCCTGGAAGCCCACGCCGACGAGATCAGTTGGTTCGTCAACTACATCACGGACAGCGGCCTGATTTACCTCAAAAGGAACGGAGGTGTAGATCACCAGATCGCGCCCTCGATGCGTGTGTTGATATATGGAAACAAAGGGCCCATCAAAGCAGTCTTCGGTTGGCCGGCCATCCATACGCGCATTGGAACTGACAGCAAGGAAGTTACTCCCAAGGTAGAAAACCTTTGGCTCGATTGCGGCGCCCGCAGCAAAAAGGAAGTCGAAGAACTGGGCATCCATATCGGCGCAGTGGCGGTGTATGAGGAAGGCTTCGACGAGCTTTCCTATCATTCCCTCATCGCCCGCGCCTTCGACAACCGCATCGGCGGATTCATGATCGCCGAGGTGGCGCGCCTGCTCCACGAGAAAAAGAAGAAACTTCCCTACGGACTATACTTCGTCAATGCCGTGCAGGAAGAAGTAGGCCTGCGCGGGGCCGAAATGATCTCGCGTCGCCTCAGGCCCGACGTCGCCATCGTAACCGACGTCACGCACGACACCAGCACCCCCATGATCAACAAGAACATCGAAGGGGACGTGGTCAACGGGAAGGGACCCAGCCTCGCCTTCGGGCCTGCCGTCCACAACAAGCTCCTGGACCTCGTCCGGGGGGTCGCCGAAAAGAACGACATCCCCGTGCAGCTAAGGGCCGTTTCGCGCAGCACGGGTACGGATACCGACTCCTTTGCCTACGCCGCCGAAGGGTGTCCCTCCGTCCTGATCTCCATACCCTTACGCTATATGCACACCACCGTGGAAATGATCCACACCTCCGATATCCTGAACACCATCCGCCTGATGTACGAGACCGTCCTCACCCTCAGGCCGGACACCAACCTCAAATACCTGTAACATGAGCCTCGAAGAAATAGAAGCGATCTACCACACTCCCATACTGGAGCTTGTCTACCGGGCGGCCACTGTGCACCGCCAGTACAACGAGACCGCGGAAGTTCAGGTATGCACCCTGCTCTCCATCAAGACCGGCGGCTGCCCCGAAGACTGCGCCTACTGTCCCCAGGCTGCGCGCTACCATACGGGAGTGAAGGCCCACGCCCTCCTACCCATGGAAGAAGTCCTGGAGGCCGCGGGGCGCGCGCGAGATGCCGGGTCCACGCGCTTTTGCATGGGCGCCGCGTGGCGCGAAGTCCGCGACAACCGCGACTTCGACCGCGTCCTGGACATGGTCCGCGCCGTTAACGACATGGGCATGGAAGTCTGCTGCACCCTGGGCATGCTTACCCCCGAACAGGCCCGGCGCCTCGCCGAAGCCGGCCTCTACGCCTACAACCACAACCTCGACACCTCCCCCGAATACTACGGGTCCATCATCAGCACCCGCACCTACGACGACCGCCTGCGCACCCTCGAAAACGTCCGCCGGGCCGGTGTCAGCGTCTGCTGCGGAGGCATTGTAGGGCTCGGCGAAACCCACGCCGACCGCATCGCCATGCTGCATACGCTCTGCACCCTGCCCCAACACCCCGAATCCGTGCCCATCAACGCCCTCGTCCGCGTCCCCGGCACCCCCCTGGAAGACAACCCCCGGGTGGACATCTGGGACATGGTCCGGATGATCGCCACCGCACGCATCCTGATGCCCAGGGCCATGGTGCGCCTCAGCGCGGGGAGGACCGAGATGTCCGTGGCCGAGCAGGCCTGGTGCTTCATGGCAGGCGCCAACTCTATTTTTACAGGAGAAAAACTCCTTACCACGCCCAATCCCGGACTGGCCGAGGATGCGGCGATGTTCGACTTGCTGGGACTCCATCCACGGGAGGCATTTAAAGAGGCCAAGCCCGCGTTGTCCTAAAATTTTAATTATGAAGCAACTGCTTAGTGTGGGCCTTATGGCCATTTCATTTGGAATCCTATCCAATCCGACCCTGGCGCAAAACAGCACCGCCACTTCCGCCCCCGGCGCCCTCTCCGGCAACGCCAGCGCCAAACACTACGTGGGCAAAAAAGGAAACTGGTGGTTCTCCTGGGGCTACAACAAAGAATGGTACACCCACAGCTCCATCCACATCGATCAGCCGAGTCTGGGCAACGACTACACCTTTCGGAACACCTTTGCTGAAG
>CAZJDB010000262.1:0-15012 GCA_964544695.1 uncultured Chitinophagaceae bacterium
CTTTCCTGTCTATGCCACCACCGGGCCAAAAGCGGCGCCTGCCCCGCCCGTGCAGAAGGACGTGGACATCCAATTCCTCCCCGAAGGTGGAGATGCCGTGAAAAACGTATTCACCAACGTCGCCTTCAGGGCCATCGATGAGCAGGGCCTGCCCGTTACCATACGTGGTCGGGTAGTCGACGACCAGGACACCCTCGCCGCCGAATTCACCACGCAGCACGACGGCATGGGACAATTCGTGTACACTCCCTGGGAGGGGCGGACCTACACTGCCATCGTGCAAACGCCTCTTGGAGAAAGGAAAATTCCCTTACCTGCGGCCAAAGCCGACGGTGTTGTGCTGAACGCCAAGGTTACGTCCCGGGGTGTTGGGTTCATCCTCAGGGCCGACACCCTCAGCCATTTCCTGGACCAGCCCCTCGAAATCGTGGCCAGCATGTTCGGCAGCATGGTTTTCCGTGCGCGGACGCGCCTAACCCGGGACATGCCCGAAAGCAGCGGTTTCATTCCCACGAACAAGGCCGTTACAGGGGTGATGACCCTTACGATATTCACTCACGACGGTGTTCCCCTGGCAGAAAGGGCGGTTTTCATCCGCCCCATCGACGTGCGAATACCCGCCACGCTAAGCCTGGATACATTAAATACGGATTCCAAAGGTTTGAATTCCTGGAATGTCCATTTACCCGATACCACGAGGGGTTACTTTTCGGTCTCGGTCACCGATGCCGATGCCCTGACACCCGGGGCGGATATGCCCACCATCCTTTCCGGCCTTTTGCTAACCGGGGATATCAGAGGACATGTATATCACCCGGCATGGTATTTTCGCGACGACTCTGACAGCACCCAGGCTGCCTTGGATCTGGTCATGCTGACCCAGGGGTGGAGGCGTTACGACTGGGCCGCCCTGGAGCAGGGAAAGTTTCCGGAAATCCATTGGAAAGGCAATAGTTACCTCAATTTTAACGGGGAAGCCCGGACCGAATCGGGTAAAAAAATTGTGGGCAATACCATGCTTACGGTTTTCCTCAGGAGTTACGGTGCCGATTCGCTCAAGAAACTGATTATCCTACCCCTGGATTCTTCGGGTCAGTTCACGTTGGATGATCTCGTGTTTTTCGATACGGCCACCGCTTATTTCCAGGTGAGCAAAAAGGGCTATGCCGGTAAGAATGTACAACTTCGCCTGCAACCCAGGCCCAGCTTCCCCCTGGATCCCCTGGCGCATAAGGGCGCGGTATTCCCCCCGATCCAGGAGGACACGGCCTTCATCGGAACCGGGAACAAGGAGGCCGACCTCCTGGCGGGCATCCGGAGACTCCAGCGCGCCAAGGAACTGAAGGAGATCATCATCAGGGGGCATAAGAAAAACCCCGTGGATGAGCTGGATGAGCGTTATACCAGCGGACTCTTTTCCGGGGGCTTCGGACATTCCTTCGACCTGGTGAACGACAATAAGCAGGCGATCTCCTACTTCGACATCGTGACCTTTTTGCAGGGCAGGGTGCCCGGCCTGCTGATCTCGGGTAGCTACCCTAACCTCTCGGTGCGCTACCGGGGCGGAACCCCCGATTTCTTCGTGGACGAAATCAATACGACTATGGATATGGTGGAGACCGTGCCTGTAGCCGATATTGCCTATGTCAAGGTCTTCGAGCCGCCCTTCGTTGGATCCTTCGGGGGTGGCCCTCATGGGGCCATAGCGATTTATACCAAGCGTGGCGGAGACGTCGCCGCGGACGAGCCGGGACTAAACCGCCTCAGCCTGACGGGATACTATGTTATCCGGTCCTTTTACGCGCCTGTCTACAACCGAAAGGATACGGCGGGGATGAACCGGCCGGACTACCGGATCACCCTCAATTGGGAACCCTACTTGTTCAGCAGCCCCAAAGTCAGGACCCTCCCCGTCCGGTTTTACAACAACGATGCGTGCAAGCATTACCGGATCATCGTGGAGGGCATGGATGAGAACGGGAAGCTTCTCCACCTGGAACAGGTCGTGGGGTCGAAAAATCAGTAACTTACCCAATGCTCATTCAGGAAATCATTGCGGCTTTGGAGGCGTATGCCCCGCCTGTATTCCAGGAATCCTTCGATAATGCCGGCCTCCTCGTGGGCTCTGCCGACAGGGCCTGCACGGGCGTGATGGTCACCCTTGACGCTACGGAAGAAGTGATCTCGGAAGCCGTCACGCAAGGCTGCAACCTCGTCGTAACCTATCATCCTATTATCTTTAAAGCCTTACGCCGGATCACAGGCAAAACTTACGTGGAGCGTGCGGTGATGAGCGCCATCCACAATGGGGTTGCGATATACGCCATCCATACCAACCTGGATAATGTATCCAACGGGATGAATTCAAGGATCGCCTCCACGCTGGGCCTGACGGGGCTCGCACCTCTCGAACCTCGAAAAGGCCTGCTGCGTAAGCTCTTCGTTTTCGTTCCCGTCGACCACGCCGATGCCGTTCGCCAGGCGTTGTTCGATGCGGGGGCGGGGCACATCGGGAATTACGCCTCTTGCAGCTTCAATGGGACAGGCGTGGGGACTTACCTGCCGGGCGAAGGCTCCCGGCCTTACCTGGGAACCGTGGGGACCCTGCACCAGGAGCCCGAGATCAAAATCGAGGTAATCTTCCCGGCCCACCTGGAAAGGGCCGTTCTGACGGCCATGCTGCACGCCCACCCCTACGAGGAGGTGGCTTATGACCTGGTATCCCTGGAAAATGCTTACCAGGAGGTGGGTACGGGCTGGATCGGGACGCTCCCCATCGCTTGCACCGAAGAGGCGTTTTTGGGCCTTTTAAAAGACCGGTTTCATTTGTCAGTTATTCGTCATTCCCCTCTCCTGGGACGCCCGGTGCGGACCGTAGCCATCTGTGGTGGGTCCGGCAGCTTCCTGACAGGGCGTGCCATCGGGGCAGGGGCCGACTGGCTGGTAACGGCCGATGTCCGGTACCACGAGTTCTTCGGGGCCGAGGGAAGGATCGTCCTGGCCGATATTGGGCATTTTGAAAGCGAGCAATTCACGCCCAGCCTACTATATGACATTTTGCGGGAAAAATTTCGTAATTTTGCGCTCTTCGTTTCGAAGGTCCGGACAAACCCTGTCCGGTATTTCATATGACGCGCCGTAGGCGAGTCGCACTTAAACAATTAAAAATCATATGGCTACTGTCAAAGATTTCTCAGTTGAAGAAAAGCTCACCTCCCTGCTGACCGTTCAAAAAGTAGAGAGCAAGCTGGATGAGATACAGGTCCTCAAGGGGGAACTGCCTATGGAAGTCAGCGACCTGGAAGATGAAATCCAGGGATTGTCAGCCCGTAAGCGCCGTATCGAGGAAGAAGTCAATGGGATCCAGGAATTTATCAATCAAAAGAAAGAAGCCATCAAGGAAGCCGAAGCCCTGATCAAGAAATACGAAAAGCAAAGCACCAACGTCAAGAATAACCGCGAGTTCGAGGCCGTCAACAAGGAAATCGAAATGCAGACCCTGGAAGCAAAGCTTTCGGAAAAGCACATCAAGGACGCCACCGAAGAGATCGCCGAAAAAGCCCGCCACCTGGAAACCGCAAAAAAAGCCGTGTCCAGCAAGGAAACGGTGTTGAACGGGAAGAAGAGCGAGCTGGAAAAGATCATCGCCGAAACCGAAAAGGAAGAAAAACACTACCGGAAGCTGGACGACGATGCCCGTGGGAAAGTAGACGAGCGCCTGCTGGCCAGCTTCGACAGGATCCGCAAGAACTACCGCAATGGCCTGGCCGTAGTGCCCATCGTCCGCGACGCCTGCGGAGGTTGCTTCAACGCCATACCACCCCAACGCCAAAGCGACATCAAACAGCGCAAGAAAATCATCGTCTGCGAAAACTGCGGGCGCATCCTGGTGGACCAGGAACTGACGGATAGCGTGGAGGTGAAGTAATCAGACTGTTTGTGGCGTCCGCGTCCGTGTGAATATCAGCAGACCAATACCAACCATGATGTAGAAGTCTGCGAAGTTGAAGATAGCGGTGCGCAAATCCCCGATCCCCAGATTCAGGAAATCCGTGACATGTCGGTGGAACATGAGGCGGTCCACGATATTGCCCAAACCTCCCGCAATGATCAGGGCGAACGCCAGGAACCGCGACGAGTTCATGTCCCCCGATTTACGAATGACATACACGGAAAGACACGCCATGACTACCAGGGGTATGATACTGAGTATCCACAAGCTTGCCCCCGGGGACAAGCGCTCTCCCAAGCCCATGGCAGCCCCGGTGTTCTCGGTGTATTCGAGGCGCAATACGTCGTGGAGATAGGAGTGGATGGTGCCATCACCTATTCTCGCTTTGGCAACCTCCTTGGTGACCCTGTCGCATCCGATCAGCAGGATGCACAAGGCGAAAAACATTCCTATACGTGCCATAATATTAAAGTTACTCCATTTTTTGCCATCTTTGCTCCTCTATGCGCCTATCGTTGACCCTAGTCTTCACCGTCCTTTGCTGTTCCCTTAGTGCTCAGAAAGTCTTTGATTTCAATGCTACCTGCCAGGAAGCCTACCACGACATCCTATCCTTGAAGATCGATGCAGGCGCCCGCCTCATCGCCACTGAAAAGAAAGCGCACCCCGATAACCTGATCCCCTATTTTCTGGATAATTATATCGATTTCCTCGTGCTTTTCTTCAATGAGGACCCGGCCGAGTACGAGCGCAGGAGCCCGCATAAAGAGGAAAACCTGGACCGGATGGAAGAGGGGCCTCAGAATTCGCCCTTCTTCCGCTTCACGCGCTCCATCATCAACTTCCAGTGGGCGGCGGTGGAAATGAAATTCGAGGGGAATGTCGGGGCGGCCCTTGGGATCCGTAAATCCTTTATTGAAATCAAGGAAAACCATCGCCTTTATCCAACCTTTACGCCCAACCTGATGATCTACGGGGCTATGCAAACGGTCGTGGGAGTGGTCCCGGATGGATACAAGTGGCTGGCCAGCGCCATGGGCCTCACGGGCACTGTCAAGGGCGGCATGGCCATGGTAAGCGAATTCATCAATGACCGGGATCCCTGGGCGCGCCTCTTTCGCGATGAAGGCATATTTTATTATGCTTACCTGCGCTTTTACATCCTAAACGAACGGGAAGAGGTGTTTCATTTCCTGGAGGAAGAACACCTGGATACCGTCAACAATCTGCTCTTCGCCTACCTGGTTGCCAACCTCGCCCTGAACAACCAGCGCGCGGATATTACGGAGTCGATCATTCGGGGAAAAAGCCCTTCTCCGGAATTCATGTCTACCCCTATCTGGGATATGGAGATGGGATATGCACGACTTGACCACCTGCAGCCCGACGCGAATGTATTTCTAGAAAGATTCCTTTCTAACTACCACGGAAATTCGGGCCTGAAGGACGTCTTGCAGAAAATCAGTTGGTACTATTACCTCCAGGGCAACATGCCCATGGCCAACCGCTACCGGAAGTTGGTCATTTCCAGGGGGGAGGCCCATACCGAAGCCGACAAGAATGCGCTTAGGGACGCCCAAATGGGTACATGGCCCAACAAGCTCATGGTGGAAGCACGCCTGCTCAGCGACGGGGGATACCATGCGGACGCGCTGCGATTGCTTTCGGGTAAAAGTTCGTCTGATTTTCCGGATTTCGCCGACCAACTTGAGTTTTCCTACCGTCTCGGGCGCATCTACGATGACCTGGGACGTAGCGACGACGCCATCCAGGCCTACCTCGTAGCAATCAAAATGGGCGAAAAGCGCAAAGAGTATTTCGCGGCCAGGGCTGCCTGGCAGGTCGGCTACATCTACGAGCGAAGAGGAAATAAAAATATGGCGATCGCTTTTTATCAGCGGTGCCTGCACATGCCGGACCACGAATACAAGAATTCCCTCGATCAGAAGGCCAAGGCGGGGATTGCCCGGTGCAACGGCACCTAGCGGGGCCTCCGCCGCCCCGCTGTCGAAGGCGGCAAACCCCCGCCTCCGGAGGCGGTCAATTTTTAATACTTTTGATTCATGCTGGCGCACTTGCACATAAGGAACTACGCGATCATCGACGACCTGGAAATAAATTTCGAGCGGAATTTAAATATTATCACTGGTGAAACCGGCGCCGGCAAGTCCATTCTCATGGGCGCCCTGGGACTAATTCTAGGCGACCGCGCAGACACTACCGTCCTCGGTGACCGGGAAAAAAAGTGTGTGATCGAAGGTTCTTTTTCTACTGCGTCGTCCGAAGTCCGGCTTTTCCTTGAAGAAAATGACCTGGACGCCGCAGATTCGCTGATGCTGAGAAGGGAAATTGCTCCCGGAGGCAAGTCGCGCGCTTTCATCAATGATACTCCGGTTACCCTGGCGCAACTCCAGGAACTGTCAGGGAACCTCGTGGACCTTCACCAGCAGTTCGATACGCTGGAGTTGGGTAAAGCCGATTTCCAGAGAGCCGTGGTGGATGCCCTGGCTAAAAACGCCCCGCTCCTTCAGCAATACCAACAGGAATTCAGGGAGGCCCAGGCCGCGGGTCTGCAAAGCGCGGCCCTGCGCGCCCAGTCCGACGCCCTGGCCAAGGAAGGCGATTATTACCGCTTCCTCCTCGAGGAGCTTTCCGAGGCCGCTTTCGCCGAGCGCGAAATCGAAGAAGCGGAAGCGGAGTTAAAGCTCCTGGAACATTCGGAAAGTATCAAAGGCGCCCTTTCGGGGGCAAGCCAGGTTTTGTCCGAAGGGGAGGAGCCAATGGTTCAACAATTGAAGAGCCTCCTCCACCAACTCCAGGGATACACGGAGATGCTACCGGGCCTGGGTGCCCAGGTGGAGCGCCTCCGCACCGTCCAGATCGAATTGCAGGATATCGCGGGGGAACTCGAAACCCTGCACGAGTGCGTATCGTATGACCCCTCCAGGTCGGCCGATCTTCAGGAACGACTATCCCTGGGGTATCGCCTCCTAAAAAAGCACGGGGTACATGATACCGCGGCCCTCCTGCAACTCCAGGCGGACATCGCCGCGCGCCTCGACAATGTTCTGCACCTCGACGAACAGATCGTAGAATGGGAGCGCCTCCGGGACCGGCACCTCGCGGTAGCGACTGAACTGGCGACTTCGCTCACGGCGCGTCGTCTGGCGATACTGCCGACCTTCACCGAGAAAGTGAATGCGCTGCTGCAAAGGGTGGGGATGCCCAATGCGCGCCTGAAGGCGGACCTGCGCCCCGCGGGCACCGGCTCGGGCAGCGCCGCCGCCCTGGGGCCCTTCGGCGCCGACCATATCGAATTCCTTTTCGACGCAAATAAAAGCGGGCGCTTCGAGCCCCTGCGGAAAGTAGCCAGCGGGGGCGAACTGAGCCGCCTTATGCTGAGCATTAAATCCCAGGTGGCCGGCAGCATGCAACTGCCCACCCTGATCTTCGACGAAATCGACACTGGAATCAGCGGGGAAGCTGCCCGCCAGGTGGGGATCATCATGAAGGAATTGGGGCTGGGGCATCAGGTTATTTGCATTACCCATCAACCCCAGATCGCGGCCAAGGCGGACGCGCACTATTTCGTCTATAAGCTGGAAGAAGAGGGCCGGATTCGGACCAGGGTCAGGCACCTGAAAGAAAAAGAACGCGTAGAGGCAATAGCCCGGATGCTGAGCGGGGAGCAGTTCAGCGATGGGACGCTAAAGGTCGCCAGGGAAATGATCCTCAATTAAATCGCCGCGTTTGGCGCTTCAGCGCCATGCCCTATCTTTGGCCAAAATTCGCCAATGGCCTATAATCTCTTAAAAGGAAAGAAAGGCATCATCTTCGGAGCACTGGATGAAAAGTCCATGGCCTGGAAAGCCGCCCTGAAGTGCTATGAGGAAGGAGCCCAAATCGTGCTGACCAATGCCCCGGTCGCCATGCGCATGGGGGAAATCAAGAAACTCGCAGAGCAGTGTGGTAACGCCCCCGTCATTGGCGCCGATGTGACCAACATGGAAGACCTGCAGAAACTGTTTACCCAATCCATGGAGCACTTCGGGGGACCCGCGGACTTCATCCTGCATTCGGTGGGGATGAGCGTCAATATGCGTAAAGGCAATCCCTATACCGACCTCAACTACGATTTTACCCTGAAGACCTTCGATATTTCGGCAATTTCCCTGCACCGCGTCCTCCAAACGGCCTGGAAGATGGACGCCCTGGCGGAATGGGGTAGCGTCGTGGCGCTCACCTATATCGCCGCCCAGCGGGTATTCCCGGACTACAGCGAAATGGCCGATGCCAAAGCCCTCCTGGAAAGCATCGCCCGGAGCTTTGGCTACCATTATGGACGCCGGAAGAAGGTCCGCGTCAATACGGTCTCCCAGTCCCCCACCCGGACAACGGCCGGCAGCGGGGTCAAGGGTTTCGACGGCTTCATCGGATATGCGGAGCGTATGAGCCCCCTGGGGAATGCCACGGCCGATGATTGCGCGGCATACCTGGTCACCCTGTTTTCAGACCTGACACGCATGGTGACCATGCAGAACCTGTTCCATGACGGAGGATTTTCCTTTACGGGAGTGAGCGCGGAAGTGATCGAGCAGATGGAGAAATGAGGTAAGCTGGAGAACTGAGTTAGGATACCTGATTAATATTCATCTTCGTTGAAGAAAAAATCTTCTTGGCTGGGATAGTCGGGCCAAATATCCTCCACCCCTTCATAGATCTCTCCTTCGTCGTCCAGCTCCTGGAGGTTTTCGACTACTTCTATCGGCGCCCCGCTGCGAATGGCATAGTCAATCAGCTCATCTTTCGTAGCCGGCCAAGGTGCGTCTTCCAGGTAGGATGCTAATTCTAATGTCCAAAACATGGGTTATCGCCTTTTTAATTTTTTGGCAAAAGTAATGGTTATAGTGAGATTTGCAACACCCCCCCCGGAGAATCAGCGAAATCCCCTAGGTTTGCCTAAAAGCGGGGATTTTTCATGTTAAATGCGAAAGGTATCGTCAAGCGCTTTGGGAGCCTGACCGTCCTCAAGGGGGTTGACCTGGAGGTGGAAACGGGGGAAATCGTAAGCATCGTCGGGTCCTCGGGGGCGGGCAAAAGCACCCTGTTACATATCCTGGGTACCCTGGACCGTCCCGATGAGGGGCAGATTTTCCTGGGGAATGCCCGCCTGGACCACCTAAAACCTAAGGCGCTTGCCGATTTCAGGAACAGCCATATGGGTTTCGTTTTCCAGTTCCATCACCTCCTCCCCGAATTTTCGGCCCTGGAAAACGTGTGTATTCCTGGTTGGCTGTCCGGGACAAAGAAAAAAGCGGTGGTCCAGCGTGCAACCGAGCTCCTGGACACCCTGGGCCTGGCAGACCGGATAGATAGCAAACCCCATACCCTATCGGGAGGGGAGCAACAGCGCGTAGCCGTGGCCAGGGCCCTGATTAACCAACCGGACGTGGTTTTTGCGGATGAACCCACGGGAAACCTGGATTCGGTCCATGCCCGGGAGCTCCACGAGCTTTTCCTGGGGCTCCGGGATCAGTTCCGGCAAACCTTTGTCATCGTAACGCATAATGAGGAATTGGCGCGAATGAGCGACCGCCTGGTCCATATGAAGGACGGGTTGGTCAGCGCCTGACCGAGGGGTTCACTTCTGGGCCCGGGGCGTCCAGGGGACTTCCGGAGTGCCCAGGTCGTGGGCGGTAAACCGTGCCAGCACGAACAAATAGTCACTTAGGCGATTCAGGTAGGGCAGGGGCTCGGTAGCCCCCTGCCGGACCACGGCACGTTCCGCCCTGCGGCAAACGCAGCGCGCGATATGGATGGCGGAAACCGTGGGATGACCTCCGGGTAAAATGAAGTTTTTCAGCGGGGGCAACAGCTCTTCCATTTCATCGATCGCTTTTTCCAGCGTCTTTATATCGTCTTGGCGGAGTTCGGGCACCCATGGCTGCTTCGCCGCATCGGGATCCAGCGCCAGCGTGGACCCGATATCGAACAATCGATTCTGCACGACCCCCAGCAGTATAGCCTGCCCTGCCAGCGACGCGGTCGTGCTCAGCAGGTCCCGGACCATGCCTATGTGCGAATTGAGCTCATCCACGGTGCCGTAGGCCTCTATGCGTTCGTGCCCCTTGGACACCTTGGTCCCCCCGTAAAGGCTCGTCGTTCCGGTGTCGCCTGTTTTCGTGTAGATTTTATTAGACATGGATTGCCCTGTTGACCTGGTCGTTCTCGATCACCCCGTCGCGTAACCTAACCACGCGGTGCGCATACTTCGCAATATCCTCTTCGTGCGTGACCAACACGACGGTATTACCCTGGGCCTGAATCGCCCCGAAAATATCCATGATTTCAAGGGAGGTCTTGGTATCCAGGTTTCCCGTGGGTTCATCCGCTAAAATAATGGCGGGGTCGTTGATCAGGGCCCGGGCGATAGCGACGCGCTGACACTGACCTCCTGAAAGTTCGTTGGGCTTGTGGTGACTGCGGTCGGCCAATCCTACCTTTTCCAGGAGGGCCATGGCGCGATCGTTGCGATCCTTCCGCGAAATGCCCGCGTATACCAGGGGCAGGGCGACATTTTCCAGGGCCGTCCGGCCCGAAAGCAGGTTGAATTGCTGGAATACGAACCCGATTTCACGGTTCCGGACATCAGCCAGGTCGTCGTCCGCCATTTGGCTCACGTCCTGCCCGTTTAGGATATACGTCCCCGAAGTAGGACTGTCCAGGCAACCGATGATATTCATGAGGGTGCTTTTCCCCGATCCCGAAGGGCCCATGAGCGCTACGTACTCGTTTTTCCTGATGTCGAGTTCTATCCCTTTGAGCACCGGCAACACCTGTTTCCCTAGGTAATAACTTTTCCGCAGGTCGTCGAGGTGAATAATACTCATTTTTTGATCACTTTAGGCACCAGGAAAAACCGCTCGTCGTGCCTGGGTGCATTCCTCAAAGCAGCTTCGGTGGATATGGACCCCCTCACTTCGTCCTCGCGCAGGTTGTTGACCGTATCGCTCATATGCAGCAGGGGTTGGACGCCCGTGGTATCCAGTTCACCCAGCTTTTCCACGAAGCGGATCATCTTTTCCAAATCCTGCTTCATGGATGCTTTTTCTGATTCTGGGAAATCCAGCTTGGCCAGGTGGGCGATTTTGTCGATAAGGGCATCCGTTACTTCCATGGCATAAAAATAGGACTTTTGGGTATCTTCGCGGCCTATGTCAAATCCGGTAACAAGGGAGATCGTCGTCAGCGGGATCCGCTCCACGGGGGTCCTTCACCTGGGCAATTACTTCGGGGCCATGCGCAATTACGTCCGCATGCAGGATAGTTACGACTGTTATTTCTTCATTGCGGACTGGCATTCCCTCACCACCCACCCCGATACCCGTGAACTGTCCGCAAGCGTCCACCGTGTACTGGCGGAATACCTGGCCTGCGGCCTCGATCCAGCCAAAGTGGTGCTGTACGTACAAAGCGATATCCCTGAAATCGCTGAACTCTACCTGTTGCTGAACATGCTGGCCTATAAAGGAGAACTGGAAAAGACGGCTTCCTTCAAGGACAAGGTGCGCCAGCAGCCCGAGAACGTAAACGCGGGCCTGCTCACCTATCCCGTCCTGATGTCCGCGGATATCCTCGTTCACCGGGCGGTCAAGGTCCCCGTCGGAAAGGACCAGGAGCAGCACCTGGAAATGGCGCGCAACTTTGCCCAGCGCTTCAACCACCGGTATTCCACGGAGGTCTTCCCCGAACCCTACGCCTTTAACTTCGGGGCCAGCCTCCTCAGGGTGCCCGGCCTCGACGGGGAGGGGAAAATGAGCAAGAGCGAGAACCAAATGGCGACCCTTTACCTCAACGACGACGACGAATCGATCCGGAAAAAGGTGATGAAGGCCAAGACCGACAGCGGTCCCACCGCGCCCTTCACTCCAAAGCCGGAATATATCGAAAACCTATTCCTGCTGATGAGCCTGGTTTCATCCAATGAAACGATAAAAAAATTTGACCTTGATTATAACGACGCCAGGATCAGGTATGGGGATATGAAGAAAGCGCTGGCCGAGGACATGATCCGGTTTATCGCCCCCATCCGGGAAAAAGCCCGGGAACTGGAAAGGGATACGCGCTATCTTCACCGGGTGATGGATGAAGGGGCGGAGAAAGCCAGGGTCAGCGCTTCGGCCACCTTAAGGGAAGTCCGCAAAGCTATGGGCATGCAGTATCGTTGACGCGCCGGAGGCGCGTCGTCCGAAGGGACAATAATTAGCCAAGTTGGCGCGGAAGCGCTAATTTTTCCCTTTAGCGCTTCCGCGCCAACATAAATTCGTTAAATTGTTCGACCTGTTATGGCCAAACCCAAGAAACCGAAGCACATCGCTATCGCCGGAAACATCGGTGCCGGAAAGACGACCCTTACGGAAATGCTGAGCAAACACTACAAGTGGATCCCGCAATTCGAAGACGTTGACCATAACCCCTACCTGTATGATTTTTACGAGGACATGCCCCGCTGGAGTTTCAACCTCCAGATTTATTTTCTGAACGGACGCCTCAACCAACTCCTGGACATACAAAGGGGCTCCGAGACCGTGATCCAGGACAGGACCATTTACGAGGATGCCTACATCTTCGCGCCCAACTTGCACGAGATGGGCCTGATGGACCAAAGGGACTTCCAGAATTATTGCGGCTTCTTCGAGACCCTGAAAAGCATGGTGAATCCCCCCGATCTGCTGATCTACCTGAAGGCTTCGGTGCCTACGCTGGTGGCCCAGATCCAGAAGAGGGGCAGGGAATATGAGGAGAACATCCGCCTGGATTACCTCAAGCGTCTGAATGAATATTACAACAAGTGGATTGATTTGTACAAAGAGGGGCCACTTCTAGTGATTAATATTGACGAGAACAAATTCCCGGAAAATGACGAACACCTTGGGGATATCATCTCGAAGATCGATGCGATGTTGTTCGGGCTATTTTAACCTTATCAATTTAAATAGCTCTTTTCAATTTGAAAAGGCCAAGCCCGTGGCCTCGGGCGCATATTCATTTGACTATCAGCATCTTGGCAAAAAGGGATCCCTTTTTGGCCAGGGGCATGGCATGAAAAGGAAATACATACTACTTGGACTGGCCTTATTTATGGCTTTCATTTCTGCCAGGGCTCAAAACTATCCAACCTACGATAGTACACGTGTCAACCCCTCACCCTTGCCCTCTCCACCCTTCCCGGCTACAGACTGGCAATACGGGGAACCCCTGATCGGCTTACCCGAGGATGCGTCCGACGGCCCCCTGCAAAAAGCGCTGGGGCTGGCGAACGACAAAAGCAGGATCAAGCTGTACGGCTGGGTCAATTTCGACGGTAACCTCAGCACCTCAAAGGAGATCAACATACCGGTCTCCTATAACATCATACCCAATTCATTTGAGCTGAACCAACTGGTCCTGCGCATCGAAAGGGAACCCAATACCGTGCAAACCGACCATTTCGACTGGGGGTTCCGCCTCAGCAACGTATTCGGTGAGGACTACCGATACACCACGGCCAAGGGATGGCTCAGCACACAGTTTTTCACCTATAACAACCTCTACGGTTACGACCCGGTGGAAACTTATTTCATGCTGTACTTCCCTAAGATATGGAAGGGAATGATCCTCAAGATCGGCAGGTATATTTCACCTCCCGATATTGAAGCCCAACTGGCTACCAACAACTATTTATACACCCACTCGGTCATGTTCACCTACGATGCCTATACGTTCACGGGCGTGCAAGCAACCTTCAAGGTATCCAAAAGGGTGCAATTCATCCTGGGGGCCCACGCCGGAAACGACGTTGCCGCCTGGGATTCTTCGGCGAGCCTGCATGGTCAGGCCATGTTGAGGTGGGTGGCAGCCAACAACAACAACTCCCTTTGGGGAGGCATCAATACGCTTGGAGAATCGAATTTCACGAAGGGTCACGACAACAAGCAGGCGATCGTCATCACCTGGGGACACCGCTTCAACAAGACGTTCCATATGCAAACGGAGGCGTATTACCAATGGCAATACAACGGAGCCCTGGGTGGATCGGCCAGTTACGGTCCCGTCCGGTACGATGCGGGTGGAGGACCCGGCCCTATCGTGCACGGGATCAACCAGCAAATAGGTTTCGTGAATTACTTCCAGATGCTGCTTTCCCCGAAGAGCTTCCTTTGCCTGCGCAACGACCTCTTCGAAGACGTGCAGGGGCAGCAGACGGGATTTGCCACCACTTACATCAGCCATACATTTGGCGTGAATTACTTCTTTACGAGCTGGTTGCAGATCCGGCCGGAGATCAGGTATGACTGGAATACCCAACTGAACCTGATCGGAGGCAAATTCCCCAGGACGAATCCGTATGATGCAATCGGAACACCCAAACCGAATCAGTTTTTGTTTTCGATGGACGCGATTGTCCGGTTCTAATGGAATTACATTTGCAGGCGGCGGCAAAGGCGTTTTACAGCGCCGGACCGGCCGCTTTTTTTGCGCGTCAGAGGTTCGGACCCGCCGCCTTGATTTCGGCGCTGACGCCGGCCTCGTACTTTTTGAAATTCCCCATGAACAATGCCGCCAGCTTGCCCGCTTGCTCATCATAGGCTTTTGGGTCCTTCCAGGTACTACGGGGATACAATAGCGCGGAAGGCACCCCAGGACATTTCTGGACCATATCGATTCCGAAAATGGGGTGCCTACTGTAGGCGACGTGATCCAGCGCTCCCCTGAGGGCGGCCTGGATCATGGAGCGCGTCAGGTGCAGGGGGATGCGCTCCCCTTGTCCGTAGGGACCTCCCGTCCAGCCCGTGTTGACCAGCCAAACACTGGCACCGGCGGCGCGGATCCGCTCCCCGAGCGTGGACGCGTATCTGGCCGGATGAAGGGGAATAAAGGGCGCTCCGAAGCAGGCGCTGAAGGTGGCCTTGGGTTCGGTGATCCCGGTTTCCGTACCTGCTATCTTGGCCGTGTATCCGCTGATGAATTGATACATGGCCTGGGCCGGGGTCAGCCTGGAAATGGGCGGCAGCACGCCA
>CAZJDB010000263.1:0-2954 GCA_964544695.1 uncultured Chitinophagaceae bacterium
TTCCGGAGTTAGGGTTGACGCCCGTTTTGGCTTCTTCTTCTTTGTCTTTTGATCATGTTATGTCAAACTCCTTTGGGTTTGGGGGGAATTGTTCATCATTAATATTTTCGCGCGCGGACGCGCCGGAGGCGCGTCGTCCAAAGGACAATAATTAGCCAAAGTATGCTGTACATCCACCAGACATCGTGCATCTCGCCCCAACAGACCTTCGGGTCCGTGGACCTGGAGACCCTGCGCCCGTCTTTGGAGAATCAACTGCATGTATTGGAACCTCGGTACGAAGGGATCCCCCCGGGTATGCTCCGCCGTATGGGGAAATGCGTCCGGATCAGTGTGGGCGCGGCGCTGCCTTTACTCCGCGAACCGGTCGACGGGATCATCATTGGTTCAGGGAACGGAGGCCTGGAAGATTGTATCAAATTTTTGGATCAGATCATCCAATACGAGGAGGGGATGCTGACACCGGCCAATTTCGTGCAAAGCACTGCCAACGCCATGGCGGCCCAGATCGGCATGATGGCCCGCAACCAGGGGTACAACAGCACCCATGTGCAACGGGGACTTGCCTTTGAATGCGCTTTGCTGGATGCGATGATGTTTGCGGCGTCGTCGCCGTCGGGGGCATTTTTATTGGGTGGGGCGGATGAAATTTCCACCTACAACAATAATATTGAAATCCTGGCGGGGTCATTCAAGTCGGAGATCGTGTCTAATTCATCTTTGTATGATAGCCTGACCCCGGGGTCTCTGGCGGGTGAGGGCGCTGCTTTCTTTCGCGTGAGCGGTCTTTTGGGGCCTATTGCTTTATTGGGGTTGGAAATCCTGCATGAAACGGATCCTGTTTTGGTGCGGGCGCGTTTGGAGGCGTTTTTGCAGCTTTATGGGGAACCCGATCTGCTGCTGTCCGGCGAGAATGGAGACAGCCGCCTGAGCGCCTTTTATAACCTGGGCCGTCCCGTGGTCCGGTTCAAACATCTCTGTGGTGAATATCCTACGGCCTCTTCCTTTGGTATTTGGTTAGCCTGTCATTTTATCTCGACCGGCCGGGCTGGTCGTGTATTGCTTTATAATACTTTTAAGGGTGCACAACATAGTTTTGTACTTCTGGGAAAAGGTGTATTTTAGGGAAAACCCACAATTTTTATGAGACCAAGTTTGCTCACCTTCCTGGGCGTCGTCCTGTCTGCCTTCGTAGGCATCTCCGGCGTTCAGGCTCAACACATCCATTTGATCGATGGAAATTTATCCGCGCTCAAGGGTAACGGTTCCATCAACATCCAGTTCGACTATGACAACATGAGGGTCGGGAAGTACGACAAGGAAGCAGATTATATTAGCGCAAAGAGGCAAGAGTACAATTCCAAAAACCCCGGAAGGGGGGATACCTGGGCACAAGAATGGGTATCCGACCGAAAAAGCCGCTTCGAGCCCAAGTTCACGGACCTTTTCGTGAAAGAGTGGGGTGGTGGTCTGAGTGCCAGCGCCAAGTACACGCTCATCATCAAGACCACGTACACGGAACCGGGCTACAACATAGCGATCAGTTCTCACTCCGCCGAAATCAGTGGAGAAGCCTGGATCGTCGAAACGGCGAATCCTTCCAATGTGATCGCTAAAATCTCCTTTACCAATGCCCCCGGCAGGACTTTCATGGGGAATGACTATGACACAGGAGTGCGCATTTCCGAGTCTTACGCGGTGTTGGGGAAGAATTTGGGGAAGTGGATCAGGAAAGAATCTTAATGGAGCTTCCGGCGCTTCTGCGCCAATACGGTTCGCCCGATATTTATTGTAAGTTGCAGCCCGGTTTTTCGACCGGGCTGCTCATTTTATCGCCGAAAAATAAGTCCAGAGTATAAACAGCACCTGTAAAGGAACCCTGAACCAAAGGTAGTTCCTACCAGGTCCCTCATAAGTCGCCTTCTGGTAATCGACCCTTTTTATTGCGGCATAGATATTTGCGGGGAGCATAAGTACAAAGAAAAGGATCAATAGCCAGCCTGTCGTCGTTTCCATACCCGGGATCAATAGCCCGATCGCGGCGGCGACCTCAATGAGACCGGTTAGGTAAACGAGGCCTTTTCTGAAAGGGATAGCGTCTGGTAACATCATGGTCATTCCCCGTGCGTACAGGAAATGCCCCAGTGCGGTAAACGCAAGCATTACAGCCATGGCGATCCTTCCCGACAAAGTATAGTCGATACCGCCTGTAAATATCGTAATGAGTAAGGCGATGCTAAAGGTTCCTACGAGGACAAAAAGTGGTTTCATTGGTTTGGAAGATACCGAATTCAATGAGGGTTACTCACTAAATTCAACCGCTTACAAAATTGGTTCAACAACATGGGTGACCATTTCCAGGAAGGAATGCCGGTGGGCGGCAGAATATTTTTCATAATTGGTGGGCGAAGGTTGCCTGATATTTAAAGTAGGTCGCGGCCTGGTTGAAAAGCCGGGCTGTTATTTTTAGATCGGGGGTGTAGTGAATTTCTGCTTGTACAGTGTCGCCGGGGCGGAGCATGGTCAGGAATTTTGCATGATCGGCACTGACCAGGCTGAGGGGTTGGCCCAGGGCATTTTCGAGTAGCTCGCGCATAAGGAGCATCATGCAGACGCCTGGTACTACGGGTTGGGTGGGGAAGTGGCCTTCAAATATGGGATGGGCAGCATTTAGGGTGAGCTGCGCGGTGATGACCCCGGGGTCGTGTTGCATCTTTGCCTGGAACAGGTCGCCGAGGATCATTCGAAGCGTTTTAAGTCGATGGTGAAATGGAATTTCAGGTGCTCGATGTGGATGCTGTCGGGGATGCCATCCTGGTAGTTGAGCAGGGTGGCGACGACGACGGCTCGTTTTTTCGAGGCTTTTTCGGCGCGGAGGAGGTGGGTGCAGGTGCTGTCGGTGATGTAGTAGTTGGTGCCTTTCTCCTGTGGAAAAGCGTAGTATCGGTTTGTGC
>CAZJDB010000264.1:0-19352 GCA_964544695.1 uncultured Chitinophagaceae bacterium
CTCTCATTACCGACACCCCAGAGGAAAACTTTGTAAGGGTCGGGGTGCCCGTTTGCCGCGCGCTCTGCGGCCAGGGTGCTGTTGCCCCCGTAGTTGAGGTATTCCAGCCAGTTCTCCATTTCCTGGGGGGTGCCCGAACCCACATTGCCCGCGATATACGGTTCACATCCGATGAGGGTGCATAACTTCAGGAACTCGTCCGTTCCGAAAGTATTGTTGTCGGAAACCATGCCCCAGGTCGTGTTGACGCGCGTAGGCCGTTTTGCGCCGATCCCGTCGCTCCAGTGGTACTGGTCCGCAAAGCAGCCCCCCGGCCAGCGGAGGTCGGGGACCTTGATGCGTTTCAGGGCTTCCACCACGTCCATCCGGATGTGGTCCCCCGCCCAGAAGCCATCATAGATGCAGCGCCCCAGGTCTTCGGCGAAATGTCCGTAGATGAAGCGGCTGATATTGTGGGCGGAAGCGGAGTCGGGGACCCTTACCGTGAGGGTGGCCTGGCCCAGGCAGGTGGCTGGAGCCAGCAAGGCGAATAGGAATAGGCGACGCATATTAGTGTAATAATAACAATTATTCACAACACTCAAAAGGGGGCCTCCCTTTTTTTACGGAGGCCACTACGTCTAAAAACTGAATTTAAAATATTCGTTTACTATCCTAATTATTTTTTCTACTTTTTCGTCAAACGATTGACTTATGAAACATTATCCTATTATCATCCTTTTGGCGTTGGTACTTCCCAACATTTCTTCGACACGTCACCAGACAGGGCCGTCAAATACCTGGTGCACTGACGCCGGGCGGACAAACGGATAACAATAGCGCCACCTTCACCATGCCCTCGGGGGGGTCCGTCAGTTGGATGGGGACCGGGCAAAATGACGACGGCAGCAATACGATTCAGGTTCAGTGATGCGCATAGTGCCAGGCTTTTGGATGGGTAAAGGCCCGGAGTCCCATGTGGGAGAGGGTAGCCCCGATCCCCGAGTGCTTACGCCCGCTCCAGGGAACGGCGGCGCTGACGCGATCGCAACAGTTCCAATAACCCGTACCGGCATCGACACGGCTGAGGATGTGCTCGGCCCTTTCCCGGTTCGAGGAGTAGACGGATGCCGTGAGGCCATAAGGCGTCTCCTGCATGAATCGTAAGGCTTCCGAATCGTCCGCCACGCGCATGATCCCGATAACGGGCCCGAAGCTTTCTTCCTGCATGACCTGCATGTCGTTGGTGACGTCCACCAGGACCGTCGGTTCGAAAAAGTTCCCGGGTCCGGTCCGGCGCTGCCCACCGGTGAGCACCCTGGCGCCGCGGTCGACCGCATCTTTAATTTGTCTTTCCAGCAGTGTCAACTGCTCTTTCCGCGTCAAGGCCCCGATATAGACACCTACCTCCGTTGGCAGCCCAATCCGCCAGGACTGTACCTCGCGTACGAAGGCATCTACGTACGCGTCGTAAATGCGCTCGTGAACGTAAATGCGTTCCACCGCGCAACAGCTTTGCCCGTTATTGTAAAAGGCTCCGTCGGCTGTGGCCGAGGCCACGGCAGTAATATCGGAAACATCGTCGGCGACGTAGAGGGGGTCCTTCCCTCCCAATTCCAATTGACACGGCACGAGCTTTGGGGCTACGCGTTCATAGATGTGTTTGCCGGTGGCATAAGATCCGGTAAAGAAGTAACCGTCGAAATCCATGTCGAGCAGCGCTTCCCCTGTGGCCCGGCCGCCCAAAGCCACCTGAAATGCCCCATCGGGAACTCCTGCCCGGTGGAGCAGGGCGGCTATTTCGATTCCCGTAAGCGTAGCATATTCACTGGGCTTGTACATGACAGCATTCCCCGCCAGCAAGGCTGGAACGAAGACGTTCACCCCGACGAGGTAAGGATAATTCCAGGCGGATATATTACAGATCACGCCAAGTGGCTCGTACACGATTTTTTCGGTATCGCTCATCCACTCATCGGAAAGATATTTTTCGGCGTTGTTAAGCATCCATCCAATGCGCGTGCGTGCGCCACTTATTTCGTTACCCGACTGACGGAGGGGCTTGCCTACCTCGGACGTCAATACGGCGCCCAATCGTTCCTGCTCGCTTTCCAGCAGGTCCCGGAAACGGCCTATAACCCGGATGCGTTCCGTAAGTCCCAGGGCCACCCAGGCAGGTTGCGAGGCGTCAAGGCGCGCGAATTTCGCGGTGAGGGTATCGCGACTGTCTTCCTTAATGTCAGCAAGGACTTCCTCGGTAGCCGGATTAATGATTTGCATGTGCTAAGGATTTGACCTGCGCGGCCTCCAGGAAGGCCCGGCGTATATTTTTCGTGAACAAACTATTTTGATCGCGCATCCGTTCGGGATGCCACTGAACGAGGCAAATGTATGGGCCGTTCCCCGTCCTTTCGAGGGCCTCGACGACTCCGTCGGGGGAAAGGGCGCAGGCGACCAGGCCTTTTCCTATCCTGTCGGCCGACTGGTGGTGATTGCTGTTGATAAAGCCCGAGGAAGCGCCCGTAATCCCGTGGAACCAGGAATCGACATCGACTTGTACCGAGTGGTTGCGGTCGGACCCATCCGCCAGTTTCGCATGGCTGAACTTTCCCCAGGAGGGGATGTCGGGGATCAGTGTGCCTCCGAAAAATACGTTAGCAAGTTGAAGGCCGCGACAAATACCGAGAACGGGTATGCCATTAGCCTCGGTGTATTCTAAGATGCGCATCTCGAATTCGTCGCGCGCTTCGTTGATGTCATCGGCATAGCAATACGGAAGGTATTCGGGCTTATTATAAAATCGGGGATGTACATCCTCGCCGCCGCTCAGCACGATGCCGTCGCAGCCTTCGATCGAGCCAACGCCAAGCGCGAGGCGGCGGACTTCGAGGCCGCCCGCACCACCCGCGGCGCCCGCACCACCCGCGGCGCCCGCACCACCTGCGGCGCCCGCGCCGCCGGCCGCGGCTGCGCCGATCCATTCGGCGTACCGCGCATATTTGCTGCAATCTGTAACTCCAATAATCATAACGCCTCCAGATAAAGCTGTTTAAAATCTTCACGCGTCACAGGCTTGGGATTATTCGGATGAGCAAAATCAGCAGATGCCAAATCCGCCAAAGTCTCCACGTGCTCCGACCGGACGCCAATGGCGGAAAGCCTACGAGGTATCCCGATGGAATCATTGAGCCGAAACAAGTAATCCACCACGGCGCCGCCGCTTTCATCGGGGAGTTCGAGGGCCCGCGCGATACGACGGAAACGGTCTTCGAACCCACCAATATTGAAAGCCATCCCGTAGGGGATGTTCACGGCATTGGCGAGGCCATGATGCGTATCCAATAAAGACGACAGGGGATGCGCCAGGGAATGCACGACCCCCAGTCCTTTTTGGAAGGCTATCGCGCCCATCATCGAGGCCATGAGCATCTTGCTGCGATTGGAAACGTCCGGCCGGTTGACCGCCGGTTCAAGCGCGTCGCGAATGAGTGAAATCCCTTCCAGGGCGATGCCATCGCACAAGGGATGGGGGTTCTTGGCCAGGAAGGCTTCCATGTTGTGCGTGAGGGCGTCCATACCCGTAGCCGCCGTAATGGGCGCGGGCAGGTCCATGGTCAGGAGGGGATCGGCAAAGACGATCCGGGCCATGAGCTTCGGGGAAAAGAGAATCCGCTTGGCGTGCGTTTCGTCGTCGGCGATGATGGCGCTGCGTCCCACCTCGCTGCCCGTTCCCGAAGTCGTTGGTATCGTGATGAAGGGTGGGACTTCCCCTGTTACGTAAACATCCCCCCCGATCAGGTCGTCGTATTTGAACAGATCCTCGCGGTGGTGGATGCGCAAGGCGATGGCCCTGGCTACGTCGATGGCAGCCCCGCCCCCGATGCCGATGATGCAGTCGCGGTTAGTGGCGTCCCAGGCCTCGCTGCCTTTATACACGTCGCTTTTCACCGGATTTTTGTGGATGTCGGAGAAGACGACGGCGCCGGGGAGACCCGCGATAATAGTTTTGAAAAAGGGCAACTGCGCGACAACCGGATCGGTCACCACCAGGGGACGAGCTAAATTGTGCGCGGAAAGATATGCGGGCAATTCCGCGGCGGCGCCCGCCCCGAAACGGATAGTGGTCGGAAAATTGTACTGGTAAATCATTATACGTGTTTGCGACGCGCCGGAGGAGCGTCTAAATAATTTCAAAATAACGTTTCAATTCCCAATCGCTGACAGCCTTGGAATATTGCTTCCATTCCCATTCGCGCGTACGAGCGAAATGATCCACGAAGTCGGCGCCAAAAAGTTCGGAAGCCACGGGAGAAGCCCGCATGATGGCGGTAGCCTCGGCCAAACTGCCAGGCAGGACGCCGTGCGAGGTATCCCGATAGCCATTGCCAACCGTAGCAGGTTGCTCCAGGACGAGTCCATGGGAGATGCCATACAGGCCGGCGGCCACGCAGGCAGCGGCAGCGAGGTAAGGATTCGTATCGGAGCCAACCACACGCGTTTCCAGGCGGGTCGCCTTTTTGCCGCCGGGCAATGCCCGGAGGGCCACGGTCCGGTTGTCGATCCCCCAAGTGAGGGTCGTGGGCGCCCAGGCGCCTTCCACGAGGCGCTTGTAGCTATTGACGGTGGGGGCGATCATGGGCAGGATTTGGGGCAGGCAAAAGAGTTGGCCTGCAATATAGCTGCGCATCAGGTCACTCACCCCGCCGTCCAAGTAAAAAAGATTCGTAGTGCCTTCGCCGTCCCACAGACTTTGGTGGATGTGGCCGCTGCACCCGGGGAGGTTTTCGTTCCACTTGGCCATGAAGGTGGCGATGATGCCATGCGCGTTCGCAATTTCCTTGACTGCCGTCTTGAACAGGATGGCCCTGTCCGCGGCTTCCAGCAAGGGGGCATAGGTAATGGCCGCCTCATATACGCCTGGACCCGTTTCGGTATGAATGCCCTCGAGGGGGATACCGAACTTTCCCAAAAGCGAGAACAGGTCGCTCATATACGCATTCTTCAGGGAGCTGCGCAGCAACGAATAGCCGAACATTCCGGGGGTCAGGGGCGTCAACCCCCGAAAACCCTTTTCAACGAGGGTCGCCGGTGTTTCCGAAAAATTGAACCACTCGAACTCCTGGGAGCAATTTACCAGAAAGCCCATAGAGGAGGCCCGTTCCCGGATCCGTTGCAACAAACAGCGAGGACATGGGTAAGCATCTGTCAGTTCACCCAAAAACATGGGCAGATCGTTTTCCCAGGGAATTTTGCGAAAAGTGCTCAGGTCGATGCGCACCTGCGTATCGGGGTACCCCGTATGCCAACCCGTGAATTTCCCGTTGTCATAGGCCACGTCAGCCATATCCCAACCGAAAGTGACGTCGCAAAATCCCAGGCTCCCCTCCGCAATGGAGGCGAATTTTTCAGCGCTGACGTATTTCCCCCGGAGCACCCCGTCGATGTCCGCAAGGGCGACCTTGACCCGGCCCGATGGATGCCGGTGTACATAATCCAGGATCTCTTTTGTCGTCATGTCAATAGTTTATAAAACAAATACGAAAGGAGCAACACACCCACGTACACGAGGCCCAATATCAGGTTATAATAAAACAGCGCAACCAGCGCCACCACCGCGATGCCCAGCGCCAGCAGGGGAAACCAGGGATACAGGGGCACCCGGAAGGGACGCTTCATCCCGGGCTCCAAAGACCGAAGGCGCAAAAGGGAAACCATGGCCAGGATATACAACGTCACCGCGCCGAACACGGATAAAACGACGATTTGATCCGTTTTGCCCAGCAACAAAGCTACGATACCGATGACCATATTGCCCAACAGGGCATAAGCCGGCGTGCGAAAGCGCGGAGACAAAGCCCCAAGAAAGGAAGGCAGATTGCGTACGCGCCCCATTTCATAGGTGCAACGCCCGCCTGCCAGGATCAATCCGTGGAAAGAGGCAATCAATCCAAAAAGCCCTACCGTAATCAATAAATGATACATGAGACGATGAGGGCCCGTTACCAACGCGAGCGCCTTTGGAAGCGGAGAATCCGTAGAAGAAATGGCTTCCCAGCCGCCAACGCCCGTTGCCGATATGAAAATCAGCAAACATAGCACAGCGAGCGTTCCCATTGCCCATCCGAACCCCCTGCTGATGTCTCTTTGGGGTCGCAGCGTTTCCTCGGCTACATTGGCCACGCCCTCAATCCCCAGGAAAAACCAAATCGCGAAGGGCACGGCCGCAAAAGCCCCACCCCAGCCATGGGGGAAAGCATTGTGCGTGAGGTGTTCCATACGAAAGTGGGGAAGGGTGAGGCCCGAAAACAAGACCAGTTCTCCCACGGCTAGTATGGTTACCAACAATTCCAGTATGGCCGCAGCCCTAATGCCGTAAATATTCAAGGCAGTAAAAAAAATATACCCAACAATAGCAGTGCTCAGCACCGGCACCTGTGGAAAAAAGGCATTGAAATACGCGCCGATGGCAAAGGCTATGGCCGGAGGCGCCAAAATGAATTCCACGACCTGCGCCATGCCCGCGATGAACCCCCATGAAGGTCCAAGGGCCTTCCCCGCATAATCGAAAACACCTCCCGCCTTGGGAATGGCACAGGCAAGTTCCGCATAACTCAAGGTAAAGGTCACGTACATGACCAGGATGACCACCGTGGCGATCCCCATACCCAAGGTACCACCCAGGGGAAGCCCCAGGTTCCATCCGAAGTACATGCCGGATATGACATAGCCCACGCCCAATCCCCATAATAAAAAGGGCGTCAAGGTTTTTTGTAAGGAAACACCAGTCATGAAGGCTTGAAAATAATGATTTAACTCCCCGAGGCAAAATGCACTTTCAAACATTCCAGGAAATGCCGGATCGCCGGTGAATCTTTACACGTCGCCGCGTACCACGTCCGGTTGGCAATCTCCGGTGGAAGGGGTATCGCCACGATATCCCGCGTTTCCAGGTAAGGCGCTATGATCCAATCGGCCAGGGTACTGATGCCCAGGTTCGCGTCCACCATCTCGATGATGGCATCCGTATAGTGGATGCGATGGATATGCCTTGGCGTGACGTGGTGTGCCTTGAGCATGTTTTCCACCACCGGGATGCTCCCCGAAGCAGGGTCATTGAAGGAGAGGAAGAGTTCCTGATCCTGAAAGTCCTCCACGGAAATGGCCGATCGACCGGCCAGGGGGTGTTGCCTGGATAAGATGGCATAAACCCGGTCCTCGAATATGGGTTCGTACCGAATCCTGGGATTATCCAGGGTGTTACGAACGATGGCGATGTCGAGGTCTCCTTTAAGAAGGTATTCCAGTGGATTGTAGGTCGCTCCCGATACGACATGGATATCCCATCCGGGGGAACTGTGTTTGTAGTATTTGATGATTTTAGGCAGCCAATGGTAGGCGGTATAACACTGGGTCGTGATCCTCAGCGCGCCGGCTTGTCCTTCCTTGAGGTGCCGGATATCGGCTTCCAGGGACAACAGTTCGGATAGGATTTTTTCAGCCGATTGAAGGAAGCGCGTCCCTTCGGTTGTCAGCTCCAGGCGCTTTCCACGACGGTCAAAGACCGGTAACCCAAACTCGTGCTCCAATTCCTTCAACTGATGGCTTAACGCGGATTGGGTCAGGTGTAAAGTATCCGCCGCCCGGGTCAGCGTTCCTTCCCGGACGATTGTATCTACGAGGCGGAAATGTTGTAAACCGATATTCATATGAAAAAAACTAATGGAAGATACAAAGTTTATTCATTTTGCTCATGGATGCCTTGGGAGTAAATTTGCGTGCCAATGCGAAAAAACCAAATTTTCCCAATCGGGTTAATGGCCGGTTTACTATTGATGAATACCTGTGAAGCCCAGGTGCTCACGTTGAAACAGGCTATTGACACAGCCCTGGAGCATTATCCAACGCTAAAAGCCAAAGCCAATTACGTCCGCTCCGCCCAAGCCTCCGTGGAAGAGGCGCGCCGGGAATACTGGCCGGACGTCTCCCTCTCAGGCCAGCAGGACTACGGGACGGTCAATGGACAAAACGGTCCGCTGTATAGTTTCGAGGGATTGACCGCGGCCTCTTCGGGTCCCGTGCTCCCCGGTCAGAACAACACGGCGGCCTTCGGATCCCTTTACCTGGCGAACGTCAACTGGAATTTCTTCACCTTCGGACGCTATAAAGAAAGGGTTCGTGCAGAGGGGAAAATCCTGGCCCAGGATACCAGCGACCTGTATCAGGAACGCTTCGAGGAGGAAGTACGGGTGGCGGGCGCCTATTTGAATCTACTGGCCGCCCAGCAACTCATCCATACCGAGCAAAGCAACCTGGAACGCGCCCAGGCCGTCCAGACGGTCGTCCTGGCAAGAGTCAAGGGACAGTTGAATCCAGGGGTCGATTCCTCCCAGGCCAATGCCGAAGTCTCCAGTGCGCGGATCGCGCTCACCAATGCGGTGGAATTCGAGCAGGAAAGGGCCAATGATCTTGCGCAACTCCTGGGCGTACCCGCCAGGGAATTCAGCCTGGACACGCAATTCCTGGCCGACATCCCCAAAACCATGGCGACACCCGCGGGTATCAAGCCGGAAGATCATCCCCTGCTAACGTTTTTCCGCAGCCGGATACTGGCAAGCGAGGAGCAGGCGAAATATTTGAAAACCACCGCGTGGCCCGTATTTTCCGTGTTCGGCGTCACACAGGGACGGGGCTCCGGTTTCAATTATGATTTCGGGCCGAACGATCCCTACGGATATACACATAATTATGGCCAGGGCGTGGGCATTCAACGCACCAACTACCTCATCGGGGTGGGCGTATTCTGGGATCTTACGACTCCCTTCCGCGTGCATGAACAAGTGGCGGCCCAGCACTTCATATCCCTGGGCCTTGGGGAAGAGTACGAATTGATCGATCAGCAGTTGTCCGCCCAGCGCGTCCTTGCTGAAACGCGGATCGCCAATGCCCTGAGCAATTACCGGGAAGCGCCCATACAAGTCCAGGCGGCCCGGGATGCATACATTCAAAAAAGTGTACAATACAAGAACGGACTGGCCAATATCGTGGACCTTACGCAAACCCTGTTCGTCCTCAACCGCGCGGAAACCGACCGCGACATCGCCAACAACAATGTCTGGCAGGCATTGTTGTTCAAAGCGGCGGCCACGGGCGACTGGGATTTGTTCATTAATGCATTTTAAACATGGGACTCATCAGATTTGCACTTAGGAAGCCAATCTCGATATTGGTGCTGGTAGCGGGATTATTCTTCTTCGGGATCAAGGCCGTTACGGACGTCAAGATAGACATCTTCCCTTCGATCAACCTGCCCGTCATCTACCTGTCCCATCCCTACACGGGGTACACGCCCGCCCAAATGGAGGCGTATTTCGGCAAGCCCTATGTCAACCTGCTGTTGTATGTATCCGGTGTGAAAAGCATCGAGACCAAAAATATCCAGGGGCTGACCCTGATAAAGCTGACTTTTTATCCGGGCACCAATATGGCCCAGGCCGCATCCGAGGTGACGGCATTCAGCCAGCGGGCGCAATCCATTTTTCCGCCTGGTTCCAATCCTCCCTTTATCCTGCGTTTCGATGCCTCCACCCTCCCCGTGGGTCAGTTGGTGTTGAGCAGTCCCACCCGGAACAACACCGAATTAAACGACCTGGCCAACGTATACGTGCGGTCCAACTTTACGTCCATTCCCGGGCTGGTGGCCCCTGCGCCATTCGGGGGGAACGCCCGAACGATCGTCATCAGGGTGGACCCTGTGTTGATGCGCGAGCACAACCTGACGGCCGAGCAAATCGTGACCGCCCTGAATGAAAACAACCAGAACTCCCCCGCGGGAAACGTGAACATCGGGGACCTGGATTACCTCACCCCGGCCAATTCGACCCTCCGGGCGGTATCGGATTTCGAGAAGATACCCATATTCAAAGGTGGTGTACAGAATATCTACCTGGGGGACGTCGCGAAAATAGAAGATGGAGCGGACATTACCACCAGTTTTGCCCTGGTCAACGGGAAACGTTCCGTGTACCTGCCCATCACGAAGTCCGCCGCGGCCTCCACGTGGTCCGTGGTGCAAGCATTAAAAAAGGCTATTCCCCGCTTTGAAAGCGTGCTGCCCCCCGATGTAAAATTGTCGTACGTATTCGACCAGTCGGTATACGTCATCAATGCCGTCAAAAGCCTTCTCAGCGAGGGCGCCCTGGGGGCGTTGCTGACGGGGTTGATGGTCCTGCTCTTCCTGGGAGACTGGAGGGGCGCGCTGATCGTCATCATGACCATCCCTACGTGTATCATTGCGTCGGTGATGTTCCTGAACCTGTTTGGCCAAACAATCAACATCATGACCCTGAGCGGACTGTCCCTGGCCATAGGTATTTTGGTGGACGAGTCCACGGTGACGATCGAAAACATACACCAGCACCTGGACATGGGCAAGCCCAAGTCCCTGGCGATTTGGGATGCGTGTAAGGAAATCGCTTTCCCCAAGCTCCTCATCCTTTTTTGTATCCTGAGTGTGTTCGCGCCTGCGTTCACCATGGGGGGCATACCCGGCTCGCTGTTCATGCCCCTGTCCCTTGCCATCGGCTTCGCCATGGTGACTTCCTACATGATGGCTCAGACCTTTGTTCCGGTCATGGCTAACTGGATGATGAAAGGGCCCGCGGGTGAAAAGGATTATATAGCTCCGGCGGAATCGGAGGCGGAAGAAAAGCGCCATGCCGCCGAAGCCGCCATGACCGAACACAAAAACAAAAAGGGGAAAGTGCCCCCGTTCGAGAGGTTCAGGGCTCGTTATTTGCGCTTTCTGGACCGCCTTTTCCCTTACCGGGCCATCATCACCATTGCGTATATCGTGATCATAGGCGGCCTGGCGGTGTTCCTGTTCACCCGGATCGGGCGGGACGTGCTTCCCCGCGTGAATGGAAAGCAATTCCAGGTGCGCCTCAGGGCCCCGGACGGGACCCGCGTGGAAAAGACCGAACTGCGCACGCTGGAAGCTATCCGTATCCTGGATACCCTGGTTGGACCGGGGCATATCGGCATTACTTCCGCATTCGTCGGATACCATCCGTCCACCTATTCCACGGACCCCATATACCTGTTCATGGCGGGTCCTCAGGAGGCCGTGCTCCAGGTAGAGCTCCAGGACAGTTTCAAAGTAAACCTGGAAGACTTGAAGGACCGTTTCCGCCAGGCCATTGCGCGGGATATGCCGGACTCCAAGGTGTCCTTCGAGCCCATCGAGCTGACCGACAAAATCCTCAGCCAGGGTTCTCCGACACCCATCGAGATCATGATTTCCTCCAAGGACAAGCGGCAGAACGAGCAGGAGGCCTTCAAGATCGTCGACAAGCTCAAATCCATCCCCTACCTGAGGGACGTGCAGATCGGCCAGTCGATCCGGTATCCGGCGATCAACATCGATGTGGACAGGATCCGGGCGGCCCAAATGGGGACGGACCTGAATTCGATCGCTGCCTCCGTCGTTCCCTCTACCAGCTCCAGCCGCCTGACCAACAAGAATATCTGGCTGGATCCCAAGGTAGGTTTGGGATATAACGTGCAGGTGGAAGTCCCGGTTAATGAAATGACCAGCGTCTCGGATATCAATGAAATCCCCATTTTCCCAAATGCACCCCGGCCTGTTCTGGGAGATGTGGCGACGACAACACCCACGAAAATAGACGGGGAAATCGACGATATTGGGTCCATTCCCGAACTATCGGTGACGGCCAATATTTATAAGAAGGATCAGGGCACCGCAACGAGGGATGTGGAAAAAGCGCTTGCTTCCCTAGGCGCACCGCCCAGAGGGGTGGCATTGGAAACACGGGGCCTGAGTCAAACCCTGACGGATACCCTGGACAGCCTGCAGAGTGGACTCCTGGTGGCGATCGTGGTCATTTTCCTAATGCTGACGGCAAACTTCCAGTCCTTCGCGGTATCCACCGTCGTGCTGTTCACGGTCCCGGCGGTATTGTTCGGATCCATGCTGATGCTGATCACCCTGGGTGATACCCTCAACCTCCAATCCTACATGGGGATGATCATGTCGGTGGGTGTGTCGATTTCAAATTCCGTGCTTCTCATTACCAATGCCGAAGAGCTGAGGAAAAGCGGAGGCAAGGCCATCGATGCCGCCAAAGAAGCCGCCGCAGTGCGGATCCGACCCATCCTCATGACAGCCCTCGCCATGGTCGTGGGTATGATCCCCATGGCGGCAGGCCTCAGCGAAGGCGGGGGCCAGGTTACGCCGTTGGGAAGGGCGGTGATCGGGGGGCTCGTGGCGTCAACCTTTGCATCCTTATTCATCCTGCCCCTGGTATTTTCATGGTTCATGAACAAGACGTCTGTGGAATCCGTGTCCCTGGATCCCGAAGACAAAGGAAGTAAACACTTTATCCCCTCTTTGTATGGTAAAGAATAAATGGTGGATTTTATGTTTGTTGTGCGCCGGGTGTGGCGCCGGGGCTGCGGACGACCCAAAGGCGCCTCCCGCTCCCCCGGCCGTGCAGGTATTTCCCCTTGCCAAAGGGTTGCTCTCTTCCAACCTGACGGTTCCCGGAGAGTTGATCGCCTATCAGCAGGTAGACCTCTATGCGAAAGTCAACAGCTTCGTCAAATCGCTCCCGGTCGATATCGGGTCGGAAGTACACACAGGGGAAGTGCTGGCCACCATGGAAGCGCCCGAGCTGACCTCCCAGTTGGACGAAGCCAGGGCGAGGATCATGTCCGCCCAGGCCACTTACCTGGCGGACAAGGCGACGTATGAACGCCTCTACAATACCAGCCAGACGCCGGGTACCGTTTCCCAAAACGACCTGGATCAGGCAGCGGCAAAGAAGAGTTCCGATTCCGCCCAGGTAGAAGCCGCAAAGTATGCATTGAAGGTCGTGGAAGACACCCGCGATTACCTCGTCATGAGGGCCCCCTTCGATGGGGTGATCAGCGCGCGGAATGTCAATCCCGGGGCATACGTCGGTCCCTCGGGGAAAGGCTCGGAATTACCCCTGTTTACCTTGCGCCAGCAAAGCCTCCTGCGCCTGGCCGTTTCCATTCCTGAGGTCTATACGGGTTACCTGACGGATAAGGATAAGGTGGCTTTCATCGTCCGTTCCCTGCCCAACCAGAAATTCTATGCCCGCGTGCGGCGCCTCGCAGGCGCCGTGGACGAACGTTTGCGTTCCGAGCGCATTGAAATGGATGTACCCAATAAAGACAGGCGATTGCTCCCCGGAATGGTGGCCGAGGTCATTGTCCCCCTGCCCGCCTCCGACAGCACCATCGTCGTTCCCAGGACGGCCGTCATCAATTCGCCGGAATTGGTCTATGTGGTCCGGGTGGTAAATGGCAAAGTACAATGGGTGCCCGTTAAAACCGGACGCGATTCGGGAGGAATGGAAGAGGTATTCGGTAACCTGAATGAAGGGGATACCCTTGTGCTCACCGCCTCCGAGGAAATGCGCAACGGTGCGCCCCTCGGACAAACCAAAGCCGTTAAACCCGGCAATTAGGGAATTTTTAATATATTGGGCAAAACCTCTCTATGTATTGTTCAAACTGCGGTGCTCAAATCGATGATAAAGCGGTCGTCTGTGTAAAATGCGGCGTCCTGACCGGAAACGTTCCCGTGTCCAAACAAGGCACACCCGATCCCGATACGGAAGGATATGATTGGCTGACCACTTTATTGCTTTGCTTTTTCCTGGGCCATTTCGGGGTGCACAGTTTTTATACGAAAAAGACAGGCATCGGGATTTTCCAGCTCTGCACCTTTGGTGGATGCGGGATATGGACACTGATAGATTTCATTATGATCCTAACCGGAGGGTTTAGGGATGGACTCGGCAGACCGTTGGTACGCAGGTAAAGCCCTGGGGCTCCTCCTGGCACCTGTCCCGGTTGCCTGCGTGAACTACCATGCCACCGGTTTTTCCTTTTGTCTTTTTACATTGATAACGGGCCACCACTGCTATGGGTGTGGCCTGGTTCGCGGAATGTCTGCCGTATTGCATGGGGATTTTTCCGCGGCGTGGCGCCTCAATCCACTCAATGCCGTCACGATTCCGCTATTGACATGGTTATACCTACGCGAGTTAGTACTCGTCACCAAGCGCAAAATCATTCGTTCGGTACATCCAATGGCCACCCGTGAAGTCGGGGAACTCGATCGTTTGAAATCCTAATTCAATGGAGGCTTCGCTTAGGGGCGTGATGGCACTCCAGGTGGCGGCATCATAGACGTCCATGGGCGTGGGGACGCCCAGTTTTATGGACTCGACGAAAGCATGGAGGACAAAGAAGTCCATGCCACCGTGCCCCGCGCCTTCCGTTGATTTACTCCAGCGTTGCCACAGGGGATGGTCGTATTTGGCGAACCAATCGGCGGCGGGATCCCATTGGTCGGGCTTGCTGGAACCTTCGACGTACACGCCTTGCGCAACGTCCATCCACAGGCCGCCCGTGCCCTGCACGCGGAAGCCCAGGGAATAGGGGCGGGGATTATTGGTGTCGTGCTGCAGCAGGATGGTCTCTCCGTTCGCACAGTGGATGTGTGTAGTGACAATATCCCCGAGGTGGAAACGCACTTTGGCGTTGGGGTGGTTCTCGCCCCCATTTTTGACGATATAATTATGTAGCCCCCTCGTTTTGGTGGCGAAAGATGATAGGGATAGAAAGCGATTCCCTCGGTTGATATCAACCATCATCGCCACAGGCCCTACGCCGTGCGTGGGATATAAATCGGCGTTGCGGTGCACGCTATGGTTGGTTCTCCAGCGGGCTTCACTAAAGGCCCCGGGCCCGAAATTGGTCCCATGATCCAGTTTGACGTCGCGCAGGTCGTGCTGATAGCCGGCCTGCAAATGGAGGAGCTCTCCGAACAGCCCCGCTCTTACCATATTCATAGCCGCCATCACATCCCTGCGGTAGCATACGTTTTCCAGCATCATGACGTGGGCCTTTTTTGCCTCGGTGGCGTGGACCACGTCCCAGTGTTCTTGCAGGGTCATGCCCAGCACCACTTCGGTGGCGACGTATTTGATTCCGGCGTTCAGGGCGTCCAGGATCATGGGAGTATGCCATTCCCAGGGCGTGGCGATGATGACCCCATCGAGGTTGCCCATGGCCAGCAAGTCACGGTAGGCGTAGTCGTTGCCCGTAAATATTTTTGGCATCGGCTTCCCGGACTTGGTGATGATGTCCTTTGCCCTTTGCAGCATGCCGTCATCGACGTCGCAAATCGCGGCGATCTCGACATCCTGGCGACGCAAGGCTAACGCGAGGTGGCTTTCGCCGCGCAGGCCGGTGCCGATAATGCCCAACCGGACGGTGCCGCCGGCGCTCGCTGCGGGGGCGCCCAGCCAAGCCCCCGCGGTGGCCAGGGATACCTGTTTAACGAAGTCTCTTCTTGTGCTCATCCTCCAATTTCGGAAACTTTCCCCACCAAAGTACCGACAAACGATTGCGCAATCGTAATTTTGCGGGGATGTCCAAGACCGTTCTCATTATCGATGACGAAGAAAAGCTCCGCCAACTGTTGGCCCGCATCCTTCAACTGGAAGGCTATCATCTCTTCCAGGCGCCCAACCTGAAACTGGGATTGCAGCAACTCCAGCAGCAGGACGTGGACGTGATCATCTGCGACGTAAAGCTCCCTGATGCCGATGGCGTCGAAGCCGTGGGCAAACTGCGCGAAAAGGCGCCCCATGCGGAGATCATTCTCCTTACCGCTTACGGGAACATTCCCGACGGGGTCAAGGCGATTAAAAACGGGGCTTTCGATTATATCACCAAGGGCGATGACAACGACAAGATCATACCCCTCGTGGCCAGGGCCACCGAACGCGTGGAGTTGCAAAAGCGCATCGCCCAACTGGAGGCCAGGGTTGGGAAGCGTTATGCCTTCGACAGCATCATAGGTAAATCGGCACCCATCCGACACGCCATCGCGCTGGCCAAAAAAGTCGCGGATACAGGTACCACGGTCCTGCTGACGGGGGAAACGGGCACCGGAAAGGAAGTGTTTGCCCAGGCCATCCACCAGGAAAGCGGACGCAGGCTTAAACCCTTCGTTGCCATCAATTGCAGCGCTTTTTCCAAGGAGTTGTTGGAAAGCGAGATATTCGGACACAAGGCAGGCGCCTTCACCGGGGCGAACAAAGATAAAAAAGGCCTCATCGAGGAAGCCCAGGAAGGCACCCTGTTCCTGGACGAAATCGGGGAAATGCCCTTTGAACTCCAGGCAAAACTTCTCCGCGTCCTGGAGAGCAAGGAATTCATCAAGGTCGGAGACACCAAAACCATCAAGGTGGATGTGCGGATCATCGCCGCCACGAACCGGGACTTATCCGAAGAAGTGCGCAACGGACATTTCCGGGAAGACCTGCTCTACCGCCTCAACGTCTTTACCATTGAACTACCCGCATTGCGTCAGCGAAAAGAAGACATTCCTGGCCTGGTGCAGTATTATCTGGATGTATTTGTGGGAAAGACCAATAAGAAAAGTCTTACGCTGGACCCGACGGTACTGCCCCTGCTCCAGGCACACGAATGGAAGGGGAATATCCGGGAATTGAAAAATGTCCTGGAAAGGGCCGTTATCCTTGCAGATTCGGTACTGCTGCCCGAACATTTGCCCCTGGATATTCAACTCTCGGCTCCGCATTCGACGCCCCATGTACTCAGCGCTTTCGACCTGGCCAGCGTGGAAAAGCTGCACATCCAGCGTGTATTGAACCATACCCACTGGAATAAAGCGGAGGCAGCCCGATTGTTGAACATCGGGCTGACCACGCTTTACCGGAAAATCGATGAGTACGGCCTACAATGAAGCCAGCATCGAATTCCGATCTACTTTAATTAACTGACCCTCCTGGTTGAAGTAAAGGACATCATTCTTTACGACTTTGCCGTGGTCCTTCTTTTCAACCCAGACCTGGAAGTTGTGGTGGCCCGGGGCCGTCACCTCACGCATACGATCTACCTTGTAGTCTTTGTATTCACTGTTCTTGAATCCCCTGCGCACGTCCGAGGGCAGATCCATCGCCATGGGAACTCTGCGCTCGGTCCTTTCCCAAAGTCCACTGTTGGTAAACCACGCTTCGTACTTTTTCCCGTTATCGTGGAAGTTCACGCAGGTCTCCTTGTTGATCACCTGTACCTCATGCATTTTCGCGTAGGGATACATGCTATGGAAAGATGCCGAAACGGCTTGATTGTTGTCGCCTGCCATCGCCATTACAGGGAGTGCCAGACAAACGAGTCCTAGGATCTTTTTCATAGTTTTCAAGTTTGGTTACCTAACAGGAATCAAATAACGGGCCGTACGTGCCAATCCCGGGCCGGTCTTGCCGGTCCCGGGGGGCCTTTAACTTTTTGTTATAGCGATGCCACCATCGATTTCCTTTGAACATCAGTCATTTGACCCTGAGTGTTAAAATATAGGATATTGTTGTGCGTGAAACTGTCGTGGTGATCGGAATCATAATAATCCCCGTTGTCCACCCAGATTTCGTAGTTGTGACGACCCGGAGCAATCACCTCCCAAATGCCATCGACGTTGCAACCTTCATAGCCACTATGCATGAAGCCGCTACGCACATTCGAGGGCAGTTCTCTTGTCAGTGCGATCTTACGCTGGGTCTTTTCCCAGCGGCCGTCGTTTTCAAAATAGGCCTGGTACTTTTTTCCGTCGTTACGGAAGTATACGCAGATATCCTTTTTTTCGTTTTTCACTCTACGCACCGTGGCATTGGGGTACATCTTGTGAAACGCAGCTGGTGTGTCCCCCCCAAGTGCAAATACGGGCAGGGCTATGCATATTAAACCTAATAGCTTTTTCATTGCTTTACATTTTAAAATAAAAAAATCGAAAGAACCTCTAGCACCCGGCAACTGGGGCCGGGGGACTGCGGAGGAAATGCAGTGTGAGGTATTGGGATGGTAAAAATCGTGACTCCGGAGTGATGCCGAACGCCGGCGCGAACAGGGGCCGGGTTTCGGGAATCCAAGGCTCGACATGCACGAAATCCTTGTTACTAAAGCGTTTGTCCAGATAGACGTGGTGATATTTTACAAGGTGGGGGACGCCTTGTTGCTTGTACACGGGTCTCCTCCCGAATTCATAAAATTTACTGGAAACGGTCTCGGTCATCAATGCCAGGGTGGCTAAACCAACCAGGCATTTAAACGCCAGGAGGCGATATGTATGAGCGCTACCCATACGTAACAAAAGTACATCTAAAGTCAGGCAAAGTCAATGCCCGAAATCATTTTTAACAATCCTGTCCCCCGGGAATAAGGACACGCTGTTGAACGATTTTTTCTGTTGGATCCATCCATAAACCAAGGGTACCATGAAAAGAGCAGCAAAAGTGGACGCCGCCAGGCCCCCGATGACGGCCCTGCCCAGGGGAGCCGTCTGGTCCCCCGATTCCCCCAATCCGCTGGCCATGGGGATCATCCCCACGATCATAGCAGCGCTCGTCATCAGTATGGGTCTGAAGCGCATACCTGCGCTGACAATTGCGGCTTTGAAGGGATCCCGGTATTCAAGCCTCAGGCGCTCCGCGTTGGTGACGATCAATAAGGCGTTGGCTACCGAGACGCCAATGGACATGATGATGCCCATATAGGATTGAAGGTTCAGCGTGCCTCCCGTAGCCAGTAGGATCAGCAGGGACCCCAGGAGCACCGCGGGCACCGTAGACAAGACGCTGACCGCAACGGGGAAGGACTGGAAATTGGCGGCCAGCAGGAGCAGGATCACGACGATGGCCGCCAGGAGGCCACTTTGTAAGGAGTCCAGCGTTTCGGTCAGGAGGGAAGACATGCCCTTGATCTCGGGGACCAGGCCTAGGGGAGGAGTACCCAATGCGTGGATGGCGTCGCGAACGGCCTCGGAGGCGGAGCCCAGGTCTTTCTTATAGATGTTGGCGCTGATGGTCACGAAGCGCCTCGGCCCCGAACGGTCGTATTCCCCCGGGAGGGTATCGATGCTGATACTCGCCACGTCGGCCAGCACCGGACGCATTTGCCCCTCCACCAGGGGAGTGCTATTCAGATCCTCCACCGATGTCATTTGGTATTCAGGAACTTCAACCTGGGTCTGGTAGGTGTATGAGTTCTTCTCATCCAGCCACAGGTTCTTGTTGGTAAACCGGCTGGAAGAAGTTGCATCCGTGATGCTTTTGGAGACATTTTCCAGGTTGAAGCCCATCAGTGCGAGGCGCTGGCGGTCCACGTCGATATTGACCACGGGGAACTTCAGGGGTTGGGCGATCTGGACATCCCTGAGGAAGGGGATCCGGCGAAGCGTATCGACCAGGCGGTCGGCATATTGTTCGATATCCTGAATATTTTTCCCCGCCACGCGG